>JBOGEA010000214.1:0-9967 GCA_050743205.1 Egibacteraceae bacterium | reverse complement strand
GTCAGGACTCACAACCTCGCCCCAGCCCTGTCCCACCTACCACCACCGAGCTGCAGCGCAGGATCTGTCCCCAGCTCCCTCAACGGCGCACCCGCAGGCCAACCCTGCCGACGGCCCTCCGGGCGCAACGCGACCGCTGCCTTGAGCGCACAACGCGCAGTGGCGGTACCACCCACGGGTTCATGCCAAGAGCCGTTCTTCGAGGCGCTGTGTGAGGTGGCGGCTGAGGTTGCCGATCTGCCGGCCTCCGGCGAGCGGCGCCTGGTCGAGGCTGCTGTCGCCGCGCTGCGTATGGTCCCGCTCGTGGTCGTCTTGGACGGGTTGGAGGTGCTCCAGGAGTCCCGGGGCGGATCCGGACTCGATGAGCAGCCGGATCCTCTGTCGTACGGCGAATTCCTGGACGCGGACCTCCGCGAGTTCCTCGACGCGGCCTGCCGGCTCGCACAAACACGAGCCGCTCCTGGCCCCACAGCTTCTTGATCAGCTCGTGGAACAGGCCAGGCTGGTAGGCCCGGTGGTACTCGCTCGCGCCCAGCACGATGGTCTCGCTGCTGCGCTCGAAGATCCCGTGTGCGTACAGGATCGGGCAGGACTGCTCCCCGAACACCTCCCCCGTCAGCCACGCCCGCAGCGGGTCGCGGTCCTTCCAGGTGCAGTATCCGGTCGCTCGGGCCCGCGGGCGGCAGGCGCGCCGAGCCTCCAGGAGCCCAGAGTCGTAGTTGGTGGTGACATAGCCGCGGAACGGCAGCGTGAGCAGCGCACGATGGACCGGTGTGAAGGGGTTGCCGTCCGGCCCGGTCCGGTAGGCGAAGATGCCCTCAAGCAGCGCGAAGAAAGACCGCCCACCGAGCCGCTCCTTGATCCCCCTCACGACCTGCTGGGGGCTCGACGCGGCGTTGCGCAGCCAGTAGGCGCGATCGTCGTCCGTCCCGTCGCCGCGTTTGACGGCCTCGTCGGCCAACTGGCGGATCAGCTCACCCCACAGCGGGTACAGCCCGGCTGACGCCCCCGCCCCGACGAACGCGATCCCCTGCCTCGACGCGACGATCTCGCGCAGGCAGGCCAGGGCGTGGCCATTCCCGGGACAGTCCCGCATTCTCCCACAAGCGTACGCCCCACCTCTGGTCAGTTACCGGCTGGCGCCTCGATGATGGATGGGGGCACGGGGCCGCAGCACTTCTTGTACTTGCGATCACTGTCGCACCAGCAGGGGTCGTTGCGGCCGGGCGGCCAGTCGAAGACCTCGCCGCGCCGCAGCAGGTCGATCGCCAGCCCGTTCCGTGCGTCGGAGCTGCCGGCGTCCAGCTCGTGCTCCGCGGCGTAGTCCCGCAGCACCGGCACCCGCAGCGCCGCGAGCCGCGGGTGGATGCCGACGTTGACGAAGTTCTTGAGATGGCCTTCGAGCATCCGGCAGTACTCGCCGTGAGTGCCCGCCTCCCACGACTCGCGCAGGTCAGGCCAAGCTGCGAGCGCGGCGTCGAACTCCTCGGCCGGGAACCAGCCGACCGCCGGAGCTGCCACGGACGCCGGCCCTCTGACAGTCCTCTCCTCCGACATCAGCGCACCTCCTCGTGCGGGTCACCGCCCGCCCGCCTGCGCGGTGTCGGGCGACAGCAGCGGAGACTCCTCGATCAATGCGCGGAGCTTACGGCGAAAGGTGATGTGCCGGGGGTATCGGGCGAAGAGGCCGTCGATGAACGCCTCCGCCTGATGGCCGCCACAGGCCAGCCCCAACGCTTCGGCGCACGCGACGGCCAGGTGCGCGACCTGCTGGTACACCCCGCGGATCTGACCGTCCGCGACCTCGCGCACAGCAGCCTCAACGTAGGCCCGGCCGACCTCGAGCCACCGCCGGCGCTCGTCGGGGTCGAACGGGCGCCGATCCAGCACGTCGATCAGCAGCGCCGACAGGAGGAGGCCGCCCTTGGGAACGCCGCGGAACCGCTGAAGCGCCTCACCCGCGGACGGCACGGCCTGGCAGAAATCGTCGAGGTCGTCGTCGCGGAACCCATAAGGCGGCCAATCAACACAGTTCGCGTAGTCGAGCAGCTCGAACAGCAGCAGATCGTCCCACTCGTCGTCGGCGACCGCGTCGCTGCCGACGGCCCGACTCGTCCCGGGTCGTCTCCGCGGTTCCAGCCCTGGCGGCACCCACCCGCGAGCAGGCCGACGGCGTCCGCGACCCGTCCGTCCAGCAGCAGCACGCTCGCAGCCAGCTGGCTCCGCCCGGCGAGCGGGCCGGCCGCAGCCCGGTCGGCCTCGGCGGCGACCACCTCCTCACGGCATCCGAGCGCCGTGGCCACATCGACCAGGGCGAGCAGCCGCCTCAGCGTCGGGTCCGCGCGCCCCTCGGTCCGGCGAGCCTCCAGCAGCGCCGGCCCGTCGTCCCGAGCGGCGGCGAGCGCCGCCAGCCGTCCGGCGATCGCGGCTTGGACGCTGCCGTGAGGCTCCAGACGGTCCAGCGCCTCACGCGCCGCCTGCTCGGCGTCGGCGAGCCGCCCCGCCCGGGCGAACTCGTCCACCCGCGCACGGTACGCCTCCGCCCGCTGGTGCTGGGCGAGCCCGCTCAGATCAGTCATGACGGAGGCCAGCGACGCGGTCGAGCCCCTCTGTGCGAGCGGTGAGGGACCTCGCGGCCGAGCTGCTTGCCATCCGCCGAAGCCTCGCACGCCATGGCGGCATCCCGACCCAGCCCGCCACGCCCAGCAGTGCAGTGCAGTGCCGGAAACCACACGGAGGCCGTCGACACCGCCTTCGCCCGGCCAGGGACGCATCTGGTCGATCCGGATCGAACTATCCGCTGCACAGTAAGTTCTGTGTCAGGCTTGAGGAATGCCTGATACAGAGGCCAAGAAGGGCAGTCCGTTCAGCATCCGACTGACCGAGGCAACGGACCGGTTCGTCGCCACAGAGGCCCGCCGGACCAAGCGCTCGAAGAGCGCGATCGTGGAGGCGCTGACCGAGGAGGCCGCACGCATGAGGCGGTTTCCCGGCATCGGTTTTCGGGGCGTCGACGCCGACCGGCGAGCGTGGGTGATCGGCACCGGGCTGGATGTCTGGCAGATCATCGAGGCCTTCAACGACTTCGGCTCCATCGAGCCCATGGTCGCAGAGACCGACCTCAGCGAGCGTCAGA
Source organism: Egibacteraceae bacterium (assembly GCA_050743205.1). GTDB lineage: Bacteria > Actinomycetota > Nitriliruptoria > Euzebyales > Egibacteraceae > JBOGED01. Next base: position 6,831 of record JBOGEA010000214.1, on the reverse strand, counting down.
TCCGCCTGGCTCTGACGTATCGCGAGCACTACCCGACAGAGCTCGATGAGGCGATCGCCGAGAACCGGCGGTCACTCGGCGAGTTGCGGTAGCTCTACCCCTTCATCACAGTGGAGAACGTCGACTGACGTGCTGCGGATCCTGCTCGATGCCCACGTCTCTGGCCGCGTCATCGGTGAGGCGCTGCGAAACGCCGGTCACAACGTCCTGGCGCGCCAGTGAGGAGCGGGCGATGGAGGGGCTCGACGACTCACCCCAAGGCACGCCGCCTGACGCTTCACCCCCCCTGCGAGGCCATGAGCACCCTCGGTCGCCAGATGTGCTACCTTGTGCGTCATGGCAACCATCGGTGTGCGCGATCTTCGACAGAATCTCAGTGTGTACCTTCGGCGCGTCCGCGCGGGGGAGACGTTGGGTGTGACCGAACGGGGTGAGTTGGTTGCGCTTCTCACCCCCCTGCCGGGCCATGAGGACCCTCTCGGTCGTCTCGAGGCGCAAGGCAGGCTGCGTCCCGCAGTGGAAGATCTCTCCGACCTTCCCCCACCCCTTGAGCCAGAGCCCGGAGAGCGGCCCCTCAGCGAACTGGTGTCACAGATGCGCGAGGACCAGCGCTGAGCACCCGAGCGATCATCTACCTGGACACCTCCGCGGCAGCCAAGCTCGTCGTTCGCGAGCGGGAGAGCGATGCGCTCAGAAGATGGTTGGGCAGCCCGCGCCTCATCGCCAGCGCGCTGCTGGAAGCCGAGCTGATCCGGGCGGTCCGCCGGCACCGTCCGGACAGCGCCGACCAAGCCAGAGCGCTGCTCCGCCGCATCAGTTTGGTTCCCATTGACGAGCGCACGATAAGCCTTGCCGCCACCCTCGAACCACCCACGCTGCGAACGCTTGACGCGCTCCATCTCGCGACGGCGCTGCTGCTCGAGCTGACGGACCTCGCGTTCGTCAGCTACGACGAGCGTCTGACGCAGGCCGCGGACGCCGCGGGCTTGAAGGTGACAGCACCGACCTGAATCCGGCCGGCACGAGGCTCCCGGAGCGCTGTGTCGGCTGGGTTCCGGAATCCGGCACCCAACCGACACACCGGTCGGGCTCAGCCCGCGACCGGCACGACTTCCTCCTCCTCGGTGAGCAGATCAGCGAGCCGGTGGTAGACCCCTTGGTAGGCCGGGTGATGCACCACGGTGTTCTTGTGGCGCGGCCGGGGGAGCGGAACGTCGAGGATCTCCACGATCGATGGCCGGGGAGGGTTGCCCATCACCACGATGCGGTCGGCCAGGTACACCGCCTCGTCAAGGGCGTGGGTCACCATGAGCACCGTCTCGGTCGAGGACTCGCCGGACCACAGCTCGACCAGCTGCTCCTGCAGCTTCGCCCGGGTCAGCGCGTCCAGCGCGCCGAAGGGTTCGTCCAAGAGAAGCACCTGGGGCCCCACGGCGAACGCTCTGGCGACTGCGGCTCGCTGCTTCATCCCGCCGGAGATCTGGCCGGGCCGTTTGGTCCGGTGAGGCCAGAGCCCCACCGCCGTCAAGTAGCGCTCCACCACCTCGTCGGTCTGCGCCCGCGAGCGGTCGGGGCGGGCGGAGTGGGCCGCCTCCCACACGTTGGAGTACACGCTCATCCACGGCAGCAGCGAGTAGTGCTGAAACACCATCGCCCTGTCGGGTCCGGGGCCCATGATCGGTCTGTCGTTCAATCGGACATCGCCGGCCTCGGGAATGGTCAGCCCGGCCACCACATTCAGCAGCGTGGACTTGCCGCAGCCGGAATGGCCGATGAGCGTGACGAACTCACCTTTCTCTATCGTCAGGTCCACCCCGCGCAGGACGTGCTGACGGCCGGCGCGGCCAGAGAAGAATTTGTGGACCCCGCGTATCTCGAGGCTCATGCGGTGCCTCCCGCATAGTCGAACTTTTGAGCGAGCCGGGCGAAGAGGTAGTCGAGCGCGAAGCCGATCAGGCCGATGAATATGATCGCCGACACGACGGCTGCGTTATTGTTGTTGTTGTACGAGTCCCAGACGAAGAAGCCTATTCCACTCCCACCCGAGAGCATCTCGGTCGCGACGATGACCATCCACGCGATGCCCATCGACAGGCGCATACCGGTGATGATCGACGTCATCGAATACGGCAGCAGCACCTGACGGACGTACTTCAGCTTGCTGAAGCGGAAGACCCGGGCCACGTCCCGATGGTCCTGCGGTATGCCGGCCACCCCGACGGCGGTGTTGATGAGGGTGGGCCAAAGGGCGGTGATCCCGATGGTGAGCACGCTGGCCTGGCCGGCGTTGTGCAGCAGCACGAGGCAGATCGGGTACCACGCCAGGGGCGAGACCGGACGCAGCACCTGCACGAGGGGGTTGATCGCCTTGGCTACGAGCCTGCTCCCCCCGAACAGGAATCCCAGGGGGATGCCGACGGCCGCCGCCAAGCCGAAACCGAAGAAGACCCTGCGCAGCGACGTTCCCAACAGCCGGAAGATGCCCTGGTCGTTGGGCCCGAAGTCGTGCAGCGGGCTGGACAGCAGGCCGGTGAGCGCGGCGATCGTCTCGGCCGGCGTGGGCAGATCGGGACTTACGCTCGCAACGAGCTGCCACAGCGCGATGAACACGGCCGTCCCGGCCAGCGCCAGGCCGAGGCTGGAGGCCGCGCCCTCCCACCACCCGGTGGTGGCGGGCGGCGGGATCTGCGGGGCTTCGGGCAGTCCGGACCCCAGAGACGCCGGATCCGCTTGCGCCGCCGGCTCGAACAGCTCTGCTTGATCAACACGGTCAGCGACCAATGCTCGTTCTGGTTCGCTCATGGTCTCATCGCTTCTTTCTCTGGGCTTGCTGGGTCGAACTCGACGTTGTCGAGCTTCACGGGGAACGGTGCCAGATCGTCGTCGGGAACGGTGATCCCCTCAGCAGCGGCGACTTCCTGGTACAGATCGCTCAGGATGAGATTGTCGGCGATCTCGCGGTACGGAGGATCCTCCGTCAACAGGCCGAAGCGCCGATACTGAGCCAAGAACCACATCACATGCGACCGGCGAGGAGCATTCGTCTGGCCGCCGCGGAAGAACTGCATGAAATCATCCGTGAACGTCTTCTCACCGAGCCCCGCGCCGAGGTCGTAGCGTCCGAGCATGCGCCCCTCGATGACGGCCGGATCGGCCCCCACAAAAGCGGGGGTGCCGATCGTCTGAGCTGCTTGGGAACGGTTCGCTGGATCGTCGAGCCAGCTGCTCGCCTTGAGGACGGCGCCCATGACCGCCTTCAGGTCGTCGACCCGGCTCTCCGCAAACGTCGGGTTGACCACCAGAGCCTTCTCGGGATGGTGCTGCCAGATGTCCTGGCTGGTGATCGCGGTGAAACCGATGTCCTCGGTGACCGCCTGCGCGTTCCATGGCTCCCCGACACAGAAACCATTCATCGTGCCAACCTTCATATTGGCCACCATCTGTGGAGGGGGAATGGGGATGATCTGGAGCTGGTCCATCCCGATACCCGCGGTCAGCAGCCAATACCGCAGCCACGTGTCGTGCGTCCCGCCCGGAAAGGTCATCGCCACAGTGCCGTTCTGCAGCTGACCCAGCGTCTCTTTCACCGCTGCCAGATCACCGTAGCCGGCGGCGGCCAGATCCTTCTGGAGGGTTATCGCCTGACCGTTGTTGCTCAGCGTCATCGCGATCTTGAGCACCTGGTCGGGCTGCCCGCCAAGGCCCGCCGCCATCGAGACCGGCATGCTGAAGAGGCAATGTGCGGCGTCGATCTCGCCATTGAGCAGGTTGTCCCGCGTGGCCGGCCACGATGCCTGCTTGATCACTTCGACCGAGAGGCCTCGCTCTTCGAAGTATCCCAGCTGGTCGGCCATCACCACTGATGCGCAGTCGGTGAGCGCGATGAAGCCAATCCTGATCGGCCTGGCCTCTTGCGCCGCGACAGCACGGGCCCCAAGCAGCTGGGCCGCCGGGACCGCGACCGCCGCGCCCAGGGCCAGTTTGAGAAAATGCCGGCGCTGGTACCCGGCTGGCGGTGCGGTCATGCTCGGTTCGTTTGCCTCCATGGCAGTTTGCCTTCCGCTTCGTTCCGATGTCTTCTGGGGTGGGGAATTCCCCAGTTTTGCCCGCTCGCCTCCCGCGAAGTATCAAAGGCAACCGCCGTTCTGCTTTTTTGCAAAGTTAAGGTAGAGCCATTACGGCTCTGTAACGACTGGATCAACACTGGGTCGCGGGGATGCCACTGTGAAGAGTTAATCCGAAATACCGGACTCGCTCTTCACAGTGCCCCCCAACAGCGCTGGTGAGTTTCGGCAACGCAAAAGGCGCACGCCCGCCGAATACGTTCCCGGCGGGCGCGCGCCTTGCGGAGAAGACCTATCCTGGAAGCTTGGAAGCGAGCACGTCGATCTTGTTGATGGCGGGCGGGGATGCGAAGAGGTCGGGGGCCTGTTCCATCAGGGCTTTCGCGACGAGTCCCGTCAAGTGGGCATTGCGACCGGATTCGTCTTCGAACACGTCGAAGATACCGAAACGCGACGGGCCCACACGGACTGCGAACCACGCGGTCGTTCCCGGCTCATCCTGGACGAGCGGCAGCGCGCTCTTGAGGAAGGCCTCGACTTCCTCCTCTTTACCCGGTTTCGCCTCAAGTGGGACCCACAACCCTACCGTAACCATGCTCTCTCCTTGTCGGTTCAGCGTGTCGCTGCCGAGGATGCCCAAACCGCCGTCCAGCCACACCCCGCGCCCGCCGCCCTTAGGATGGGCGGCGCCGCCCGGCGAGCGCTGGGGCGGTCCCCCGGCTCGCTGCCCCTTGGAGTTCTCGCATGCTCACGCGCGACGACCTGCGCAACGTGGCGATCGTCGCCCACGTCGACCACGGCAAGACCACGCTCGTCGACGCGATGCTGTGGCAGTCCGGCGCGTTCCGCGCGAACGCCGACGTGGCCGAGCGCGTCATGGACTCGATGGACCTCGAGCGCGAGAAGGGCATCACGATCCTCGCGAAGAACACCGCGGTCCGTCACGGCGGCCTGACGATCAACATCATCGATACGCCGGGCCACGCGGACTTCGGCGGTGAGGTCGAGCGCGGGCTGTCGATGGTCGACGGCGTCCTGCTGCTCGTCGACGCCAGCGAGGGGCCGCTGCCCCAGACCCGGTTCGTGCTGCGCAAGGCCCTGGCGGCGCAGCTGCCGGTCGTGCTGGTCATCAACAAGGTCGACCGGCCGGACGCGCGCATCGACGAGGTCGTCGACGAGTGCTACGAGCTGTTCCTCGACCTCGACGCGGACGAGCGCCAGATCGACTTCCCGATCGTGTACTGCAACGCGAAGGCGGGCCGCGCGTCGCTGGCCAAGCCACAGGACGGGACGTCGCCGGACAGCCCTGACCTCGGCCCGCTCTTCAGGGTGCTCCGCGAGACCATCCCGGCGCCGTCATATGAGGAGGGCGCGCCGCTGCAGGCGCACGTCACGAACCTCGACGCCTCGCCGTACCTCGGCCGCCTGGCGCTGTGCCGGATCCGCAACGGCTGGTTGCGCCGCGGCCAGCAGGTCGCCTGGTGCAGGGTCGACGGCACCGTCGAGCGGGTGCGCCCGACCGAGCTGCTGATCACCTCGGCCCTCGACCAGGTCCCCACGAACGAGGCGGGCCCGGGCGACATCGTCTCGATCGCCGGGATCGCCGACATCACGATCGGCGAGACGCTGACCGACCCGGAGGATCCCCGCCCGCTGCCCGTCATCACGATCGACGAGCCGAGCCTGTCGATGACGATCGGCATCAACACCTCCCCGCTCGCGGGCGAGAGCGGCACGAAGCTGACCGCCCGCCTGGTGCGCCACCGCCTCGACACAGAGCTGGTCGGCAACGTCTCGATCCGGGTGCTGCCCACGGAGCGGCCTGACATCTGGGAGGTGCAGGGCCGCGGCGAGCTGCAGCTGGCGGTGCTCGTCGAGATCATGCGGCGGGAGGGCTTCGAGCTGACGGTCGGCAAGCCGCAGGTCGTGACCCGGATCCTCAACGGCAGGATCTGCGAGCCGATGGAGCGGCTGACGATCGACGCGCCCAGCGAGTACCAGGGGGTGCTCATCCAACTGCTCGCGCTGCGCAAGGGCCGCCTCGAGCAGATGGTCGACCACGGCAGCGGCTGGATCAGGATGGAGTACATCGTGCCGGCCCGCGGCCTCATCGGGTTCCGCACCGAGTTCTTGACCGAGACCCGCGGCACGGGGCTGCTGCACCACGTGCACGAGCGCTACGAGCCCTGGCACGGTGAGCTGCGCACCCGCCCCACCGGCAGCCTCGTCGCCGATCGCAGCGGTCCGACGACCGGGTTCGCGCTGGCCCACCTGCAGGGCCGCGGCACGCTGTTCGTCGGGCCGGGCACCGAGGTGTACGAGGGCATGATCGTGGGCGAGAACTCACGGTCGGAGGACATCGACGTGAACCCGACCAAGGAGAAGAAGCTCACGAACATCCGCCAGTCGACCGGCGACGTGCTCGTGCCCCTCATCCCGCACCGTCAGCTCTCCCTGGAGCAGGCGCTGGAGTTCTGCCGCGAGGACGAGTGCGTCGAGGTGACGCCCACGACCGTCCGCCTGCGCAAGGTCGAGCTGTCCGCCGCCCAGCGCGGTCGCTCACGCGGCAAACGCGCCCGCGACAGGGAGCCGTCGCGCTGATATGCAGCTTTCCTCCGGATTCGACGGAAAGCTGAAGGTGAGCGAGCCCAAGTCCGGGTTGGCATGCGGGTTTCCGTCAGATGCGTGTTTGAGAACTGCCGTAAGGGGTCGCGCCTCGTCGGGTTCCGCTCAGCGCTTCACCCTTTTAGGTCGCTCCACCCGACGA
>JBOGEA010000213.1:0-9979 GCA_050743205.1 Egibacteraceae bacterium | reverse complement strand
CATCCGTTCCCCAACGTGCGTTTTGACGCCCGTACCCAAGGCAGGAGCCCAGTGCGTTAGCAGCGCACGCTGGGATCTGTGCGGGGGGCCGTCCGCAAGGACGGTCCCTACCGCGAACCGGACAGGGTGTCCGGTGAACGTCCACAAATGTGTGGAGGAAGCCTCCGGTCAGGAACCAAGCCGCACCTGTGTGCACTTCCGGGCGAATGAGCAGTGCCAGCCACATCTGTCACGATGTGCTCATCACCAGGCCTGGATGCACGACAGACATCTTCTCCGCCCTCTCTGAGGAGGTCGAGGGCCTCTGTGGGTACAAGTATCTCCGGCTTCGTGAAGGCGGCGTGTGGCAGCGAGATCCGCGGCAGGCGGCTGCTCCGGGCGAATGGGAGGCCGAGCACGACGAATCACCGACGAGGAACTGCAACGGGCGTGGAGCGAACTCCTGGCTCGCCGCTCGACAGCGGCGCGCTGATCGCTGTCGAGCCCCTCTGTGCCCTCTGTGCGCACGGAGGCACCGCTGGGGTTATGTGCCGCCCTCGGACGCCGGTCGGAGCCTGGACGCCCCCGGGCCGTTGGCCGCCATCACGTCGTCGAAGTTGGACAGCGCGCAGCGCTGCAGCGACAGGCAGCCGCAGCCGATGCAGTCATCGAGCCGGTCGCGCAGCCTCGTCAATGCATCAATGCGGGCGTCCAGCTCCCCGCGCCAGGATCGGGACAGCCGGGTCCAGTCCCCCTTGGTCGGGGTCCGGTGATCGGGCAATTTCGCCAGCGCGTCGGCGATCTGCTCCAACGACAGGCCGACCCGTTGTCCCGCGCGGATGAACGCCAGCCGGCGCAGCATGTGGCGGGGATACCGACGCTGGTTACCCGTCGTGCGCTCGGCCGTGATCAGGCCCCGGTCCTCGTAGAAGCGCAGCGCGGTACGCGGCACGCCGCTGCGCCGAGCCAACTCGCCGATCGTCAACCAGTCCGCCAGCGCCGTCATATTGCCCAAGATAGCTCTTGACCTCCAGTTAAGTCGAGGTCGCACAGTAGGGCCATGACGACGACGACACTGCTCAGATACTCCGACCTACCCGACCTCATCGCCCGGATGACCGGTGACGAGAAACATGCCCCGGCGGCGCACTCCACCCTGGACGTGTTGTGGGTGCTCTACGACCGTGTGCTGCGCATCGACCCGGCCGACCCCGATCATCCGGACCGTGACCGATTCCTGCTGTCCAAGGGCCACGGCCCGATGGCCTATTACGCGGTGCTCGCCGCCAAGGGCTTCATCGACGTGCCCGAACTCGACTCCTGGGCGCGCTTCAACTCCCGGCTGGGCATGCACCCCGACCGCGTCCTCGTGCCCGGCGTAGAAATCGCCAGCGGCTCACTCGGCCACGGCTTGGCGCTCGGTGTGGGTACCGCGCTCGGGTTACGCGCCCAGCGACGCACCCAACCCCGGGTCGTGGTGCTGCTCGGCGACGCCGAATTGGACGAAGGCAGCAACCACGAGGCCATCGCGGTCGCTGCCCGGCTGGATCTGGATCAGATCACCGCGGTCGTGGTCGACAACGCCTCGGCCACCCATGGCTGGCCTGGCGGCATCGCCGACCGGTTCGCCCGCGAGGGCTGGCAGGCGGCCACCGTGAACGGCCACGACCACAATGCGCTGTATGCCGCATTCACCGCGCCCCATCTCGGGCGGCCACTCGCCGTGATCGCCACCGTCAAACCCAAGGAGTGAGGACATGACCACCCTGACCATGCCACGGACGATGCGCGAAGCCTTCGTTGAGGAGATGCACAGCGCGTTGGACGACGACCCGCGGGTCGCGCTGGTGCTCGCCGACATCTCGGCCGGCCTGTTCACCATCGCCGGTGCCCGCCATCCCAGTCGCGTGATCAATGTCGGTATCCGGGAGCAGGCGATGATCGGCGTCGCCGGCGGATTGGCCCTGTCCGGCCTGAGGCCGGTGGTGCACACCTACGCCCCGTTCCTCGTCGAGAGGCCGTTCGAGCAGGTCAAGCTCGACCTGGGGCATCAGGACGTGGGTGCGGTGCTGGTCAGCATCGGCGCCTCCCATGACTGGGCCGAAGGCGGGCGGACCCATATGGCGCCTGGCGACGTCGCGCTGCTGGACACGCTGCCCGGGTGGACAGTGCACGTGCCCGGTCACGCCGGCGAGGCCGTCGCTCTGCTGCGACAAGCGCTGCGCACCGACGACCGGGTGTATCTGCGACTGTCTGACCAGGCCAATGCCCAGTCGTACCCGGTGGGTGCCGGCCTGCGGGTACTCCGCCGAGGCAGCGCTGGTGTGGTGCTCGCCGTCGGCCCGACGCTCACCCCGGCGCTCGACGCGCTCTCCGCGGTGGACGCAACCGTGCTGTACACGGCCACCGTGCGCCCCTTCGACGCCGAGGGGCTGCGGGCCGCGGTGCGCTCGAACGGCAGCGCCGACGTGGTGCTGATCGAGCCGTACCTGCGCGGCACGTCCACCCATGTGGTTGCGGAAGCGCTGCGTGACGTCCCACACCGGGTACTCGCCCTCGGCGTCGGCCGGGACGCCGAGCTGCGGCGCTACGGCACAGCCGCCGAACACAACGCCGCGCACGGCCTGGACGCCGCAACCATCCGGGCAGCCGTTCATGGCTTTCTGCGGTAGTTGACCTGACGAAGCGGGGTGCGTCGATTGGGTTCCGGATTCCGGAGCTCAGCCGACACACCCCGCTTTCCCCCGCTTCAACACATCAGAGCGGGCCAGTGCGGTCAGTGGAGTTGGGGGAGGCCGGCGTGGGGGCGATGGTGAGGGTGGCGGCGCGCAGGCGTTGGGTGGCGGCCCCACAGGTCGGCGGTCAAGCCCACCGCCTCACAGGCCTCCCCGGCGCGCCGCTGGCGCTCACGGCGGCCCACGCCGAAGTTGGCGAGCGGCTCGGCGACGCCTCGTCATGGAAGATCTTGTCCACCACGGCGACCTCAGCGCCGGGCTCGAGGATCCCTACCGAGATCGTGTCCTTGTGCACGCCCAACCCCAACCAGACCGCGTCAGGGCAAGAGATACTGGGCATGGCCGGCTCCTTTCCGTCTGTGGCTCCGCCCACGGCCATCCGCGGACGGATGACCCACGAATACCGCGGACTGGAGCTGGCCGTTCCATGCTGACTAAGATCCAGTTCCCCACACTCTCAGACGGTGAGACGTTCTCGCCGTGCCCGCCCCTTGGAGCGAGGATGAAAAGCGCGACACTCAAGCTTGGCAGGACCTTTGGCGTGACGTTCGATCATGGAGAGAGCTTCTTCGACGCACTCGCAAAATTCTGCGCCGATAATGGCCTACGGCAGGGATACATCCCAATGTTCCTCGCGGGTTTCAAGGACGTGGAGCTGGTTGGTACGTGTGAAAAGCTTGAAGATCCGCAAGCCCCCGTATGGACACGAGTGCATCTTGATAATGTTGAGGCCATCGGAGGAGGAACAATCGCCTTCGACCCTGAAGCAAGGCGAATTTTACCCCATGTTCACGTTGCGGTTGGATTGAAGCCACACTCCGCCATGGGTCACACCAGTCACCTGCTGAGCGCCACTGTCCAGTTCTTGGTCGAAATGCTGGTCATTGAGGTCGCTGGACCCCACATGCGCCGCATCGTAAATCATGCACTCTACGACGTGCCACTGTTAAACTTCCTTGCCGAATGAATGGGTTGCCAGCGGTTGAGTGGTCAGGGTCATCAGCGTCGGCGGGCATCGGTGTAGACCTCGGCTACGAACCGGCATGCCGCCTCAACAGCGGCAGTGGAAAGCAGGCGGCTTCTTGGCTGTATGAGCCCTGCGCAGCCATGTCTAGCGATTCCTACACACCGCTGAGCTAAGCGCGGCCAAGCGAACCCCAGATAGTCAGCAAGTCGTTCAAGTCGCTGGTCCGGACTTGACGCTGCTGTGACAGAGCTTGTTCGTGCGTCACCCAAGTACTCCCGGAACTCCTTAAGCGTTGCTGGTCGTGCGACAACATCTACAAACCAGAGGCCGTCCGCTCGCACCCAGTTCGCAATTATTGTCCGCTGGGTTGGCACAAGGACGAACCCGGGTACGCACGCGTATTCGGGTTCGGCGTGGACGTGTGTTTGAATATCCAGCGATTCCATCAACGCCAAGGAGAGGAACAGCAAGATCCGCTCCCAAGTCGGAGAACGGCTTACCGACACGTCAGGTATACAGAAGGTTCTAGACAGCGGGCTGGCGTTGAAGCCGGAGAAGTGACGCCGTGTTCGAAGGAGATAATTGTACTTATGCTTGAACAGCAGCCAGGTGCACGCCTCTTCCCCGCATTGCTCTCTCGTCCAAAACACGGGAGCTTCTTTCATGGCTTCATAATGTCCGAGGATGTGCCGAGCGCAGAACTCCGAGCCTATCCACTGCTGCCCCGCCGTGGACAGCTCGGCAGCGACCTGACGGCTGACGGCAGATTGACGCAAGCCGCCATACCCATGCAGCCTCTTCCAAGTTTCGAAGAGGAGGCAATCATCGGCCAAGAGGCTGCTGTCAAGGCTGGCGACAGCCCACACGAGGCCGTAGGTGAAATCGTCTAATAGGTATGCTCGAGGAATCCGAAGCTGCCTAGATCCCCCGGAAGAATTTGCGGTCTGACGGCGTGCCTCGGCTGCGCCGAGAAGGTAGAACGTCGGCGCCTCGGAGGAGATGTCCGCAGCCGCAATGAGCGCTTGGGATGCCAGCAGAATGCACTGACTTAGGTATTCATCGTCTATCTCGGAGGTTACAGCGAGTCCATTTTCAAGCCTATCTGTGGTGTGCAACTGCACACTGAGGGCTGAGCCAGGGAGAACGCGGCCAGCTGGCAGCAGCAAGTTCCAATCAATCCCATAGTTGGGCACCGGCTTGGACAGCCTTATGTCAGGCCATTTGCTGAACAGCATGTGTGCGAAGCGTTCGGCGTAGGCGATGTTCGGCCCTTCGCTGGAGTTCTGACTATTCCCGAAATGGCATTCTTTAAACTCTTGAATGGCGTCCCACGCAGCATCCTTTGAAGATGAGTCGAAGGCAACGAGTTACCTCGAGATGGAACTGCGCTCCCGTACCCTGTCGGACCGTTGATGGCGCTTGACCGTTTGCTCCAGCGCTGCGCTTGGAAACAGCATCAAGAGTCCACCTGAGGCGCCAAGCACCTCGTCGAGTCGCTGGAGCAGGACCACCGACGGCAGCTTCCTGCCGTGCTCGACCTCCGACAGGTGGGATGACGACGATCCCGCCAGCTCAGCAAGCGCTGTCAGGCTCAGCCCTTGGTGGTTGCGCAGGCGGCGGAGCTCTGCTCCAAGGCGAGCGCGCAAGGAACTGTCCGGATTAAGGGCCCCCAGTGGGCGACCCCCACGATGCGACGAGCGCGGTTCATCCTTCATGTCTGACCAACCTGCCGCAGTTCTTCGCCGTTGGACGGAAAACCGGCGAACGCGTTCTCCTACGCCTGACAGCAGCCTGCGAGTGAGGCTGAGGGCCCCATGACGGTACCAGCCTCGATGTCGCGCTCGTGAGGCGAGGAGAACGCGCATGGCACTGCATCAGACTCCGAAGAGTTCCCGAACCGGGATACGTCGCAGCTCGGGAGACCAGAGTTCGGAGCGGCCGACGTCGTGCAATGCCTGGATCTTCGTGCACGTCAAGCGTCGCCGTTGGGTCGGTCACGCGGATGCTCGTCACGCCGCGCTGGTTGTGGCCAACTCCGCCCGCCACCGTGTCTCCAGCCCACGGCTCGCCGGGGCGAAGCCGATACAAATCTCCGGTAAGACGCCCAACGTAGTCGATCCACACTCGTGACAGTCACCCGAGCGCAAGAAGAACAGGAATGACACCACACATCGACATCCGCCGCGGCCGCACTCCCGTCAATGAGCGCTATTTCGGTGACGAGCACACCACACGCTTTATTGTCTAGTACCTGCGTGATGTCCGCGCCGCCCTATCCGGGCTTGGATCTGCCCATTGAGAGCCACGCCTTGTCGACCGCAGGGTCGGCTCCGCTGGTTAAGCTGATCGACTATGCACTGTTGCGCCGCGTCGTCACGACGGCATGGACAAAATTGCGGTTGCTTGCGTCCACGTTCGAACTCCTGCCAGCGGACCGGTTCTTCGTCGGTATCCTGCCGGTTGACGATGATGATTCTGGGGGCTTTCACAGCCGGCACTCGCGCGGTTTCAACCATCTCCGCAACTATGGGTTAGGGGTGCTGATCAGCACCCGCTATGGGTCAAACGCAGCCCTGCGTACGCTGGAGATCGCCCGCAGCTACATCCACGACAGCATCCACTACTCCAGTCACCGCACCTACCGAAGTCGCGAACACGACCCAACTGCGCCTGTCTACCGGGCCTAATACGGATTCAACTTCCGCCGTGCCAGTGGCATCTCATACTCCCCTCGCCGCTACCTCGACGAGCTGCCGGTCCGACTCAACCTCGGCGTGCTCATGGACGGCCTCACCAGCCTGGCCGTGGCGCACATCCTGAAGCCGTTCACAAGCAGGCTCACGCCCGAAAGGCTCTCCGAATTCGAGCGCAGCGTGGTCGCCGACATCCTGTGCGACCGTGACTGCGTTGATCCGGACACACCAGCGTATCGGTTCCATTGCAATGTGACGGACCATACTCGCCGGTTCCTGCACTTCTGGCGCTCCCCGCCGTTGCGGAATCGGTTGTTCCAAGCGATGATCTCGGGGAACATGACCGACCTGTGCGCGCACATGGCAGCGATCACCAGCACCCCAGGCGCTTGGAGCAAACTGTTCATGTCCGCCGACTGGATACCGTCCAGGCCCCACCGATCCTCGACCTGCTCCGGCAGTCCCTCACCATGCCACTTCGCCACCAAAGCGATCATCGAGCCTGCCCGCCTGCGCAGCGGACGCTCCATCAGGTTTCTCACCTGCACCTGACCACATTGACGATGGGACCGGGGACGTGAAGCTCCTCCGCCGGCTGATGCCCGCCGCTCAGGCAGTCCGCTCCTGCTACTGGCGCATCGCCAAACCCGCGTCGCTGGGCGTCAGAGCGATCATCACCGACGGCGAGAACGTCGTACTCGTCCGCCACTCCTACACCTGCGGCTGGTACCTGCCTGGCGGCAAGGTCACCCGCACCGAAACCGTCCTCGATGCGCTGTGGCGAGAGCTAGACGAGGAACTCGGCCTTGATCCGCCACAAACACCGCCACAGCTGTTAGGCCTGTACGCCTCGACTAGAGAAGCCAAACGTGATCACATCGCCGTATACATCGTCAACGGCGGCGCTACAGGCGGGGCGCTCGGGATGGAAGTCCTCGACCGACAGGCATTCCTGCTCGACGACTTGCCCGCCGACCTCTCACCAGGCACAGCCCGGCGCCTCGCCGAATTCAACGGCATCCGACCGATCGGCCACACCTGGTAGTCCTGCGCGTCCTGACCACGTCCGGGTGGCTGGCACGTCCGGTCAGCTCAAACACCGGGGGGTAGGGGGTGGAGTTGGGGGAGGCCGGCGTGGGGGGCGATGGTGAGGGTGGCGGCGCGCAGGCGTTGGGTGGCGGGGTGGGTGGGGCGGTCGAGGACCTGGGCGGTCGGGCCGTGCTCGACGATGACGCCGTGGTGCAGCACGGCGATGCGGTCGCACATGGTGGCCAGCACCGCCGCGTCGTGGCTGACCAGCACCATTGCGACAGGACGCAGGCGGCGGATGTCGGCGAGAGCGGCCAGGGCCCGGGCGCCGCTGCTGGGGTCCAGCGCGCTGACGGGCTCATCCAGCAGCAGCACATCCGGGTCGAGCGCCAGCGCGCGGGCCAGCCCGATCCGCTGACGCTGCCCGCCGGATAGCTGAGCTGGATAGCGGCCCCACAGGTCAGCGGTCAAGCCCACCGCCTCACAGGCCTCCCCGGCGCGTCGCTGACGCTCACGGCGGCCCACGCCGAAGTTCGCGAGCGGCTCGGCGACGCAGGCCAACGCCCGCTGGCGGGGGTCCAGCGGCTCACCGCCCAACTGGAACACCAACTGCACCCGCCGCCGCAGCCGCCGGCGCTCCGCCGCAGTCACCGCCCACGGATCGACCCCGCCGACCAGCACCCGCCCGGCGGTTGGGGCGAGCAGGAACGCGGCCAGCCGCAGCAGCGTCGTCTTGCCGCTGCCGCTCTCACCCAGCACGCCGAGGGCCTCGCCCGACTCAACCGCCAGGTCGACGCCGTCCACGGCCTGCACCGTCCGCCGCCGCCACCACGGGCCGCCGGTGAACCCGCGGGCGGCCGCCTCCAACGACAGCGGCGTCACCGCGTTTCCGGCACGTGCACACAGGCCGCGCCGCGGCCGGGCGCCACCCGGCGCAGGCCCGGCCGGGCGAGCGCGCACACCGGCTCGGCCTCGGGGCAGCGCGGGTGGAACGGGCAGCCCGCCGGCACGGCGGTCAGCTGGCCGGGCGGGCCGGGGATCGGCCGGGGCAGGGTGGACCTGCCTTGCGGGGCGGCCGCCAGCAGCGCCCGGGTGTAGGGGTGCAGCGGGCGGTGGGCGAACGAGGTGACGTCGGTGTGCTCCATGACCTGGCCGAGGTACATGACCAGCACCCGGTCAGCGACGCGGCTGATGATCCCGAGCTGGTGGGAGACCAGCACGATCGCGCAGCCCAGCTCGTCGCGCAGGCGCAGCAGCTCGGCGAGCACCCCGACCTGGCGGACCGTGTCGAGGCTGCTGGTCGGCTCGTCGGCGACGATCACCTGCGGTCGCCCGGCGATCGCGACCGCGATCATCGCGCGCTGCGCCTGCCCGCCGGATAGCTGGTGGGGGTAGCGGCGCGCGTGCGCCGGCTCCAGGCCGACGGCGGTCAGCAGGCCGCCCACGTCCACACCGCGCCCGCCGGCCTCCCGCAGGTGGGCCGCGACCGTGTGGACCGGGTCCAGCGCCCGGCCCGGCTCTTGGAAGACCATGCCGATCCGCCGGCCCCGCACCCGCCGCCAGCGCCGCGGCGAGGCGCCGCGCAGCTCCTCACCGTTCAGGCGGATGCTGCCCGCCGTCACCCGGCCGGGCGGGGGCACCAGGTCGAGCAGGCTCAGCGCCATGATCGTCTTGCCGCAGCCGCTCTCCCCCACGACGCCCACAACCTCGCCAGCGGCGACGTCGAAGCTCACCCCGTCGCAGACGACCAGCGGCCCGGCCGCAGTGGGGAACTCCACCCGCAGGTCCCGCACCGCCAGCAGCGTCACCGCGGCACCCAGCCTTCCGCCGGATCCAAGGAAAAACTGCACCTGAGGCGCTTGCCGCCGCGGGTAACCCCCAGCTTTCCTGCGCATGGAGTCTGTTGCAGAATCAATGGGAGTGGCTCTCCAGGGATGGCTGAGTGCCGCGGGCCGTGGGTGCCCTTTGGGTCAGCCGCACTGCAGGTTTTCTCCGTATTCGCCAGGATTGCTGCAGGTCAGGCGCGCGTTGTCGGGCTTGAGGCGCAGCTTTCCTTCATATTCGGAGGAAACCTGCATCTTTGGCTCGAGCGCCCCGACTGGCGGGCCCATGAGATTTTGCAACAGCCTCCATATCGCGGAGAGCTGCCGTTTGCTCCACCGCGGCGGCCGTGGGCTAGCCACTGCGGTCACCGGCGGGGTCGAGGGCGTCGCGCAGGCCGTCGCCGAGCAGGTTGAACCCCAGCACTGACACGACGATCGCCAACCCAGGCGCAAGCACGGTCAACGGCTGCACCGCCAGGTACGCCTTGGCGTCGAACAGCATCCGGCCCCACTCCGGAGCCGGCGGCGCCGCGCCCAGCCCGAGGAACGACAGGCCGGCGACCGCCAGGATGATCGAGGCGACATCGTGGGTCGCCACGATCGCGGTGTAGCCGGCCACATGCGGCAGCACGTGGCGGCGCGCGATCCCCCAGCGGGTGCCGCCGGAGGCGACCGCGGCCTGCATGAACGCACGCGCTTTCACGGCGGTGACCTGGCTGCGGACGATGCGGGCCAGCCCCGCCCACCACACCG
>JBOGEA010000212.1:0-10000 GCA_050743205.1 Egibacteraceae bacterium | reverse complement strand
GCCCAACGGATCGGCGGCGTTGTTGAGCTGCAGCTTTCCTTCGCATGCGAAGGAAAGCTGTGGGTCGGGTGAGTTTGCGGCAACCGTCGAGACGGTTACGGCGTCGGCCCGATGTTCTTGTGTGGTGCTGGCGGGTGAGGAGCACCGACTGGCGACACCGCACCGATTATCGCACCATGTCAGGAGGTCTGGAATCGCGACGCTTGAGTCGCGGGCGAAGCTTTAATAAAAACATACGACGTTCAGCGGACACAGGGTCGCGCCTCGTCGGGTGCAGCGACCTAAAAGGGTGAAGCGCTGAGCGGAACCCGACGAGGCGCGACCCCCTTACGACAGTTCTCAAACACGCTCTGAGGCCACGTCAGAGGGCGGCGGCGGCGCGGACGGCGGCGAGCAGGGCCATCGCCTTGTTCTGGGACTCCTCGAACTCGCGCTCGGGGACGCTGTCCGCGACGATGCCGGCGCCGGCCTGGACGTGGGCCCAGCCGTCGCGGAGCACGAGCGTGCGGATCGCGATGCACAGGTCGACGTTGCCGGCGAAGTCGACGTAGCCGATGCCGCCGGCGTAGAGGCCGCGGCGGGTGGGCTCCAGGTCGTCGAGGATCTCCATCGCCCGGACCTTCGGCGCGCCCGTCAGGGTCCCTGCGGGAAATGCCGCCCGGATGACGTCGACCGGGCCGATCCCGGGCCGGACCACACCACTGACACGGGAGACGATGTGCATGACGTGGCTGTAGCGGACGACGCTCATCAGGTCGTCCACGGCAACGGTGCCGATCTCGCAGACGCGGCCCAGGTCATTGCGGGCGAGGTCGACGAGCATCACGTGCTCGGCCCGCTCCTTCGCGTCGCCGATGAGCGCGGCCTCCAACTCGGCGTCATCCTCGTCCGTCGCCCCGCGCGGCCGGGTTCCGGCGATCGGCCAGATCTCCGCGCAGCCGCCCCGCACACGGACGAGCGCCTCAGGCGACGAGCCGACCACCTGCAGGTCGCCCCAGTCGAACACGTACATGTACGGCGAGGGGTTGATGACCCGGAGCACTCGGTAGATCGACAGCGGATCCGCTTTTGAGGGCAGCGAGAACCGCTGGGAGGGCACGACCTGAAACGCGTCCCCGGCGAAGATGTGCTCCTTGGCTTTGACCACCGCGTCGAGGAACGACTGACGCGGCATGCTCGCGCGCGCGTCGGTCACCACGACAGCGCGAGGCGGCGGGACCGGCTTGGCCTGCAGCGGGGCGCCAAGGCGCGCGACCAGCGCCTCGCTCGCCGCGATCGCCGCGTCGTACTGGGCGTCCGCGTCGCTGGTGACCAGCACGTTCGTCACGACAGTGAGGCGCTGGCGGAGGTGGTCGAACCCAACCACCTGACCAGGCAGGAGCAGGCGCACGTCGTCCATCTCCAGGTCGTCGACCCCCGTATCGGGGATGCGCTCGATCCAGCGGACCGTGTCGTAGCCGATGTAGCCGACCGCGCCGGCGAACAGCGGCGGCAGGCCGGACAACTGCGGTGTGCGCAGTGCCTCGACCAGCGCCTCCAGCGTGGCGAGGGGATCGCCGCTGCGCGCCGCCTCCTCAACCCGCTCCGCGACCGCGGGCGGGAGCGCCCCGGTCAGCGCGACCTGGCCGCGGCGCGCGTCCAAGCGGCAGAACGGCCGCAGGCCGATGAACGAGTAGCGACCCCAGCGCTCGCCCTGCTCGACCGACTCCAGCAGGAACGTCGGCCCGTTGTGCTGCCGCAGCCGGTCGTACACCGCGAGCGGCGTCTGCAGGTCGGCGAGCACCTCGCGCCACACGGGCACGACCGCGTGCTCCTCGGCCAGCGCGGCGAACTCCTGGCGGGTCGGGCGGTAAAGGTCCTCGATCATGGTCATGATCTGTCCACCTCCTGATGAAAGCAGGTCCGGGCACCCGTGTGGCAGGCGCCGATCCCCTGCTGGTCGACCCGCACCAGCAGCGTGTCACGGTCGCAGTCCGCCAGCACCTCGACGACCCGCTGGACGCTTCCCGAGGTCGCGCCCTTGCGCCACCGCTCCCGCCGGCTGCGCGACCAGAACACCGTCTCGCCGCACCGGAGGGTCTCGTCAAGGGTCTCGGCGCTCATCCACGCCATCATCAGCACCTCCCCAGTGTCGTGCTGCTGCACGATCACGGGGATCAGTCCCCGCTCATCGAACCGAAGGTCCCTCATCGCCCGGCAGCCTAGCCGCGGCGCAGGGTGATGGTGGTCCAGGCGCCGATGTGGATGCGTCGCCGTCGTGGAGTGGGACGGGGGAGTTCGTGGCGATCGGCTCGGGGTCGTCGTTGAGCTGGGTGCCGTTGGTGGACCCTGGGTCGACGATGGTCCATGATCCGTCGGGTGTGGGCAGCAGGACCGCGTGCAGGTGCGAGACCCCCGGGTCCTCGGGCGGGCCGGTGAGGTCGATCTCCGGCGTGATGCCCCGAGAGGCGCTGTGCCGCCCGATGCGCACCTGCGCCCGCGCGGCGCGCCTGGTTCGAGGCCGAATGTGGCGCTGAGCCGGCATCGGATGCAGTCTCGTCCGCAAGTGCACCCGACGCCGACGAGGGGAGCACCGACGTGCACCGCAGAGGCAACCTCCAGATGATCGCCGCGCTGGTGGCGGCGGGTGTGACCGGTGGCGGCCAGTGGGACCGCCTCGCCGCTCCCAGCGTCGACGCCGGTGTGGTCGCCGCGCATGAGCAGGTGATGCGGGCGCTGGCCGGCACCTACATCACCGGCGATCCCCGCGCCATGCTGCCCGCCGCCGCGGGGTTCGCGGATGGCCTGGCGCCGCTGCTCAAGCGCGCGCCGACGCACGAGCTGGGCCTGCGGCTGGCCACGGTGGCGGTCGACGCACACTCGATGGCTGGGATCATGGCCTTCCACGCTGGCGACCCCGTGCTGACCCAACGCCATCTCGCGCAGGCCGGTCATGTCGCCGACACGTCGACCGACCCGCTGCTGCGCGCCCGCGCCTGGGCGATGCTCGCCCATTACGTGCACTCCCCTCTGTGGGATGGCCACGGGAGCTCCCGCCGAGCGGTCGTGCTTGTCGGCCGTGCGAGAGCGCTGGCGCGCCACGCCGACGGGCACACTCGCGAGTATCTGGGGGCGGGTCTCGCGGAGGAGGCCGCGGAAGCGGGCGACGTCGCGCTCTGCGAGTGGGCGCTCGAGGACGCCGGGCGCGCGCTGGACACCGCCACCGGCCACGACGGAGGGCTGTTCTCACCAGCTGGCCTGTACGGAGACGTCAGGATCTGGCTGGGGGGAATGAGCCGGTGTGTGACCGGGTTGGCCGGCCGCCTGGACGAGGCCGAGCGCGCCATCGGCGGTGAAATCGCCGCGGCGCAGAACGCTCGCCAGCACGTCAACGCGCTGTGCGCGCTGGGAGCGGTCCGCGTGAAGGACGCCCAGCCGGAGGGCGCCTGCGCGGCGTTGCGCGAGGCAGTCGACCTAGCGTTGGCGACCGCCAACCGCGCCAAACTGCCACGCGCCGGCGCGGTCCGCCTGAAGATGCCACCGACCTGGGACCCGCTCGGCTGCGTGACCGACCTCGACGAGCAACTACGCCTGGTCGCCTGAGGCCCGGGCCGTGCCCTCAAGCGGGGTGTGTCGGCTCAGGTCCGCTTTCCGGACCCCAGT
The DNA here is from genome assembly GCA_050743205.1 of Egibacteraceae bacterium. Taxonomy (GTDB): domain Bacteria; phylum Actinomycetota; class Nitriliruptoria; order Euzebyales; family Egibacteraceae; genus JBOGED01. The sequence continues at coordinate 6,358 of JBOGEA010000212.1, read as the reverse complement.
CGACACACCCCGCTTGGTGGGAGCGGCGCTGGCGGTAGCGCTGGGGCTGATCGTGGCGGCGGCGGCTGCGCAGGCGCAGGAGGGCTGCGGGGTGCCCGCGGCGGCGTCGTGGACCGCCACGGAGGCGGCGGTGTGGCGGCAGCTGTGCGCGGGCGAGGTAGCGGACTTCAACACCGAGGCCCAGACCGTGGACGAGAACCTGGACCCCAACCAGCCCGACGGCTGGGACGACAGCCGGGTGGTGTCCTCGGCGTTCGTCGAACAGCTGCTCACCGAGCCGTATGCGGGGGTGATCGACCGTCACGGCATCTTCTTCGTCGGCGCTTGGTTCCCCGACGGCCTCGACGTCAACGAGGCCACCATCGGCTTCCCGCTGCGCTGCCAGCTCTGCCGCATCGCCGGCCTGCAAGCCTATAACACGGTCATCGACGGCGACCTCGACCTGCGCAGCTCCGCCATCGAAGGCGACCTCAACCTGCGCGGCGCCGACCTTCGCTCCGATCTAGCCCTCAGCGACCGGTCGGTCGTGTCCGGCACGCTGAACGCCGACCGGCTCACGGTCGCCGGCGACGTGCTCCTGAGTGACGGGTCCCAGTTCACCGACATCCGCCTGCTCGGCGCCGACATCGGCTCCGACCTGACTCTCAGCGACGGGGCGGTCGTGTCCGGCACCCTGAACGCCGACCGACTCACGGTCACCGGCGACGTGCTCCTGGACGACGGGTCAAAATTCACCGACATCAACCTGCTGAGCGCCGACATCGGCGGCAACCTCGAAGTCGACCGCAGATCGGTCGTGTCCGGCACCCTGAACGCCGACCGACTCACGGTCACCGGCGACGTGTTCCTGCGCAACGGGTCAAAATTTCACCGACATCCGCCTGCTCGTCGCCGACATCGGTGGCCAACTCGACGTGAGCGGCGAGTCGGTCGTGTCCGGCACCCTGAACGCCGACCGGCTCACCGTCGTCGGCGACGTGTTCCTGCGCAACGGAGTCTGTTGCAGAATCAATGGGAGTGGCTCTCCAGGAATGGCTGAGTGCCGCGGGCCGTGGGTGCCCTTTGGGCCAGCCGCACTGCAGGTTTCCTCCGTATTCGCCAGGATTGCTGCCGGTCAGGCGCGCGCTGTTGGGCTTGAGGCGCAGCTGGGATGAAAATAGGCCAAAGGAGCGAACTGCAAAATAGCCGCAGCGCCGCTGCGCTCGGCTGCGGCCATTTTCATGCGCCCACGGGTGGGCCGCAAGGCCCATGGGATGCTTTCCTTCATATTCGGAGGAAACCTGTATCTTTGGCTCGAGCGCCCGACTGGCGCCCCGTGAGATTTTGCAACAGCCTGCACGGGTCAAAATTCACAGACATCAACCTCCCCGGCGCCGACATCGGCGGGCTCATCTATCTGGATGGCGCGAGGTGGGAGCCGGGCGGGTCGCTTGATCTAGGCCGGGCTCACGCGGGCGGGGTGTCGACCGATGAGCGGGCGGACAGCTTGCCGGCCACGCTAAAGCTGGACGGGTTCACGTTCGACCAGTGGGCCAACCCGGACCCGCGGGCGCTGGGGTCGGGCTGGTTCATTGACACCTGGTTTGGCCGGCTCGACACGTTCAGTCCTGGCCCGTACATCCAGCTGGCAGCGGTGATGGACGCGGGCGCGCATGCCACGATCGCCGCCGACGTCCGCTACCAGCCCAGCCACGAGGAACGCGAGGCGGTGCCCTGGGCACGCCCCGCCCGGTGGGGACGGGAGCTGCACTGGCTGGTGCTGGGCTACGGGTTGCGGCCGTGGTGGGCGCTGGGCTGGTTGTTCGCCGTCTGGCTCACCGGCTTCCTCGTGTTCCGGCTACACCTGCGGCCCGCCAGGCTCCGAGTGGTCAAGCGAAGCGAGTGGTCGACGGCGCAGGCGGCCCAGTTCAGCCTGGACCGGCTGGTGCCCGCGGTGAAGCTCGTCGACCCTGATGAGTTCCCGAAGCTAACCAGTGCACAGCATGTGTGGTCGACCGCACAGATGCTGCTCGGCTGGCTGTTGACGCTGTTCATCGTCGGCTGGCTCGGCAGCCTCCTCGTCCAACCCTGACCCCGGTTAGTCTTGGACGCGTGAACGAGCTGCGGCTGCCGATCGAGCTGGGGCCGGTGTCCAGCGACGAGTACGCGCCGCTGCCGGTCACTCCCATCGTGGCCGAGGCCGCGCGCCGGGCGATGGCGGCGGCCGGGGACAGCGCACGCCGCACCAACATGAGCCGCCGGTCGTTCCTGCGCTCGGCGGCGGGGTACGCCAGCGTGCTGTTCTTCCTCAACGCCTGCGCGCGGGAGGCGGCCCGCAACGCACCTGAGCAGGCAACACCCGGCGGCGCGTTCGACGTCAGCGGCGAGGCGGCGATCGACCAGGAGGCGGCCGGCGCGGCGGTGGGTGGCGACGAGTTCGTCTTCGACGTCCAAAGCCACCTGTTGCAGTTCGACCTCGAGCAACCGGCCGGGTCGTTCTTCGGCCAGAACTTCCCGCAGGCCGGCTGTGGGGACGGGGATCCCCGGGCGTGTTTCTCCATCGAGCACTACCTGGAGGAGATCTTCCTCAACAGCGACACGACCATGATGGTCCTGTCGGCCTTACCTATTGTTACGCGCGACCACCCGCTGTCGATCGAGGTCATGGAGCAGGCCCGCGAGCTGGCGGACCGCCTGTGCGGCCCAGGCCGGCTGCTGTTCCACGGCCAGGCCAACCCCAGCCTGGGAGCGCTCGAGGACACCTTGGCGGGCATGGAGCGGCTCGTGCGGGACCACCCGGTCGCCGCGTGGAAGGTCTACACCCACGCCGCCGGCCCCGGCTGGCGCCTCGACGACGGCGACCCGGCCGCCCCCGCCGTGGGCCGCGCGTTCATCGAGCAGGCCCGCGCCCTGGGCGTGCCACGCGTGTGCGTCCACAAAGGCGTCTCGGGCAACGACCCGTGGTCCTCCCCCGCCGACATCGGCCCCGCCGCCGCGGCCTACCCGGACGTGACCTTCGTCGTCTACCACTCCGGGTGGGAGCCCGGCATCCCCGAGGGCCCCTACGAGCAGGCCACCCGCGACGTGGGCGTGAACCGGCTGATCACCTCGCTCCGCGACGCCGGGGTCGGGCCCGGAGGCAACGCCTACGCCGAGCTGGGCACGACCTGGTTCAACCTCATGCGCTCACCCGACGAGGCGGCGCACGTCCTGGGCAAGCTGCTGCTGCACCTCGGCCCGGCCAACATCATGTGGGGCACCGACTCGATCTGGTACGGCTCCCCCCAGCAGCAGATCGTGGCCTTCCGCGCGTTCCAGCTCAGCTCCGAGCTGATGGACCGCTACGGCTATCCGCCACTCACCCCCGAGGTGAAACGCGCGATCCTCAGCGACAACGCCGCCCGGATCTACGGCGTCGACCCCGTCACGGTCCGCTGCACCTTCAGCCGCGAAGAGCTCGAGCAGATCCGCCAGGGCCGAGCGTGACGACGGTCCGTGGGTACGGCCGGAGTCAAAGGCCGCAGTCTGGGTGCTCGGCCTCGGAGCGCAGGGGCGCGTCTACCGGGTTGAGGTAGAGGACGTACAGCTCGGCGGGTACGAACGGATCTTCGTTCCGGCCGATGTGCATCTCTTCGGTCTCGATGAAGGATTCACCTTCCGTGTAGGTTTCGAATGTGCAGTCCGCCTTGTAACGGGTGAGCGTGCCCGCCTTCACGACCACGAGCAGCGTCCCCGGATGGGAGTGCCACCCGGTATGGCCACCTCCCTCGATGGCGACCTGTTGGAAGACGAGATCGTTGGGTCCGGCCACGGTGATCTCCAAACCTTCCGGCATGACTCCCTGCGCCAGGATCACGCCACTTGCACCGGACCCCGGGCTGGCCCCGACCTGTGGCGGCGCCATGGCGGCCACCATGACCATGGCGCTCAAGAGGATGCTTACGACAACAGCAGTGAACCGCATGACCGTGCCTCTCCCTTAGCCTCGATGTTTCATTCTGCTATGCGGAACGGGATGGTGGGGGTGTAGGTCGGGGTTGAGGGCGGTGCGAGGCGCGATTTCGAGGGGCCCGCCGCGTTTTCGGGTGTCGGTTGGGGTGTTGGGGCAAGCTGACGCGGCGGCGGGCCGCGGGTGGGCTGGTATTGGCGGGTTGTCAGCGGGCGCGAGAGGGACAGGCCAGGCGTTAGGTGGCGGGCAGCGGCAGCTACCACAGCCGTTCGAACGCGGCCACGAGTTGGGCGGCTCAGGGCCAGTCGTGCTGGACGCAATCCTCGCTGATCTGCCCATGCGCTCACGATCAGGAGCGGTTCTGGGTGTGTCTGCCTGATCGGTGGAAAGCCCCTTGGCCAGCCCGACGAGCAGCCCCGCCAGAGGCCCGTAGCACAGCACGGCGAGCAGTCGCCCGTGAGGCTGGTTGGATAGCTCGTCGATCAGGTCGTAGGACAATCCGACAACCAGCCCGAAGACCAGTCCGACAAGCAGCGTCGCGCCGAGCGCATCACGCGCCGTTGACCACGACCAACGCGGCCGCGCTGCCGATTGTCCGGCGGTGGAGCGCTCGCCCAAGCTGTAGAACAGCCCCGCGATCAGTCCCAGCAGCAACCCAGTCGGCCCGTGGAGCATGACGGCGGGCAGCCCGATGAGCAGCCCGACGAACAGCACCGATCCGACGGTGAACATCCGCTGCTGCGCCGAGGTGGGCAGCCAGTCGGATTGGACGCGATCCAGGTAGAACTCGGTCTGCTGGTGCCGCTTCAAGGCGCGGGCGAGCCAGGCCAGCCACTGCACCGCTTTCTGCTTGGGGAAACGGGGGTGCTCGGCTCGGCGGGCGAACATCGCGTCGGCGTAGGCGGCAAACAGCCGCTGGCGCCGCTCTTCGAGCGTGCCGGTCGCTGACAGCGCCGCCGCCGACTTGCCCTGATAAGACAGCGCCATGATGCTGAACAGCAGGGGCGATTCCAGCAGCTCCTACAACGTCGGGTCGTCCCGCAGGGCGGCGCGCACACCCGCCAGGGGTTCGCCGACCTGTGTGAGGTGGGCGTGTACTTGGGAGCGCGTCAGCAGCAGGATCTCGACCGCGCCCAGCAGCCGCAGCCGCGCCGTGAGCGCGGCGTGCTCGGCGGTGCGGCTGCCTACGACGATGGGAACGAACCCATGGTCCTGGCGGAAGACATTGATCGCTTCAACGCAGGCGTCACGATGAGCTGAGGCGACCTCGTCCAGCCCGTCGAGCAGCGGCAGGATCTGCTCGGCGTCGACCCAGTCCTGCCCGATGCCGCGGGACACGTCGTAGACGTCGGCCAGCTCGTCGACCAGCCAGTCGGCAAGCGGTGGGCGGCGCACCGCCCACGAGGCCAGGTTGAACACCACCGGTATCGGGTGAGCGGCATCGCGCTCCGCTCGGTCCAGCAGCTCACGGGCCAGGTCGAGCAGCAGCGTCGTCTTGCCCGACCCCGGGGCGCCGAGGACGAGGAGCGCCTGGCCCAACTCGTCGAACGCCGCGCCGATCGACTTGCTCGGCGGCGGCGCGCTGTCTCGGCCGTCGGGCTGATGGGTGACCAGCCCGGCGCGGGACGCACGGCGTCCAGCCGCCGCTGCAAGCCCAGTTCGATCCAGGCGATCGTCTCCAGAGACTGGTCGAGCACCCCATGGATCCACGCGGTGCGCACCCGCGAGAGCATGAGCCTGCGGTTGCGCTGCGCTTGACGGAGCGCCAGCCGGGTGGGGCCTGGACGCCTCATGCCTGCACCACCCTGGTGCTTCGCGCGCAGCGCCTCCCGCCGGCGACGGCGCCCCGATAGGCCACAACGCCAGCGGCTGCGGCAGCCAGCAGCGCCCACCCAACCTGCGGTTGACCCAGATCGCCCCTCAGGTACCGCAACCCCCGCATAGACCCCGATGGCGGCGGCGAGAGCGGCCACGACCGGCCCGACCCGTCGCCGCAGACACGCTGCGAGCTGGCGCGCACTAGCGGCCAGCCGCCTGTTCACGTTCCCCGTGGCCATCACTCACCTGCTCTGCGCTCCAGCCCGCGGAAGGTCAATGCGGTCGGGCCAGATTGCGCATTATGGCGCGGTCACGGATCTGGTCAACTATTCGCACCCGCGTTGCCGGTTTGAGCACGTGACCCGCATTTGTGGACGTTCACCGGACAGGGAGGATGAGGTAGTGCTTCCGACAGAGGTCCACTTGGATCGAGGGGTGGACGAGTAGGGTCAGGAGTCCTGGGTCCCGGCCTACCTTCAATCCCGCGGCCGGTTCCCAGGTTCCCGGCACCCACCGGGTCGGGGCGGTCTGATCTGCCCGGCCTGGACTAGAGGCTGGGAATCACAGATCCGCCCGCCCGGAAGGTGCGTGCCACCCCTTACCGCGAATGGA
>JBOGEA010000211.1:0-10022 GCA_050743205.1 Egibacteraceae bacterium | reverse complement strand
CGCCGTCTGCTCCACATCCTGCGTGCTGTGGTGGCACAGCTCAACGGTTTCGAACAATTGTTTGTCGTTGAGCGCCGCGTAGTCGCGGTCATCGAGCAGCCGCTCCACCCCGACACCCCAGATCTTGGCCAGCATCAGCAGCACATAGGCGGTCGGGCGCTTGCCCCCGTCCGGCCAGCGCTCGTAGTCGCTGACGCGCCGTTCGGTCATCGGCGCCCGGCCGGAGCAGTCGAGCTGGTTCCACGCAGCGGCCACATCGCCCAGGGTCATCCCGAACGCCCAGCGCAGCGCCAGCCGAGGCCGCACGCCGTAGCGCGCGCCCATGACCACCGCGGCGCGCCGCGGCGCGTACCCCTTGGCGATCAACTCTTTGCGCAGCCCCTCACGCTCGGCCTTGGTGACCCTCACGCCGTCTCCCAGCTCAGCCCATGTCGCGGCAACCGGCCGCATTCTCGCTCCCTGGCCACCCCCGGCGTCGCAAAGGGCGAGGACAGCTCCCCACCAAGGGGAGCCTCTGCCACATTCGACCTGGTCAGCCCCACGCACGGCGTCCGCGCAAGCGCAGGAAGGCTGCACCGTCCTGGCCAGGATCACCCCATGCCCGCCGAGGCAGAGTACGGCCACGAGCATCGCGTCCCGCAAGAACCCTGAGCGCCTCCGACCGAAAGTGAGCACCCGACATGAGCTGGAGACTCAAGGCCGCCTGTCTGGATCAGGACCCCGAAATGTTCTTCCCCACTGGCACCAGTGGTCCCGCGCTTGAGCAGACGGCGCAGGCCAAAGCCGTCTGCCGTCACTGTGAGGCAGCCCCGCAGTGCCTGGAATGGGCGCTGCGGACCAACCAGCAGGACGGCGTGTGGGGTGGCCTGTCCGAAGACGAGCGTCGCGACCTGCGCCGCCGCGGCCGTGCACGCGGGGCCACGACGAGGCCGTGATCCGTACAACCGTTGCGTGCCGCCGATACGCCGTTCGTTGACGGTCGTACAGATGGCTGCGGCTGCGAACAGGAGAGGAGGCGAGGCGGATGGATGATCGGCCGGTCGGCCTCGGGGCAGATGAGCGCGCTGTCGAGCCGTGGCTGGCGGCGGCGGCCTTGTCCCATCCGGAGGAGGGATGACGGCCGGGCGGGCGGCTGCCCGCCCGGTGCAGGTCGCAGCGGGGCGGCTGGTGCTGCGCCCGCCGTGCTGTGGCATCCCGATCATGCTGGCCCGCGAGACGACGGACCTGCAGCTGATCCATGAGGTGGCCTGCCAGCCGTGCCAACGTCATTGGCGGGTGACGTTCCTCGCAGACCCCCGGCACGGACTGCATGTGTGCTGGCAGCCGGCCAGGATGCGGCCATGACCGGCCAGGATCCCGGTGGGCCGCAGTGCTGGGTGGCGCTGCTGCGCGATCCAGGCGGCGCGATGGTGGCGGTCGGCCCGGTCGATCGGCAGCGCGTGGACCTGCTCGGTTTGGCATTGGCCGAAGGGTTCGATATCCAGCGGATCGGGGCAGCGCGGCTGCTCAGCCCGGAGGACGCGGTCGCGCGGCTGCGCGAGCGGCCATCCGGCCGGAGCCGCGCAGATGACGGGGCATGACCCCGGACCGGTCTCGGTGGGGCGCCTGACCCTCCCCTGATCGCACAACGGCCATGCGTGCGCCGACCGCCCTTATCGATGGCAGTGTTGTGGAGACTTTGCCCCACCAGGTGGGGCAAAGTCTCCACAACACCTGGCGCGGCGGCGGCTGTGCGACGTGACCGGCCGCGGCGCCCAGCCCGACGAGTGGCGCCTCACCGACGACCACCCCACTGCCCTGACCCACAGAGGGAGGGCGCCAGTGAGCCTCGCCGACGTGGGGGTACGGTGGTGGCATGGCAGCGAGTCATGTCCGCCCGTATCGGGCTATGACGATATGCCAGCCGTTGGCCTCGGGCTCCACGCTGGATCGAAGCGGCGTGCGACATGCTTCGATATCGCGCCGTGGCAGGACGGAGAACAATTCGGCATTTTCGTCTGTGCAGGCGGCTTTGGAGCGCCACGACATGATTGCTCCTCCTTCGGAGTACGGTGTCTGGGCTGCGAGATTCCCGTGCGTGCTCCCCGCAGCCCTCTGTGCAACCCTGAGGAAGCATGCGCCGGTGGGTCGTCGATCCCCAGTACAAGCCGGATTTTGACCCGCCCGGGGGTATGGCCGAGGCCAATGAGCCACCGCTTGAGGCGGCCTGTCGGGAGGTCCGGGAGGAGCTCGGCCTCCGCGTGAGGGTCGCCGGCCTTCTCTGTGTGGACTGGGTCTCGCCGCATGGCCCTTGGGACGACACTCTCATGTTCGTCTTCGACGGCGGCATCCTGTCGTCATCCCAGATCGCTGAGCTGCGACTCCTCGATGACGAGCTGGCTGCCTACCGGTTCTGCACTGAACAGGAGGCGTCGGAACTCCTCCGACCCTATGTGTGGAGGCGGGTGTGTGAGGCGTTGGAGGCGCTGCGAACGGGACGCGTGTGATATCTCCATGACGGATATCCGACGGACTGAGCCTCATTCATCCGGGTCGGGCGTACCCGGCTGGCCGTAGCTGGACCGGCCCGTCCAAGGCCGAGCTGTGAGTGTCCCGCCTGTGGTGGTCATCCGAAATCTGTCTGGTTTGACATGCGGTGATACCTGGCGGTCCGTGGTGAGAGCGTAAGAAAGCGAACCGTCTCGCGCGAAGGGACATCGTGTCGCCCGCCGTAACGCCTTTGGGGAGAACGTCGTGATCAAAGGGAGGGAGGTGACAACGTGAAGAACGAGTCTGAGGTGTACGAGGCGCCCGTGCTGGTCAGCATCGGCGATTTCGCCCAGGTGACACTCGGTCGACCGAACTGGGGGTTTGAGGCCGACTGGTCCTGCATCATGTTCTGCTGAGCAGCGGGCAGCCGCGCCGGCGCTGGTCCTCTACAGCGTCGGCGCGGCGCCACCGACAAGAAAGAATGGCGAAGAATATGGAATTCATGATTCTTCCGGACAGTGGGGCCGGTGAGGCCATCGCGCAGACCATTCGCGGCCAGGCGCGGGTCGAGGTGATCCCACATGCTTCGGGGCGTCCGTGGATCGTTGGCCGGTGGGCGAGCGGGGACGTCATATGGGCGGCGGCCGGGCAGCGGCGGGTCGCGGTGCTGGGATGCGCCCCGGTGAGCGCTGACGGACTTGCGCACGCGCTCGGCCGTGTCCGCGGCGTCAGGGACCTCGATGGGCTGGCTCGCACGCTGCCGGGCAGCTTCCACCTCGCCGCGTCGGTGGACGGCCGGGTGCGTGCTCAGGGCAGCCTGTCCACGCTGTGCCAGATCTTTTACACCACGGTCACGGGCACGACCGTGGCAGCCGATCGGCCGCAGAGCCTGGCGTCGCTGAGCGGCGCGGGCGTGACTGAGGAACTGCTCGCCGCGCGGCTTTTGGCCCCGTGCCCTCCGTGGCCGCTGAGCGAGTACTGCCTGTGGCGGGGGGTTGAGCCGCTGCCCACCGGCTGTTACCTGGAGATGGACGCTGACGGCAACAGCCGGACGGTGCGCTGGTGGACGCCTCCGGAGCCGGAGACTCCACTGTCCGTGGGCGCTGGCCTGGTGCGGTCGGCGTTGCGGGACGCGGTGGCGGCTCGGACGCAGGGGAGGGGAACCGTCAGTGCCGACCTGTCGGGCGGTATGGACTCCACCAGCCTGTGTTTCCTCGCGGTCGACAGTGCGGCTCGTCTGGTGACGACGCGCTGGGAGGCCGAGGACCCTGGGGACGACGACCGGGTGTGGGCCGAGCGTGCCGCCGCCGCGATGCCGGACGCCGAGCATCTGGTGCTGTCACGGCAGCAGGCTCCGACGTGGTTCACCGACCTGACGACGCCAGACGCCGATGTGGAGGCGCCGTTCGCCTGGATCCGCACCCGTGCCCGGCTGGCGTACCAGGCGCAGCGGATCGCCGGCCGGGGTTCAACGAGGCATTTGACCGGCCACGGCGGGGACGAGGTGTTCTTCGGGTCACCACTGCATCTGCACACGCTCGTCCGTACGCACCCCTTGCGGTCCATCCGCTACGCGCGCGCGTACCGGGCCCTGCACCGCTGGAAGCCGGGAGCCACGATCCGGGGCCTCCTGCACAACCCGTCCTTCGGGCAGTGGCTGGCGGCGTCCGCCCAGTCGCTCACCACCCCTGTACGGGAGTTTTCTGGCAGGCCCGACTTCGGTTGGTGGATCGGCTTCAAGACGCCCCCGTGGGCTACGCCGGACGCGGTCGAGACAGCCCGTCGGCTGCTGCGCGAGGCCGCCCTGTCCGACCCCGACCCGTTGTGCCCGCTGCGCGCCCAGCACGCGGCGCTGCAGGACGTGCGCCAATGCGGGGACGCGGTGCGCCGGGTCAACCGGCTCACCTCACGGTTCGGCGTCTCGTGGCAGGCCCCCTACGTCGATGACCGGGTGGTGGAGGCGGCGCTGTCCATCCGGTTCGAGGACTGCGCGCTGCCCGATCGGTACAAGCCGACCCTCGCCACGGCGATGCGGGGCATCGTCCCGGAGGCGGTGCTGGGCCGATCGACGAAGGCCGAGTACAGCGCGGAGGCGTACGCGGGGCTGCGCCGCCAGAGGCAGGAACTGCTCCAGCTGTGCGACGACATGAGCCTCGCCCGTCTGGGGTTGATCGACGCCGATGCCTTCCGCTCCGCGCTGCTCGGCATGCACCCCTCATCGCTCACGATGATCCCCCTGATCGGCACCATAGCCTGCGAACTGTGGCTCCGGTCACTGACCGCGATGGCGCCGGTCCCCGTGTCGGCTGGAGGACCACAATGACATTCGCTCTTGCTCCACACGTATCCGTCACCGAGACAGACAACTGCATGGTGCTGCTCGATGAGCGAGCCGGCCACTACTGGCAGCTCAATGGCACCGGCGCGGCCGTGGTGCGGCTCCTTCTCGAAGGAGGAACTGTCGAAGAGGCGATCACCGCATTGTGCGCATCGCACCCTCTGGCGTCGCAGCGGGTGGCCGCTGACGTGGACGCCCTCCTGCGGTCGCTGCGTGCGGCCAAGGTGGTGGCGTCATGAGCATGCCCGTCGCCCTCGAGCCGTCCGTCCGCCTGCCGTGGCAGCGGCATGTCGCCGCCAGGTCCGCTGTGGCCGTGGCCCGTGTGCTGATCCGGCTCTCTCCCCGGCGCCTACGGCAGGTGCTCTGCGTGGCCCGCTGGGGTGCCCGTCCCGCTGCCGAGGCTCAAGCGCTGGCGGCCCGTCAGGCGGTGGTCTCCGTGAGCGTCCAGTGCGCCGGGCAGGGCTGCCTGCAGCGGTCGGTGGCGACCGCGCTGCTGTGCCGGCTCGGCGGCGCCTGGCCGGAGTGGTGCACGGGCATCCGCACGGAGCCCTTCCGCGCCCACGCCTGGGTGGAGGTCGACGCCAGCCCCGTCGGCGAGCGCGAGGAGATCCGGCTGTACCGCAAGGTCATGATCGTTCCCGCCCGCGGTGTGAAAGAGAGGGGGCTGACGCAGTGAGCTACCTGTTGATCGGCCAGAGATGTCTCCTTGCCGCCGTGTTCGGCGTCGCGTTCATCGGGAAGGTTCGCGATGCGTCGAGGTTTAAGAATTTCGTGACCTCGATACAGAAACTGACGAGGTTCCCCGCGCGCACGGCGACGTTCGTGGCCTTGACGATCGTGATCTGTGAGGGGGCTGCCGGCGCTCTGCTCGCGTTCCCCTTCGCCCCCCAGCTGGCCTCCAAAGTCGGTTTCGCATTGGCGGCCGGTCTCCTGGCAGTGTTCATCGCGGTGGTGGTCCGCGCCGTCCGGGGTGGTGTCCTGGCCGAATGCCGATGCTTCGGCCGGTCGGGTTCTGTGATGAGCAACGCAATGATCGTCCGCAACCTTCTGCTGATGGCGTTCGCCGTGCCAGGCATCATCATGAGCCCGGCAGCCCCGGCGACAGATCCTGCCTACACGGCGCTTGCGATGGCTGCCGGCTTCGCGCTTGCGCTATGTTTCGTCCGATATTATGACCAAATTATCCGAGTGATTCTCCAGCGGCTGTCACCCTCTGCGACGACGCACGGGCCAAGCACGAAGGAGCCAAGAGATGACCAATCACACCGCCCCAGCCATGCGCACGCGCAACGGTGACAGCGGCCAGCCGGTCGAGGCAGAGCCGGTCCAGATCGACATGGCGGACCCGCATTCTCCGTTCCGGGCTGACATCGACGCCGCCTACGCCGAGTTGCGTGCACGCGGGCCCGTCGTGCGGGTGGCCTTCGGCTCGACCACGGACGGCGAAGAGCGGCCAGCCTGCCCCGGGCGGGAGATGCTCATGGTCACGCACTATGCCCAGGGCGTCGCCGCACTGTTGGACGACCGCCTGTCATCGGACCCCCGCGTGACGCAGACCGACGAGCGGCGCGCACCGTCGCCAGCGGGGCCCCAGGAGCCCCCTCCGCTGTCGCAGAGCCTGTTGAGCAGCGATCCTCCCGACCACACGCGGCTGCGCAAGCTGGTCCAGCCGGGCTTCACCGGGCGGGCGATCGAGGCGCTGCGCCCGCGGGCCCAAGCGATCGCGGACGAGCTGTTGGACCGCGCCGAGCGTGAAGCCACCGCACGCGGCGAACGCGCGCCGGGCCGGCGGATGGACCTGATCGAGGCGTTCGCCTACCCGCTGTCGGTCACGGTGATCTGCGAGATGCTCGGCATCCCGGCGCCCGACCGCCAGACGGTCCTGCCGTGGACGGAGAGGCTCCTGATCGCCAGCGGCCCGCAGATGCCGGAGGATACCCGGACCAGCCTGCAGCAGTTCATCGCGTACCTGCGCGAGCTGTTCGTGCGCAAGCGGCAGCATCCGGCCGAAGACCTGATCAGCCGGCTGGTCCACGCCGCACAGGACGGCGACATGCTGAGTGAGCAGGAGCTGCTGTCGATGGTCTTCCTGCTGTTCATCGCCGGGCACGCCACGACGATGCACCTGATCGCCAACGGGGTCTTGGCGCTGCTGGCCCACCCGGACCAGCTCGCGAAGGTCCAGGCGGACCCGAGCATGGTCAGGGCTGCGGTCGAGGAGACGCTGCGCTACTGGGGGCCGGTCGACAACATCACCCGGATCGCCAAGCAGGACGTCGAGCTGGCGGGGACCGCCATCGGCCAGGGTGAACTCGTGACGGTCAGCCTCGCCTCGGCCGACCGCGACCCCACCCGGTTCGCCGACCCTGACGTGTTCGATGTCACGCGCGCCGACGCGGGCCGGCACATCGCCTTCGGCAAAGGCGTGCACCTCTGCCTGGGAGCGCCCCTGGCCCGCGTGGAGGGCCAGGTCGCCTTGACCACCCTGCTCCAGCGCTGCCCTCAGCTGCGCCTGGCCGTCCCCGCCGGCGACCTGGTCTGGCGACCGGATTTCCTGCGCGGCCTCCAGCGGCTGCCCGTTCGGTTCTGAGCACCCTCGCTGCCTTCGTCAACGGATCGGGCAAACCATGTCAAATATCATGATTGAGGCCGTGGGAGTCGGCAAACGGTTCGGTGCGGTGACCGCGCTGGCAGGGGTCGATCTGTTGGTGCCGGCAGGGTCGGTGCTCGGTCTGCTGGGGCACAACGGCGCGGGGAAGACCACGCTGGTGAACATCTTGGCGACGCTGACGCGGCCGAGCTCCGGTTCGGCGCGTGTCGCGGGTTTCGATGTGGTGCGCCAAGCGCACCAGGTGCGCCGCAGGATCGGCTTGACGGGTCAGTTCGCCGCACTGGATGAGCAGATCTCGGGCAGGGACAACCTGGTGCTGATCGCGCGGCTGCTCGGCGCCGGCAGCCTGCAGGCGCGTGCCCGCGCGCGGGAGCTGCTGGAGCTGTTCGATCTGACGGCCGACGCGAAACGCCCGGTGCGAACGTACTCGGGGGGCATACGGCGGCGGCTGGACCTGGCGGCGAGCCTCGTGGGGTGTCCAGCGGTGGTCTTTCTGGACGAGCCGACCACAGGGCTGGACCCCACCAGCCGGCTGAGGATGTGGCAGATCGTGCAGAGCCTGGTCTCCGACGGCAGCACCGTAGTGCTCACCACGCAGTACCTGGACGAGGCTGACCGGCTCGCGGACTGGATCGTCGTGCTCCGCGAGGGCCGGGTCGTGGCGTCGGGCGCGCCAGCCGACCTGAAAGCGCAGGTCGGGAGGCGCACTGTCACGGTGAGGTTCGCTGCCGCCGAGGACGTGCGAGCGGCTGTGGGTGCGCTGCGGCGGGCCGGGCTGCGGCCGGTGCCCGACCTGCCGCAAAGAAGCGTGACGGTCCCGGTGACCGCCTCCCGCGACGTCGCGGCCGTGGTGCGCGCGCTCGACGGCGTCGCCGTGGAGGCAGACGAGCTGGCGCTGGCCGAGCCGGGCCTCGACGAGGTCTACCTCGTCTCCACGCGCCGCGCCGGAGCGGTCACCGGTTGACCAGGAGGTTGAGTGATGGCTGTCTCTGTGACTGGGGAACGGGCCCGGCCAGTGACCGGGCCCACCGGTGAGGTGGCGTGGCGCGGGAGCAGTGTGCTGACACAGACCCTGGTGCTCACCATGAGATCACTGCGGGCGCTGGTCATCGACCCGCGCCTGATCCTGGCGAGCATGCTCGGCCCACTGCTCATGCTGCTGGTGTTCAGCCAGATCTTCGCCAGCGTCATCAACGCGCCGAGCTTTCCGGCGGATGTCAGGTACATCGACTTCCTGATACCGGCGATCCTGGTGAATACGGTGATGCAGTCCGCGCTCCACACCGCGACCGGGTTGGCTCAGGACGCCAGGAACGGGATCATCGCGCGGTTCCGCTCGCTGCCCATCTGGTTGGGCTCGGTGCTCCTGGCCCGCAGCCTCGCTGACTTTTTTCGCAGTGCGCTGCAGCTGCTGCTCCTGCTGGCTGCTGCGTTCGTCCTGTTCGGGTCCCGGCCCGCCGGTGGAGTGGCCGGTGTGCTCGCCGCCTGGGGATTGGCCCTGGTGGTGGGCGGGGGCCTTGGCTGGATCTTCATCGCCCTCGCATGCTGGGTGCGCAACACGGAGCTGATGCAGACCGTCGCCGGGCTGGTGACGTTCCCCCTGATGTTCGCCTCCAATGCGTTCGTGCCGGTGAGCGGCCTGCCGGGGTGGCTGCAGACCGTGGCCCGGCTCAACCCCATGTCGTATGGGATCGAGGCGGCGAGGGACCTGGTCCTCGCCCGTCCAGTCGGCGGCGGCGCCATCGCTGCGATCGCCATCAGCCTGCTCATCGCCGCCACGGCCGCCACGATCGCGGTCCGCGGCTTCCGCCGCCCGATGTGATGCTCCAGCCGGTTCGGGGCTTTCACCGAGCCGCGGTCCCGGGGTACGTTCTCTCAGCAGTGAAAGGGCTTCGGCACCACTCGCGCCGGCGGCGGGACCCACGATGACCTGTGTCGTGGTGACCCCGGCGTGTGTCGGGTGCGGGCTGTGCCTGCGCACCTGCCCTGAGCGGGCCATCCGCGTCGGCGTTCGCGGGCTGATCGTCCTGCCCGCGTGCACCGGCTGCGGCGAGTGCATCGAGGTCTGCCCGGTCGATGCGTGCATGGAGGTCGTGGGGTGAGGCGGAGGCGGAGCCGACGCGGAGGGTGGGGATCGTGGGTGAGGCGGAGCCGACGCGGAGGGTGGGGATCTGATTGACTCGCGGCGTCCATCCCATCGAGACCGAGTCCTACCGGCGGCTGCGCGCGGCCGTGGACCTGTCTGCGCTGCCGCCCCTGTCGCGCGCGGTCGCCGAGCGGGTCATCCATGCCAGCGCGGACGTCGGGTACGCGAGCGACCTCGTGCTCGACGAGGCCGCGCTGCGCGCCGGGCTGGCCGCGCTGCGCGCCGGCGCGTCGGTCGTCGCCGACACACGCATGGTCGCGGCCGGTATCACCGGGCTGGCGGTGCGCTGCGGGCTCGACGATCGCGCTTCGCCGGTGGAGCGCGAGACGCCCAGCGCCGCCGGGATCCGGCGCGCTGCCGCCAGTGTCGGGCCGGGCGCGGGCTATGTGATTGGGCTTGACGACGCGGCTGGAGAGGCGCGAGATACCCGCAGCGCCGCCGGGATCCGGCGCGCTGCC
>JBOGEA010000210.1:0-10047 GCA_050743205.1 Egibacteraceae bacterium | reverse complement strand
CGTGTTGGAAGTGGCGTTCAGCCCTGACGGGCAGCGCGTCGCCAGCGCCAGCGCCGACGCCACGGTGCGGGTGTGGGACCTGGCCAGCCCGGCCGCCCCCCTCGTGCTCACCGGCCACACCGGCATCGTGTTCGGCGTGGCGTTCAGCCCTGACGGGCAGCGCGTCGCCAGCGCCGGCGACGACGCCACGGTGCGGATCTGGGAGCTGGCCAGCCCGGCCGACCCCCGCGTGCTCACCGGCCACACCGGCATCGTGGCCGGCGTGGCGTTCAGCCCCGACGGGCAGCGCGTCGCCAGCGCCAGCGCCGACGCCACGGTGCGGGTGTGGGACCTGGCCAGCCCAACCGAGCCTCTCGTGCTCACCGGCCACACCGGCATCGTGTTCGGTGTGGCGTTCAGCCCTGACGGGCAGCGCGTCGCCAGCGCCGGCGACGACGGCACGGTGCGGGTGTGGGACCTGGCCAGCTCAGCCGACCCCCTCGTGCTCACCGGCCACACCGGCTCCGTGAACGACGTGGCGTTCGGCCCTGACGGGCAGCGCGTCGCCAGCGCCGGCTACGACGGCACGGTGCGGGTGTGGGACCTGGCCAGCTCAGCCGACCCCCGCGTCCTCACCGGCCACACCGATCCCGTGTACAGCGTGGTGTTCAGCCCCGACGGGCAGCGCGTCGCCAGCGCCGGCTACGACCGCACGGTGCGGGTGTGGGACCTGGCCAGCTCAGCTGACCCCGTCGCGCTCACCGGCCACGGCGGCCCCGTGCGCAGCGTGGTGTTCAGCCCTGACGGGCAGCGCATCGCCAGCGCCAGCGCCGACAGCACCATCCGGATCTGGACGTGTGAGGTGTGCGGGCCGATCGAGGACGTGGTCACACTGGCGGAGCAGCGGGTGACGCGGGAGTTGACGGCGGAGGAGCGCGAGATCTTCCTGCACGAGCGCGCCTGACCTCCACTCCCGTCCGTGCGCTGAGGCGTCCTCTGCTCCTATGTGACCGCCGGACTTCTTGTACGTATTATCGTCCGTACGGAGGTGGTTGTGTGAAGACTAAGGATCGTCGTCGGGAGTTCCGGCTGACGCAAGAGGAAGAGCGGGTCATCAGCGAGGCGGCCGCGTTGTGCGGCACGACCTTCAGCGGGTTCGTGCTCGACCAGGCGTTGGAGCGGGCCCGGGGCATCGTGGATGAGCACCGAACGATCGCGTTGCCCACGGACGCCTATGCCCGGTTCTTGGAGGCGCTCGACGCGCCGCCCGAGCGGCTGCCCGCGCTGATCGAGCTGGCACGACGCGCCCGCCGCTTCGAGCGCGTCTCATAGGTGCGAATCGAGCGGCTCGATGAGCGTCACGATCGCAGCCGGTTCGCCTGCGGCGTAGCCGCCCTGGACGGCTGGTTTCGCGAACACGCCCTGACCGCGCAGAAGCAGGACACGGCACGGACCTTCGTGCTCATCGACGATCTCGATCAGCCGGTTGGCTACTACAGCCTCACCATGGGCAGCGTCACCCGTGAGGAGGCGCCACGGCGGCTTGTCCGCGGGCTCCCCGCCTACCCGGTGCCGGTCGTGCTGCTCGCCCGGCTCGCCATCGACCAGAAGTGGCAGGGCCAGGGACTGGGGATCAGCCTGCTCTACGAGGCAGTGCACCGAGCGATGCTCGCCGCTGAGCACGCCGCCGCCCGCTTGATCGCGGTCGACCCGATCGACGGGCACGCACGGGCGTTTTATGCGCGATGGGGGTTCCGGGCCGTGGAAGGCGACACGGGAGGTCGGCTGTTCGTGCGTACCCGCGACGCCCTCGCAAGCCTGCCCGCCGACTATCAACGCTGAGCCCTGGGACTGGTCAGAGCCAGCGCTCAGGCGGGCGCTTACAGGGGGCGGCGGCCGGTGAAGGCGCGGGAGAGGGTGATTTCGTCGGCGTAGTCGAGGTCGCCGCCGACGGGCAGGCCGGAGGCGATGCGGGTGACCTTGAGGCCGAGGGGTTTGAGGAGGCGGGCGAGGCAGCTGGCCGTGGCCTCGCCCTCGGTGTTGGGGTTGGTGGCCAGGACGACCTCGGTGATGGCCTCGTGGGCGAGGCCACGGGGCACAGAGGGGGACGGGCGCGCGCGTGGGTCGGGCGGTCGTGGCGCATGACGCAACGTGGCGCCGACGCGGCGCAGCGCCGCGGACCGCCGACACAGCTGTTGACCGGCGAGCGGACGCGCTCGTGAGGCTTCACGCCAAGCCGTTGCCTCACCTCGACGTGGGCACATCATGTGTTAGTGTGGACACATGGAGATCGGTGTACGCGAGTTGAAGCAGCGGCTGTCCGAGTGCCTGGACCGGGCGGCGCAAGGTGAGATTATCCGCATCACCGACCGGGGCCGCCCCAAGGCGGTCCTCGGGCCGCTGCCAGGAAGTGTGAACCTCGAGCGCGGCATCGCCGAGGGCTGGATCAGGGCGCCGGCGACCGAAGAGCCGCCCCGGCCGCTGCGTCGCTTCAGGGCCCGGCGCAGCGTCGCGGAGGCAGTCGCGGAGGATCGAGGGGAGTGAGCCTGTATCTCGACACCAGCGCACTGCTGAAGCGTTACCTGGAGGAGCCGGACAGCGATCGGTTCGATGCCATTCTCCGATCCGATCCCGTGTGGGTGACGGCGGCGATCACCCTCGTCGAGGTCCGCCGCAACCTCACCCGTCTGCTGAAGGGCAGCGACCTTTCGATCGCGCGCGAGCAGTTCGGCCATGACTGGGACCGGTGCCATGTCGTAGAACTCGATCATTTCCTCTGCGTGACCGCGGCGGAGATCGCAGAACTCACCTTGGCCCGCAGCCTCGACGCCCTCCACCTCGCTGCGATCCAACGGGCTGGCTCCGGGGCACTGCCACTGGTCACCGCCGACCTGCGGCAGGCCCAGGCGGCGCGTGCGCTCGGCTGGACGACCCTCGGCTGCTGAGGGCTCGCCCCGTCTCGGTCAGCTGGACGGACGGGAACGCGTTCGCGCTTCCGAGGCTCCGTCACGGTCCCCCGCCGCGATCGGCGGCGGCGGCGCCGTGTCGTGTCGTGAGCGTCACCGGTCCGCCCGGGATTCGAGGGCCCGCCAGCGTCGCGCGGCACGTTGACGACAGAGGGCCAAGCCTCAAGAGGCTTCGACCAGGTCGATCTCAGCCATGCTGGCCTCTCGTTCCCGACGGAAGGTCTCTACGACGGCCGAGCGTTCGGCGAGGGCAGGGGCGGAGGC
This sequence comes from Egibacteraceae bacterium, assembly GCA_050743205.1. Classification (GTDB taxonomy): domain Bacteria; phylum Actinomycetota; class Nitriliruptoria; order Euzebyales; family Egibacteraceae; genus JBOGED01. Next base: position 6,838 of record JBOGEA010000210.1, on the reverse strand, counting down.
GAGCACCACGGCGTCAGGCGTCACATTCCTGATCGCTTGCACAAGTCCTTGAGGGGTCAGAGCCCACATGTGGCAGATAGACGATCTCGACGCTCTCGCCGAAGATGCGCTCAAACTCTGGCTGGCGCTTGTACGTGAAGATGGCCAGCGAGGCTCGGGTGGGGGTGACGTGGACAACCCTGGGTGGCCTCACCTCACGGCTGCTGGTGTCTCGCCGCTGCTTCCGCTTTGAGCGCCCGCACTGCCAGCTCGAAGACGATCTCGACGTCGAGGGCATCGTCCTGATCGACCTGCCGCTCGAGCATCTCCACGAGATCCTCGGCCAGGTGATCCTGGTAAAGGAGCTGGAGGCCGTGATCAGTGGTCGTTTCCCGCGCAGGGATCGCGGTGGGCTGGGCGCTCATGGTCGTCACGCTACGCCCTGAGCGCTGCATCACCAACACCGCCGGCCCACACGCAGGGTCGCCGGGCTGGGCTGACGCCGACGGGATCGGCTGTGCGATGGGCGGAGCGCGTCCCGCCGTGCGCCGGCTGTCTGACGACCTGACCTGCGGGGACAGCCTCGACGAGCGGCCCGGCTCGGCCGCTGTTTGCGCGGGAAGCGGCTTACACTGGACATGGATGCAAGGGTCACGGTTTGACGTGTTCCTGTCGCACCACAGCGCCGACTCTTCTGTGGTGGAGCAGCTCGCTGAGCGGCTGCGGGGCGAGGGGATCGCGCCATGGCTGGATCGGTGGCGCCTGAGGCCTGGGGATGACTGGCAGGAGGAGATCATCCGGGGCCTGGGGGCCTCGGATGCCTGCGCGGTCTGCGTGGGTCCGCCTGGCCTGGGCGATTGGGCCCGTCTTGAGCTGCGCGTGGCCCAGGACCGGGTGGCCAAGAACCGCGCGTTTCGCCTGTTCATGGTGCTGCTGCCAGGCGCGCCCAACCCCGACGATCCCAGCCTGGCGTTCCTTTTCACTCGAACGTGGGCCGACCTGCGCGCTGGCATCGATGATCCTGATGGGTTGGGCAAGCTGGTCTTTGCGCTCAACGGCGTCGCCCGCCGTGCTCCCGCAGCCAGCGAAGCGGCGGCGGACGCGTGCCCGTACCGGGGGCTGGAGGTCTTCGACGAGGCGCACGCCGAGTTCTTCTTCGGCCGTGACGACGACACCAGACGGGTGGTCGAGAAGCTGAAGGGCAGCCGGTTTTTGGCGGTGCTCGGCCCGTCGGGCAGCGGCAAGAGCTCCCTGGTGCGCGCGGGGGTGATCCCCGCGCTCAAAGGGGGCGCCCTGGCCAGGAGCGAGGCCTGGGGTGTGCACCTGGTCACGCCTGGGGCTCGGCCGTTGAGCTTGCTGGCCGCCCTGGTGGCGCGGCTGCTCCCCCATGAGTCGATGCTGCAGACCCTGGACAGGATGCGGACCGACGATGCGACCCTCGACACGACCGTTTCGCTGGCGCTGGCAGACACGGGCGCCGACGAGCGGCTGGTGCTGGTCATCGACCAGGTCGAAGAGCTGTTCACCCTCTGCACCGACGATGCCGAGCGGGCGGCGTTCGTGGGCAACCTGTGCTACGCGGCGGCCATCCCTGGGGGCCGTGTCGTGGTGCTGGTGGCGATGCGGGCTGACTTCTATCACCGCTGCGCCGCCTACCCGGAGCTGAGGGCGCTGATGGCGGACCGGCAGTTCCTCGTCGGGCCGATGGATCGTGACGGGCTGCGCGAGGCGATCGAGCGGCCGGCCGCGAGGGTCGGCCTGGAGCTGGAGGCCGGGCTGGTCGAGACCATCCTGGACGATGTCGCTGACCGGCCGGGCGGGCTGCCGCTGCTCGAGCATGTGCTGTTGGAGGTCTGGCGCCGCCGCCGGGAGGGGCTGCTCACGCTGGAGGCGTACGTCGCCGCCGGTGGGGTGGCAGGGGCGCTGGCGCAGCGGGCCGACGCGATCTACGAAGGCTTGATGCCCGTCCAGCGGCCGATCGCCCGCCGGGTGCTGCTGCGCCTGATCCAGCCGGGCGAGGGCACCGAGGACACCCGCCGCCGGGTCCCCGCGGGCGAGCTGCTCAGCCGTTCAGAGGAGCAGGCGGATTTGGACGCGGCGGTCAAGGCGTTGGCCGACGCCCGCCTGCTGACCACCAGCCGCGACGAGGTCACGCAGGCGCCGGTGGTCGAGATCGCCCATGAGGCGCTGATCCGCGGCTGGCCCAGGCTTCGCGGCTGGATCGACGAGGCCCGGGATACCCTGCGCGCCCACCGGCGCCTGACCGAGGCGGCGGCCGAGTGGGACCAGAACGGGCGCGAGGAGGAGTTCCTCTACCGTGGGGTGCGCCTAGCCGGCTGGCAGGACCGCCCGACGGAAGACCTCAACGACTTGGAGCGGTCGTTCCTGGCGTCCAGCCGGCAACGCGAAGCCCGTGAGCGGGCCGCCAAGCGCCTGCGGACGCGCCTCACGGTGGCGATCAGCGCCATCGTCGTGGTCGTCTTGGCGCTGGCGCAGGTCTACCGGGTAACAGAGCAACGCGACGTGGCCTTCTCCCGCCAACTGGCGGCCAACGCCAGAGACCAGCTGGAACTCGACCCCCAGCTGGGTCTCCTGCTGGCCAGGCAGGCGTTCGAGGTCAGCCCAACCGCCGAGGCCCAGTCAGCGCTCCGCCAGGCCACGCTGGACGCGGGCAAGCACGTCCTCCGCGGCCACGACGACACCGTGCTCAGCGTCGCGTTCAGCCGTGACGGGCAGCGCATCGCCAGCGCCAGCGCCGACGGCACCATCAGGATCTGGGATCTGGCTGGGAGAACTGACCCCGTCGTGCTCCGCGGCCACAGTGGCACGGTATATGACGCTGTGTTCAGCCCCGACGGGCAGCGCATCGCCAGCGCCAGCGCTGACGGCACCGTCCGGATCTGGAACCCCACCAGCCCAGCCGACCCCCTCGTCCTCACCGGCCACAGCGACGAGGTGAACAGCGTCGCGTTCAGCCCTGACGGGCAGCGCATCACCAGCGCCAGCGACGACGGCACCGTCCGGATCTGGAATCCGACCAACCCGGCCGACCTCATCACCCTCACCGGCCACGACGACACAGTATTCGATGTTGCGTTCAGTCCTGACGGGCAGCGCATCGCCAGCGCCAGCGCTGACGGCACCGTCCGGATCTGGGATCCGACCAGCCCGGCCGACCCCATCACCCTCACCGGCCTGACTGACTACGGCGACGACGTGGACAGCGTCGCGTTCAGCCCCGATGGACAGTGCGTTGCCAGTGCTGAGGTCATTCCGGCTCCCGAGACTGCCCCGGAGCCCACGCTCGGCTCAGCACTCGGCCCGCCGCCCGCGGTCGCCCCGGGCCTCGAGGCGCTCCCGGTGTACGGCGTCGCGTTCAGTCCTGACGGGCAGCGCATCGCCAGCGCCAGCGCCGACGGCACCATCAGGATCTGGGACCCGACCAACCCAACCGACCCCATCACCCTCACCGGCCACAACGGCACAACATTCGACGTTGCGTTCAGCCCTGACGGGCAGCGCGTCGCTGGCGCCAGCGCTGACGGCACCATCAGGATCTGGGACCCGACCAGCCCAGCCGACCCCATCACCCTCACCGGCCACAGCGACGAGGTGAACAGCGTCGCGTTCAGCCATGACGGGCAGCGCATCGCCAGCGCCAGCGACGACGGCACCATCCGGATCTGGGACCCGACCAGCCCGGCCGACCCCATCACCCTCACCGGCCATGACGGCGTGGTGTACGGCGTCGCGTTCAGCCATGACGGGCAGCGCATCGCCAGCGCCAGCGCTGACGGCACCGTCCGGATCTGGGACCCGACCAGCCCAGGCGACCCCACCACGCTCACCGGCCACAACGGTTCCGTATACGACGTCGCGTTCAGCCATGACGGGCAGCGCGTCGCCAGCGCCAGCGCCGATGGCACCATCAGGATTCGGGACCTGACGGGCCCAGGCGACCGTATCGCGCTTTGCGGCCACAGCGACGAGGTGAACAGCGTCGCGTTCAGTCCCGACGGGCAGCGCGTCGCCAGCGCCAGCGACGACGGCACCGTCCGGATCTGGGACCCGACGAGCCCGGCCGACCCCATCACGCTCACCGGCCACAGCGGTCCGGTGCTCGGCGTCACGTTCAGCCGTGACGGGCAGCGCGTCGCCAGCGCCAGCGACGATCGCACCGTCCGGATCTGGGACCCGACCAACCCGACCAACCCAACCGACCCGATTACCACGCTCCGCGGCCACAATGACACCGTATTCGACGTCGCGTTCAGTTCCGACGGGCAGCGCATCGCCAGCGCCAGCGACGACGGCACCGTCCGGATCTGGGACCTCACCGACTCAAGTGACCCTATCGTGCTGGGGAGCGGTGCGGCATCAGTCGGCAGCGTCGCGTTCAGCCGTGATGGGCAGCGCATCGTCGGTGCTGGCGCCGACGGCACGGTCCTGATCTGGGACCTGGCCAGTCCAGCCGACCCCATCGCGCTCACCGGCCACAGCGGCGAGGTGGGCAGCGTTGCGTTCAGCCCTGACGGGCAGCGCATCGCCAGCGCCAGCGATGACGGCACCATCCGAATCTGGGAGTGCGAGGTCGAGGTGTGTGGGCCGATTGAGCAGGTGGTGACGCTGGCGGAGCGGCGGGTGACGCGGGAGTTGACGGCGGAGGAACGTGAGGCCTTCCTGCACGAGCGCGCCTGACCCCTCACTGCCGTCCGTGCCCTGACAGGGTCCCATGACTCGTACGGAGGTGGTTGGGTGAAGGCCAAGGATCGGCGTCGGGGGTTCCGGCTGACGCAAGAGGAAGAGGGGGTCATCGGCGAGGCGGCTGCGTTGTGCGGCATGACCTTCGCTGGGTTCGTGCGCGACTGGGCGGTGGAGCGGGCTCGGGAGAGCGTGGACGCACGCCGCGGGATCGCGTTGTCCTCGGACGCCTGTGCCCGGTTCTTGGAGGCGCTCGACGCGCCGCCCCAGCGGTTGCTTGCTGGCCTGAGTTGGCACGACGCGCCCGCCGCTTCGAGCGCGTCTCATAGGCGCGGGTCGAGCGGCTCGACGAGCGTCACGATCGCGGCAGCCGCGCTGGACGGCTGGGTTCCACACCTGCGTTCCGTCGCTCGCGTTGGGGTGCGGTTTTCCGTCGCCCACGGCGGAAAACCGCGGTCGAGCTGCCGGCTTGCTCATTTGGCACCCAGGTTTCCGCCGGATTCGGCGGAAAGCTGGGGGTCAGCGCGAAGGGCGCTTATAGGGGGCGGCGGCCGGTGAAGGCGCGGGAGAGGGTGACTTCGTCGGCGTAGTCGAGGTCGCCGCCGACGGGCAGGCCGGAGGCGATGCGGGTGACCGTGAGGCCGAGGGGTTTGAGGAGGCGGGCGAGGTAGCTGGCCGTGGCCTCGCCCTCGGTGTTGGGGTTGGTGGCCAGGACGACCTCGGTGATGGCCTCGTGGGCGAGGCGGGCGAACAGCTCGCGGGTGTGGAGCTGGTCGGGGCCGATGCCGTCGATCGGCGAGATCGCGCCGCCCAGCACGTGGTAGCGGCCGCGGAACTCGCCGGTCCGCTCGATCGCCTGGACGTCGCGGGGCTCCTCGACGACGCACAGCACCGTCGCGTCGCGCCGGGCGTCGCGGCAGATGCGGCACTCCCGCTGCTCGCTGTAGTTGAAGCAGCGACCGCAGAAGCGCACCTTGTCTTTGACGGTCAGGATCGCGCGGGCCAAGCGCTCGGCGTCGGCGCGGTCGGCGGCCAGCAGGTGGAACGCGAGGCGCTGCGCGCTCTTGGGACCGATGCCGGGCAGCCTCCCCAGCTCGGTGATGAGGTCCTGGATCGCGCCCTCATACAACCTGATCCCCTCCCGGCGCTGCGCCCCGCCTCACCCGGCTAGAACAGGCCGGGCGGCAGCCCCATGCCCCCGGTCACGCCGCCGATGTGCTCGTCCTCCAGCTTCTTGGACTGGCGCAGCGCCTCGTTGCAGGCGGCCAGCACCATGTCCTGGAGCATCTCGACGTCGTCGGGGTCCACGGCCTCGGGGTTGATCGTGATCGAGCGGAACTCGCCGCCGCAGGCCACGACGGCGCTGACCATGCCGCCGCCGGCCGTGCCCGTCACTTCCATCGTGGCCAGATCCTCCTGCGCCTTCGCGAGCTTGCGCTGCAGCGCTTGAGCCTGGCGGAGCATCTGATTCATGTTCGACATTGGAGAAGCCTACTTCCGTTGAGGGTGGGCGGGTGGGGGAGGTTGGCGCGGTCAGACGCCGCCGTCGACGATCGTGGCGCCCAAGTCCCGCCGCAGCGTCTCGAGTGCCCTCGCGTGGGCGGTGCGGTCGTCGGGCAGGTCGCCGCGGGCCTCGGCCGCCTCGGCCTCCATGACGGCCTCGACCTCGTCGGCCGGCTGGCGCACCGCTGCGGGCCCCGCCCCCCCCGACGGGACGCTGTCGCCGACCACGGCGGCCAGCCGCAGCGGCTCGCCGAACGTCTCCTCGAGCACCGCGCCCAGCGTGGCGCGCGCCTGATCGCTGGAGCACGACTCGGCGTGGAACGAGTAGGGGAACTGGACGGTCAGCTCGTCGGCCCGCAACGCCACGGGCTGGCCGGAGGCGAGCACGGCGCCCAGGCGGACGCTGCGCCGCTTGACCGCCTCGAGCACCGCCGGCCAGTGCTGGCGCACCCGGTCCAGCCCCAAACCGGGGTGTGTCGGCTGGGTTCCGGAATCCGGAGCCGGCTCGACACACCCCGCTTGCGGTCCGGGCGCTGGCGTCTCGACGGGCGCTTCCGTGGGGACCACAACCGGAGCCGCCGCAACCGGCGCCGCCACCGCCGCAACCGGCGGCGTGACCGGTGCTGCCACCGCCGCGACCGGTGCTGCCACCGCC
>JBOGEA010000209.1:0-10073 GCA_050743205.1 Egibacteraceae bacterium | reverse complement strand
TGTCAAACTTCGGGGTCAAACGCGCAGCCCATCGCGGCTGGCCGCAGCCTGACCGGCCCGCGGATCAAGCGGTCGAGATCACTGGCGCATCCAAAACCCATGGTCGCAGCCACGGACGAGACCACGCCCAGACGGGCAGCACCTAAGTTGGTGGCATTGCTCCTAAGCCCCATCGCCTGCGGATCCCGCCGCGGGCCTACGGAGGCGGCTCGAAACCCCAGACGCCTACCTCGACACGACATAACCGGTGCGTCGGTGTCGCTGCTTGAGACACTGATAGGCTTGTCCATCACGACTAGTGTCCGCGGCATGGTGAACGAACTCATCCATGCACCTCCCTGCCGAGCCACCTCAACCTCTTGCAGCACAACAGAGAGTGAACACCCATGCCGCAGAGTATTCGAATCGGGATGCTGGCGCCGATCTCGTGGCGCGTCCCCCCGCGCCACTACGGGTCATGGGAACGTGTCACGTCTATCCTGACCGAAGGGCTCGTGGCTCGTGGGTTGGAAGTGACCCTCTTTGCGACGGCAGATTCGATAACACAGGCACGTCTCCATGCTGAAGCGCCTCGCTCGTACTCAGAAGACCCTACGCTGGACGCCAAGGTGTATGAAGGGCTTCACATCGCGGCCGCCTTTGAGCGTGCGGCGGAATTCGATTTGCTGCACAACCACTTTGACTTTCTGCCATTGACATACAGTCGGCTCGTGAGCACCCCTGTTGTGACGACCGTGCATGGGGTGTATCCAGAGCAGGCCGCGAGAGTCTATCGAGCGTACAATGACATCGTACATTTAGTAGCAATCAGCAACGCAAACCGCCACCCGGACCTCACCTACGCTGCCACCATCTATCATGGAATCCCCTTGGAGGAGTTTACTTTTCGAGCTAAACCTGACGACTACCTGCTATTCTTTGGGCGTATTCATCCCGACAAGGGTGCCCATGAAGCCATTGAGCTCGCGCGACGGACTGGCCGCAAGCTGATACTCGCTGGCATAGTGGCGGATGATGCTTATTTCCGTACCTTGGTTGAACCGTACCTGGACGACACCAGCGTCTGCTACGTTGGCCCAGTCTCACCGGTCGAGCGAGACGCCCTCTTTGGCGGCGCCACTGCGCTCATTCACCTCATTGCGTTCGAGGAAGGGTTCGGACTGACAGTGGCCGAGTCGATGGCCACTGGCACCCCTGTCATCGCCTATCCTAAGGGATCGATGCCCGAAGTCATTGACGACCAAAAAACGGGCTTCCTCGTCGAGGACATGGACAGCGCCGTGCGTGCAGTGCACCACTTGGCGGATCTAGACCGGCGAGCCTGTCGCGCGCATGTCGAGACTCGGTTCTCTGCTGACCGCATGGTGGACGATTACGTTCGCCTGTACAAACGCATTCTTGATTGAACAGCTACCAAATGCGTTAGGCGTGATCGGTATCCGTAAACCAAGCAGGTGGCGACCGCGCACGTGCGGCTCTCATCCAGCCGAATCATTATCCCAACCTTCGGCTTACGCCGCTGGTGGCGGCGGCGCCCGCGACGTGAGGTCAGCTGATCACAGGCTTTCGAGGAAGACCGCAGGTATGTGCGCGGTGCTCTTTCTTGTCCTTCAGTGATGGGCAGTCGGCTGCTGCGTGGGCGGCATGTCTGACCAGGTGTCACTCGATGGCGTCGCGGCTGAGTGGCGGTGGACACGACGCGCACGTCACCAGTTTGGCCAACTGCTCAGGCCCCAGTTCGGTGAAGAACTCCCGGCCGTGTCCCGCGTCACTGCCGTGTCCGTCCTTGTGACATGATGGGTGACCAGGGTTAAGTCCCGTTCACGGCTGGGCTATCACCGGCGGAATACGCACGCAAGCGCGTATCCACAGAGGGCACGCTTCACCGCCCGCCATGACACGGATTTCCGCTCGAGACATGAGGTTGGTGGCTTTGGGTTCACGCCGGTTCGCGTGCTGGAGGCCGATGGCGTTCCCGTCCTCGTGACGTGGTTCGATGCGGCGCGGAACCGTTGGCGGTGCGCTTCAGTTCGGGACGGCGCCGTGAGTGGGAGGACGCTGCGACGTCACTTCAGGAGAGCCGCACAATATTCTTGTGCGTATGCCGCTCCCTCCTGCATAACCGGACCTTCTGACCCAATAATACAGGGAGGGAAGCGTTCCCACCCGTTCAGATGGTAATTAACGCTCACGGCTGTGTGCCGAGGGTCGGAGACCTATGATGTCAAGGTGAGTCAGGATTTGATCAGTTTGGATCAGCGGGCAACGAAGGCGATGGCCGAGGAGATAACCGACTAGCAGAGCTGATCCGGGCATCACTGCGCTACGCCAGGTGGATATACTTCATCTAGGAGAGTGCTGAAGAACTCGCGAAGACGGCCGCGCACGATCCACGGACCAGCAACGCTGCAATTTGGGGCGGCCGTATTAGCTCTAATTCAGCAGGCTCCCAGTGAGGGCTGCGCCCTCAGACCCCCGAGCCGACGCGGGCACACTGAAGCGGTCTGCGGAGCGTCAGGGCATGCTCACGCAGACCTTACCGGTCGGCTACGCCGACCCAACCTGTCCCCGCTGCGCTTAAAGGTGTCGACAACGCCGGGTCGACTCGGTCACAGCCTGGCTATGAAGTGCTGGCTTACAAGGAGCCACAAGATGGAGCGGAACACAGGTTCACCGTTCAGCCTCGCGCACCGTCACAGCCCCGTCAAGAAAATTGTCACAATGTTCAAGGTTTCGGCAACCGAGGAGCCCTAGGCATGTACGGCTCAGCGCGTCGCTATTCGTCCTCACGGAGCCGCTCCCGACATGCTCCACGCCAGCAACCACGCCTCTGCTCAGCGAACGTTGAGGGCATTGATCTTCATGGTACTATTTGAGTAACTTTATACCGCATTCATCCCGACGGAGAGATGCTTAGCCCGACGGAGAGATGCTAGACTGAGATCCCAGGAGGTAGCCAGAGCAATGAACGAGAGCTGGACTTTTGCCGGAACGCCGGCCTCTATCGGTACGGGCCCTGTAACGCTGGTGGAAGGGTCAACCTTCTGCTTGTCCGGTCCTGGTGGCGACATCGAGCCGGGCACGACCCAAGGCTTGTTCGTACATGACACCCGCGCCGTCTCAACGTGGCGACTCTATCTGGACTGCCAGCCGCTGGAGCCGCTCACCAACATGGTGCACGAGGCGTATCGTGCTACTTTCCTAGCGCAGCCACGGTCCCAGCAAGAGCATCCGGATAACACGGTACTCATAAAGCGCGACCGATACGTGGGCGTCGGCATGCGCGAAGACCTCACCGTGCGCAATTTTGGCCGAGAGGCAACCCAGTGCGAGATCTCCCTCGAGGTGGACTGTGACTTCGCTGATTTGTTTGAGGTCAAAAAGAAAAGGCTGATTCGCGGCAGCGGTAAGCAGAGCATTGAACTCCACCCTGGTGAATTGATATATTCGTTCGTCTGGCGCGATCAGAGACGCGGTGTCCGGATCGTTGCAGATGATGCCTCCAGCGCACAGGGACTGTTCATTTTCCGTATCCTGGTGCCGGCTCGGGGTACCTGGCGAACCAGCGTGTTGGTCTATCCGATCATCAATGGCCAGGAGCTGCCTTTGCCCTTTCCGCCCGATCGGCCCGTGGAGGAATCTGTGCCCGCAAAACAGTTCAGTAGATGGGAAGCCATCACTCCAGTGGTCGATGCTGCTGACCCTGGGTTGAGTCGTACTCTCTCGCGCAGCCGGCTTGACCTCGGTCCCCTCCGCATCTTCGGCCCTGACCGAAGCACTGCCACGATCGCGGCGGGTGCCCCCTGGTTCATGACGTTATTCGGCCGGGATTCAATTATTGCCTCGCTGATGGCGCTTCCGGTCGACCCATCACTAGCCCTAGGCACCCTGCAGACGCTGGCTCGATACCAGGGCAAGAAGGTGGATCCGCATACTGAGGAGGAGCCGGGCCGGATTTTACACGAGACGCGGGACGGCATGGAGACCAAATTCGGAGTAGGCGGCAGTATTTATTACGGCACGGTCGATGCTACTCCCTTGTTCGTGTTACTACTGGGGGAGCTGCGGCAGTGGGGCCTGGCATGGCAAGAGGTTGAGGAGTTGCTGCCGTACGCAGATCGAGCATTGGAGTGGGTGGAACGACACGGCGACCGGGACGGTGACGGGTTCGTCGAGTATCAGCGTATGACGGATCGAGGGCTGAGGAACCAGGGATGGAAGGACTCGGAAGACTGCATCAACTTCGCTAATGGGCGAATCGCCGAACCACCTATCGCGCTGTGCGAGGTTCAGGGCTATGTGTATGCCGCGTATCTTGCCCGCTCCCACTTCGCGAAAGAAGCCGGACACGAGAGACAAGCCCAGGTCTGGTATAACAAAGCGGCTATGCTAAAGAAGGCATTCAACGAGTGCTTCTGGTTGCCTGAGCACGGGTGGTATGCCGTTGGGCTCGATCGAGACAAACAGCCCATTGATGCGCTGGCGTCGAACATGGGCCACTGTTTATGGACCGGCATTGTTGATAAGGACAAGGCGCCACTCGTCGCCGAGCGCCTGATGTCGTCGGAGATGTTCAATGGCTGGGGCATCCGAACACTGGCCAGCTCGATGGGTTCCTACAACCCGGTGAGCTACCACAACGGCTCAGTATGGCCTCACGACAATGGAATCATCGCAGCTGGGCTGATGCGCTATGGCTTCGTTGAAGAGGCCCAGCGGGTTGCCAGTGCGATCCTGGACGCAGCTGAGGCATTCGGCGGCAGGCTGCCCGAGTTGTTCTGCGGCTTCGATCGCTCTGAATGCCAGCAGAACCCCGTCCCCTACCCGACCTCCTGCTCACCGCAGGCGTGGGCGGCCGCCACCCCCATGCATCTACTGCGAGTCCTGCTACGTCTCGACCCCGCAGTGCCCGAAGAGAAACTGTGGCTCGACCCCGCGCTTCCTGCAGGAATGGGGAACCTCAGCCTAACGAACGTGCCGTTGAACGGCTCCCGGCTGTCCATACATATACGCGCCGGAGAACTGCATGTGGCAGGACTTCCCGATGGGGTAGAGCTGGTCCGCGCCCCTCGTCCGACCGACATCTCTATCTGACCGCCTGTGAGGCTCAACCACAGCTCGTCCAGCATCGCATGCGGAAGAATTTGAGTCCATCCTGGCCGTGGCAAATTGGGAGCACTCTCAGTGTGCCGAATAACGATTATATGGGCTGTCAGATGCTCCATAAGCGTCGTATGGATCGGGGCGAACCAGGCTTTGTCGAGCGGGGCGCGGCTGAATTTTTACCTCACTGTCTGGAGTCCACAATGCGATTACTGCTGTGTCCAAAGCGGAACGCCCGCTGGTTGCGGACCCCTACCGGAGAATCGCGAAGTTCCATCGACCGGTCGAGGAGCTTATCGAGACCGGCGAGCCACGCGTGGCTGGTCTTGCGCATAGTGTTTGGGCGTTGCCTGAGGAGGTTCAACCCGTCGATCATGCCGGCCCCTGGCCCACGTGGGCTCGCGAGCGGGCTCCCTGAGCGTGTCATCTTCCCGATCGGGCCCGCAGAGTCGATGGGTATGGAGGATGCACGTTCCGTTCGGTTCACTGATGACGGTGGCGTGGTTGCCTAGTACACCGCCTACACCGCGTCTGACGGTTTTAAGATCCCGCCTCAGCTGGTCGAGAACGGATGAGTTCTCGACGTTTCGCGCGATGACTCTGAATGGGGGCCTCGGAGCCTTGGTTGGTAACCGACGAGCACAAGCGTTACGGGGCATGTGCCTGACGTGTACTCTTGTGGTGGGATGATTAAAATGCCCTACGGCTACTCCGACGCTGGCGTCCGGATCGCGATCGTGAAGCTCGACGACCTCCTCCACGCCCTGCTCGACCACCCAGCCGTCGCGATCCCTGCGGCGCACAGCAACGGCGAGCGATGCGCATCGGTGTTCTAGGGCCCATCGCCTGGCGGATCCCGCCGCGGGCCTACGGCGGCTGGGAGCAGGTGGCCGGCAACCTCGCCGACGGCCTCGTCGCCCGCGGGCATGACGTGACGCTGTTCGCGACCGCCGACTCCCTCACCACCGCCCGCCTGAGCAGCGTCGTCGACCGGCCGCTGTCCGAGGATCCCGGCCTCGGCCGGCACGCGCGCGAGCACGAGGCGATGCACGTCGCCTCGGCGCTCGCCCGCGCGGCCGAGTTCGACGTGCTGCACAACCACGCCGGCTGCTTCCCGGTCTGCGCGGCCCCGCTCGTCGCCACCCCCGTCCTCACCACCCTGCACGGCTCGGCCGCGGAGGAGGGCAGCCGTCTGATCTACCGGCGGCACCGGGACCTGCCGTACGTGTCGATCACCGACGCCGAGCGCCGCCTGTGCCCCGAGCTGAGCTACGTGGCCACCGTCCACAACGGCATCGCCGTGGACCGCTTCCCGTTCTGCGATCGCGCCGGCGGCTACCTGCTCTGCATCGGGCGGATGTCGCCGGACAAGGGCATCCACCTCGCGATCCCTGCCGCGGCGCGGGCAGGCATGCTGTTGGTGCTCGCCGGCATCGTCCCTGAGGAGAACGCGGCCTACTTCGATGCGCGGATCCGGCCGCATCTCGCGGACGGGGCAGTGGAGTTCATCGGCCCGGTCACCCACGCCGAGAAGGGACCGCTGATGGCCGGCGCGGCGGCGTCCCTCCACCTGGTCACCTACGAGGAGGCGTTCGGGCTCACCATCACCGAGTCGCTGGCCTGCGGCACTCCGGTGATCGCCACCCGGCGCGGCTCGATCCCCGAGCTGCTGCGCCACGGCGCAACGGGGTTCATCGTCGATGATGTCGAGGAGGTCGCAGGCCTTGTCGCCCGCCTGGGTGAGATCGATCGCCGGGCGTGCCGCATCGAGGCGGAGACACGGTTCGACGTCGCGCGCATGGTGGCTGGATACGAGCGCTGCTACCGTGGCCTCCTCGCCAGAGACGTCGCCGAACCAGCGTGAGTTGACCGCTTGCCGTGTGTTCGTTCACGTATGCCGACGGGTAGCCACGTCCCCTCATCCTGGGTTCGGCCAGCCGACGACCGGGTAGGAGCGGAAACATGGACTCGATGTCGGACCTCACCGTCGCGATGCTCGGCAGCTATCCCCCACGGGAATGCGGCATCGCGACGTTCACCCGCCACCTTCATGACGCCCTGATCGCGCACGGCGCGTCGCTCGGGGGTGTCGTCGCCGTCGACGAGCCCGGCGCGCGCCGCCGCTACAGCAGTGACGTGCGGTGGCGGCTGCAGCAGGACAACCCCGCCAGCTACCGGCGCCTCGCGTCGGCGCTGCGTGACGCGAGCGTCGACCTGCTGTGCATCCAGCACGAGTACGGGCTGTTCGGCGGCCTCGACGGCGAGCTGCTCATCTCTCTGATGGACAGCTTGCGGATCCCGGTCGTCACCACACTGCACACGCTGCTGAGCGCGCCGACCCCGCACATGCGGGCCGTCACCCAGTCGCTGTGCGACCGCAGCGCCGCCGTGGTCGTCCTGGCCCGCTGCGCGATCCCGCTGCTGCGTGACGTGTACGGGGTCGATCCCCGCAAGGTCAGCTGCATCCCGCACGGCGTCCCCACAGTGCCCCGCGCGGCGGGCATGCGGCGCCGCGCGAAGGCCCAGCTCGGCCAGACCGGCGTCACCCTGCTGTCCACCTTCGGGCTCATCGGCCCCACCAAGGGCATCGAGTACGTCATCCGCGCCCTGCCCCAGGTCGTGCGGGAGCACCCTGAGGTGCGCTATCTCATCCTCGGGGAGACCCACCCCGGCGAACGCCGCTGCGCCGGTGAGGACTACCGGACGTCTCTTGAGGGACTGGTTGCCGAGCTCGGCCTGGACGAGCACGTCGGATTCGAGGCTCGCTATCTCGACCAGGACGAGCTGGTCCAGTGGCTGCTCGCCACGGACATCTACCTGATGCCCTACCTCGACCCAGAGCAGATCGTCAGCGGGACGCTCTCCTACGCGGTCGGCTGCGGCAAGGCGGTGATCTCGACCGGATCCCGCTACGCCCGTGAGCTGCTCGCCGAAGGACGCGGCGAGATTGTGCCGTTCCGTGATCCCGACGCCATCAGCGGCCAGCTGCTGCGGCTGCTCGGTGACCGCCTGGCGCTTGCGGCGATGGAGCACCGCGCCTACGCGGTCGGGCGCCAGATGCGGTGGCCGACCGTGGCCGGCTCCTATCACAGCGTGTTCAACGGGGTCGCGGGATCGCCGCGCAGCCGCAGCGCGTGACGGCCCCGTCCCTGGCGCACCTGCGCCGCCTCACCGACGACACCGGGCTGCTCCAGCACGCCCTGTACAGCGTGGGCGATCCGCGCCACGGCTACACCCTCGACGACAACGCCCGCGCGCTGGGAGTCGCGGTCGGGCTGGTCAGGGCGGGCCTCGACGCCTCCGACCTCGTCGACCGCTACCTGCGCTTCGCGGTCCACGCGGTACGGTCCGACGGCCGGTTCCGCAACCTGCTCGGCTACGACCGTCGCTGGATCGACGACGTCGCCAGCGACGACGCGCACGGGCACGCGGTGGCAGCGTTCGGCCTGACCGCGGCGATCGCCGCGGAGCCCGCCGCCCGTGACCTCGCCGCGGTGCTGGTGGCCCCAGCCTTGGCGCATCTGGAACACATGCCCTCCCCCCGGGGTATCGCCCACGGGATCATCGGGCTGTGCTGGCTCAAAGCTGCGGGCCTCGGCGACCCAGGGCTGCTGGAGCGGCTGTGCGGGCGCCTCGTCACCGCCTACGACGAACAGCGCGCCACCGGGTGGGAATGGTTCGAGCCGCTGCTGACCTACGACAACGGCAGGCTCCCGCTCGCGCTGCTCCTCGCCGGCGCGGCGAGCGGCCGGGAGAGGTACATCCAGGTCGGCCGGACGGCGCTCGACTTCCTGCTCCGCACGGTGTGCGCGGGCGGCTGCCTGGACCTCATCGGCAACCGAGGCTGGTATCACCGAGGCGGCGAGCGCGCCCGCTTCGACCAGCAGCCGGTCGACGCCGCCTCCGTGGCGGAGGCCGCGATCGCGGCGCACGTGCTGCTCGGAGAGGCGCGCTACCTCGACGCGGCCGACGCGGCGGCCGACTGGTTCACCGGACGCAACCGCACCGGCGCGGCGCTGCTCGACGCGGCCTCGGGCGCATGCTGCGACGGTCTGGAGCCGGCCGGCGTGAACCGCAACCAGGGGGCGGAGTCCGCGCTCGCGCCCCTCCAGACATGGCTGGCACGCACCGATCCGGCCTGGGTCGTGCCCTGTTACGGTAAGGACCCGCGATGAATCCTGATCTGCACGCGAATCCCCTTGAGGCGATTATTGAGTCATTTCGGCCTTGGGGCGGCTTCCGGCAGTACACCCTCAACCAAAAAACTACGGTCAAGATCCTCACGGTGCTTCCCGGTGAATACCTCAGCCTTCAATACCATCAGCACCGCGACGAGCTGTGGCTCATTCTCGACGGCGGGCTGTGGGTTCAGCTCGACAGCGAGAAGCTTGAACCCGACGTCGGCGCAGAACTCTATATTCCACGCGGCACCCACCACCGGCTGGGAAACAGCTCATCATCCCCAGCCCGCGTCCTCGAAATAGCCTTCGGCGACTTCGACGAGGACGACATCCACCGCCTCGAAGACCGCTACGGCCGCCTTCCCTAGCCTCGGGCCAGCCACAAACTGTAGGTCAGACTCGCGCGATCAAGCTTGAGGCGCAGCTTTCCTTCAGATTCGCCAGGATTACTGTATCTTTGGTTCGAGTGCCTCGCGCGTGAGCCGCAAGCTCCTCAGCGGTCCTCGCTCTCAAAGGCTGACCGCAGCGCGCTGTAGCCGAGCCACAGCGGCAGTCCCAGCAGCAGCACCGACGCGGGCGCGACCAGGGCGTACAGCACAACGATCAGCAGCGCCAGACCGACCACCATGGCCAGGCCGAGCGAGCGGGATGACGGGAAGCGCACGACCAAAATCCGGCCCTCCTGTACAACTAATCGGTCCTTGGAGGGGTCGGGAGCGGGAAACCGCTGGTAGAAGGCCAAAATCGGGGCCGGTGAGGGCGGCGGATGACGTGTACGGGCGACCTGCG
>JBOGEA010000208.1:0-10170 GCA_050743205.1 Egibacteraceae bacterium | reverse complement strand
GTGCTGGATACGCGACGTATACGTCGCGTATCCAGCACAAAACCAGCCCGACGTGACCCGCGACGCGTGCAACCCGATCCGGAAACTTGACTCACGCGCAACGGATTCGCGGACCCGAAGACCACTGATGTGGAACGGGCCTGGACAGCGGCATCGGGGAGACTTTGCCCCACCAGGTGGGGCAAAGTCTCCCCGGACGGTCAGCCTGACAGCCCGTGCGGGCTCTGCGGCAGCTGGCAACCGACGACCCCGACGTGCAAGCAGCTGCCTTCACCACGGTCGCTGGCGACGGCAGCGAAGGCTTCTCCGGCGACAACGGGCCCGCCATCGCCGCCCAGCTCACCCCACCCCGAGGGCACTACGGTCGCTGGCCGGCAGTCTCTCCAACGCCGACGCCGGCGACGTCCGTGTGCGCAGGGTCGACCAGAGACTTGGCACCGTGGAAATTCGCAGGAACGGGCAGCAATCCGGGGTGCCAGAGGTCATCGACAATCCGCATCGCTTGGGTGGGTACCATCACCTGTTGACGATCACGCTACCCAGGTCGAGTCCGGTCAGCCGCTTGGTATGATCGCTGGCATGACCGTAAAGCTCGCCATCACCCTGCCCGACGAGCACGTGGCCGCGGCCAAGAGGGCGGTTGCCGACGGCCGAGCAGCATCCGTCTCGGCCTACATCGCTGAGGCTCTCGCCCGCCGCTCCGCCGACGACGAACTGCTCGACATGCTGGCCGAGATGAAGGCCGAGCACGGTGAGCCGACCCAAGACGACTATGCGTGGGCCGAGCGGGCCCTTGGGTTGCGGTGAGCGGGACGACGCTCGACACCGGCGCGCTCATCGCGCTGGAGTCCGGCAGCCGGCGCATGATCGCGCTGATAGAGACCGCGATGCGTGCACGCAGCCCCATCGCCGTTCCGGCGGGTGTGCTCGCCCAAGCCTGGCGGTATGGCGCACGCCAAGCGCGGATAGCCCGCCTGCTGCGCTCGTCGATCACCGAGCTGGTCGCGCTCGACCGCTCCGAGGCGCTGTCGGTGGGCAGACTCTGTGCCCGAACCGGTGCGGCAGACGTCATCGACGTCTCCGTGATCGTGTGCGCACGCCGGCGCAAACACCAAGTCATCACCGGTGACCCTGATGATTTGGCGGCGATCGACCCTACCCTGCGCCTGCTCGCTCCGTAGCGCTGCCTCGCTACAGCTTGGCACAGAGGGCGGACGTTGCCTTCACGGTCGAGGCGCGTACGGCGCTGTATCGCCAACTCCTTGATCGCGCGCGCCGGCTGATGGCGCACAGCGAGTCGGTGGTAATCGACGACTCCTGGAACGAGCAGGGGTGGCGGGACGCCGCCGCGACACGGCGCGCGAGTCGGCCGCAGCCTGTGTGGCGGTGCGCTGCGAGGCGCCGCTGGGGGGACTTGCGCGTGACCGGTCTGAGCCAACGAGCCAAGCGGGGTGGTGATGCTTCGGACGCGACCGCGGAGGCGCTCGACCGGCCCGCGAAGGCGGCCGTGCCGTGGCCGGAGGCCGTCCGGCTCGACACACCGGCGAGCCGCACCTAGATGCCTTGGAGGGGCGAGACCTGTTGCGCGTGAGTCAAGTCTGGTGGGTCGGGTTGCACGCGTCGCGGTCACGTCCTCTGGGTGGGTGGGTGGGTGGGTCGCTGGATACGCGACGTATACGTCGCCTATCCAGCACACAACCTCGGTCAACTCCGCGCGCGACCGTCCCTCCCGTCCATGGCTCGTCGGGCCGGGGCGCAGCCCCGCTGGTCGTCAGCCAAGCCGCCGACCATGTGCGGGCGCGGTCGCGTGGCGGCTGAGCGTGATCGCAATGCCACCAACCCAAGGGCTGGGTGCGTACCGACGTTGTGATTCGCGACCGGGAGGGGCGACGCTCCGCCGCTCCCTGTTGACCGGCACCGAGCGGAACCGAGGATCCGCCGCCAGCGCACGGTGATGGCCGTGAGCCTCGCCCAGACGCCTGCTTCATCCGTCGACTGTGGCGAGTGGACGCCGTGTCGGGCGCTGAGCCGCGGGCCGGGATATGCGGGGCCGGCTGCCAGATACGGTAGGTGAGCGGCCGGGACGGTCATGCGGGCGAGCGCATCACGAACCCGGTCACTGTGGGACTCCAGGACGGGCGTCGACATGGATACGAACACGATGATCGCTGCATCGCCTTGCCGTACCAGGGAGCGGGCCAAGGCGCTGGCTTGAGCCGAAATGGTCTGCGACCCCGGCTCTTTGGGCGGCCTGCCGGTCCAGGCGCTGCGGCGATACGTGTCCGGAGCCGGCAGCGCGGAGTCGAGCACGTCCCAACCCGATGCCTGGCCCGCCACGGGCTGGAACGCCCGGGGCCGATACCCGCCATGCCAGAGGCAGTGGTCCGCCGAATGCGCCGACGGCTGATGGGTCACCCAGAGATGGAAGGGGCGATGATGAGGTTGGCGGAGATTGACTTGATTGTATCGCTGCGTGAGGTCGGGGCGGCCGATGCGGCAGGTGTCGGCCACAAGGCGGCCACGTTGGGTGAGCTGGTGCGGGCGGGGTTCCCCGTCCCCGACGGTGCGGTGCTCACCACTGCCGCGCTGCGGCGCGCATTGGCCGCCGCTGGGCTGGACGTGGTCGCATCGCCCGACCAGGTGGAGGCGATCCCGCTCGATGACGGTCTGACCGAGGCCTTGGCCGCCATGGCCGGACACCTCGGGGGTGGACCGTTTGCGGTGCGCTCATCCGGGGTGGATGAGGACCTGCCTACGGCCTCCTACGCCGGACAGTACGCCAGCATCCTCGGCGTGGGCGCCGAGGACCTGCCGGCCGCGGTGCGTCGCTGTTGGGCGTCGGCCTTCACCGCTCGCGTGGCGGCCTACCGGGCCGCGCGTGGCCTCGGGCCCAGCGTGGCGATGGCGGTGCTGGTCCAGCAGATGCTGCCGGCCGAGGCGGCCGGGGTCGCGTTCAGCGCCGACCCGGTCACCGGCGACCGGGACACAGTCGTGATCAGCGCGGTCCGCGGGCTGGGCGACCGGCTGGTCGGCGGCCACGCGTGGGCGGACGAATGGGTGGTGCGCGCTGGCGCGGCCACCTGCCACGCCGCGCCCGAGGGGGCGATCGACGCGGGCACGGCCCGGGCCGTGGCCGCGCTGGCCCGGCGGGCGGAGGCTCACCTCGGGGCGCCGCAGGACATCGAATGGGCGCTCGCCGGGGATCGGCTGGCGCTGTTGGGAGCCCGCCCGATCACCGCGCTGCCTGACCCGGCGCGGGCGCCCATCCCGGTGCCCGTGGAGGCGCCACCGGGCTTTTGGCAGCGCGAGGCGAGCCACTCGCCCAAGCCCTGGACGCCGATGCTGCAGTCGGTGTTCTTCGAGCCGCGCAACCGGGCCATTCGCGGCATGTTCGCCGAGTTCGGGTTCCTCGCCGAAACGCTCGAATTCGCTCAGATCGGCGGCTGGGAGTACCAGCGCCTGGTGCCGCTGGGGGGCACAGACCGTCCCGCGCCGCCTGGCTGGTTGATGCCGCTGTCGATCCGGATCGTCCCGGCGATGCGCCGGCGTATCCACGACTGTGTCGCAGCGGTTCGCTCTGACAAGGCCGGACGCTTCGTCCGCCGCTGGTATCAGCAGTGGCGACCCGAGCTGGCCGGGCGTATCCCCGCGCTGCGCGATGCCGACCTGGCCACGCTGGACGACCGCGAGCTGGACGATCACGTCGCCCGTGCCTGGGCGCTGCTCGACGATGGCATGGAGGTGCATTTCCTGCTGCACGGCGCGCTGGCGCTGGTGCTCGCTGAGCTCGCCTTCGCCTGCCAGGATCTGCTCGGTTGGTCCGACGGGCGGGTTTTCGAGCTGCTCGCCGGCCTGTCGACCACCTCCACCGAGCCCGCCCGCCAGCTGGCCGAGCTGGCACGGCTGGCCGCTCACCGGCCCGCTGTGCGCCGACTGCTCGCCCACCTCGACGCTCACACCGCCGATCGGCTGACCGCTGCCGACCCCGAGTTCGCTGACGCGTTCGCTGCCTACCACCGCGAGTTCGCCCATCGGGCGCTGCGCTATGAGATCGCCGACCCGACCATCGCCGAGATGCCCGAGCTGACCCTGCGCCTGGTCGCGGACCAGCTCGCCCGCGGCTACGACCCAGACGCCGATGCGGCCCGGCTGGCGCAACGGCGAGCGCGGGCGGCCCAGACGGCCCAGGAAGCGCTGGCCCGGCGGCCGGCCAGCGACCAGGACCGCCTCTGGCGAGCATTGGCCCGCGCCGAACAGGCGTACCCGGTTCGGGAGGACAACGAGTTCTTCACCCTCAGCGTCCCGCTCGCGCTGCTGCGCTACGCCGTACTCGAGATCGGCCGCCGGCTGGCCGCCCGTGGCCAGCTCGCCCGCCGCGACGACGTGTTCTTCCTCCAGATCGGCGAGGCGCGAGCAGCGCTCACCAGCGGCGGCGGCCATCAGGCGCTGGCGGCCCGCCGCGGGGCAGAGCACGCCTGGATCGAGCGGCACCGAGGACCGCCCAGCTACGGCACGCCGCCCGGACCGCCACCGCCGTTGGATGCCCTGCCAACAGAGGTCAGGTTCGCCATGCGGGCCCTGCTGTGGGAGCTCGACCGAATCTTGGCGCCCGAGGCCTCCAACCGCCGCCAGACGGCCGGCACGGGCACGCTCGCCGGCATCGCCGCCTCGCCTGGCCGCTACCGCGGCACCGTCCGTGTGGTCATGGACGAATCCGAGTTCGACAAGCTCCAGCCCGGCGACGTGCTGGTCTGTCCTGTCACCTCGCCGGTCTGGTCGGTGCTCTTCCCGACCATCGGCGCGCTGGTCACCGACACCGGCGGGCTCCTGGCCCACCCAGCCATCATCGCCCGTGAGCATCGGTTGCCGGCGGTGGTCGCCACCGGCAACGCCACCGCCCTGCTGCGCGACGGCCAGACCGTGACCGTCGACGGCACCGCCGGGCTCGTGCATGTGCACCAGGTCGACCTCTGAGCCCGACTGACCTCACCCTGACTTCGACTTCGGGGCACATGCGCCCCCCAAATCGAAGTTGGGGTAGCGCCTATCGACGGGGCGGAGCGGTCCTCACCTGGCCGGTGGTGCCGGTGGCGGCGATCTCGCCCGTGGACAGCACGAACACCCGGTCGCAGGCCGTCAGCGTCAGGCTGAGGTCGTGGAGCAGGCCACGACCGTCACGCCGAGGCTGCGGATCAGCCGCACGGCGCGCACCTGGGCCTGGACAGGTCGACCCCAGGACAGGCCGCGCACCTCGACCCCTCACGTCGCAGGTCGGGATCTCGGCGGGCGCCCCCAGCCTTTGTGTATGTCATCCAGACTAGGCGGCTGGCAGCGTGACGACGGTCGTGGCTACGGAGGATGGTGCAGGAACGGGCTCGCCATGAGCGCGGAGGCTGTCGAGGTGGAGGGCGATCGCTTCGCGGATCAGCTCGGCAACTTCCTCGATGCTGTCCCCGACGACGCCGACTCCTGGCAGCTCCGGCGCATACGCGCCGAAGCCTGTTTCGCCCCGTTCGATGATGACCGCACATCCGGTCACGTGTCCGATCCCTTCATGCCGGCCTGCCTTAGACCGCACGGTCCACGCGCCCTCACTGCCACCGGCGGTGGCCGTCCGCCTGGCCGTCGGCGACATCGACGTCCTGGCCTTCGCCTGGTCCTCGACGGTCCGCAACTTCGTCGAGCTGCTCGGCGGCCCGCCGGATCCCCGCATCCGCGTCGCCTCCATCGGCCCCGTCACCACCGAAACTGCCACGACCTCGGCCTGCGCGTCACCGCGGCGGGGTTGAGCGAGTCGAGGGGGCCCTGGCCATCAGCTGCACGCGCCGGCGTTGGTCGGGTGGGCGGTCGCGGGCCTCGACGGCGGCCTGTCGGCCGGCGATCCGCACGCTGCCGGCGTCTGGTGCGTGCAGCCCGACCGCACAGCGGGCGATCGTGGTCAAACCCCTCGCCTGACGCGCCCACGGGCGCGACGCATCCTGCGGGGTCGACGTGGAACGAGACATCGGCGGCGGCCATGACGGCGTGGCGGCCGGCGTGATGGGCGAACAGGCCGCGCACCTCCAGCGCCGCGGTCACGTGCTGGGGGCCGGCCGGTGCGCGACTGGTGGCGCGGGCCAGGTCGGGGCAGGAGGCCACAAGCCTACGGGTGTAGGGGTTGCGTGGGCAGGACGACCTCGAAGTTGTCCGGGTCGACGTCGCACCGCCCGGCGGCCCCCTCGCGGATCATCTCGCGAGTATGCGCGAGCGTGCGACCGAAGGCGTGAGAGCGCTGCTCCTCTCCGAATTTCGGCGAGCCAGTAGGGCTTCAGCCTCGTTCGATGGAATTGTCTGGTGGACGAAGGCGCTGTCTGGCGAGCAGACTGTGAGACGGTGCTGCTTGCGATTCGATTGCAGCGCTTTGGCGGACAGGGCGGCGCTTCGTATCCGACGGGAGGGCCACGCGATGATGATCCACCGCAGGCTGCTGGCGATCGCGGGGCCGATCTGGCGGCAGGTGGCGTTGACCGTGGGCGTGAGCCTGGCGATGTCGGCGACGCTGCTGGGCCAGGCGTTCCTGGTCGGGCTGATCCTGGCCCGGCTGTTCGGGGGGCAGGGGTTCGCGGCGGTCAGGGCGCCGCTGGTCGGGGTCGTCACGCTCGTGGTCGTGCGCGCCGGGCTGGCCTGGCTGCGCGAGGTGTGCGTGCAGCTGACGGCGGCGGCGGTCAAGGACCGGATCCGCGCCAGGCTGCTGGCCAAGCTGGTGGACCTGGGGCCCGGCTACCTGATCCGCACACGCACCGGCGAGGTCCAGTCGACCACCGTCGACGGCGTGGAGGGGCTGGAGCACTACTACGGCCGTTACCTGCCCCAGCTCGTCAACTGCCTGGTCACGGCCGGGTTCGTGGTGGCGTTCCTGTTCACCCGCGACGTCGTGGTCGCCGCCGTCGCGCTGGGCGTGACAGTGTTCATCCCGACCGTGCCCCGGCTGGTCGACAAGACGGTCGGCCGCCGCGGCAAAGAGCACTGGCAGGCCTACCTCGACTACAACGCCGACTTCGTCGACACGCTGCAGGGCATGACGACCCTCAAGGCGTTCAACGCCACCGGCGGGCACCGCCAGGCGCTGCGTGACCGAGCGGTCAGGCTGTACCAGATGACCATGCGCCATATGGCCGCGGCGCTGGTCGACAGCGGCCTGACCGCGCTGGGCCAGGGCGCCGGCGCCGCGCTGGCGGTCGCGGTCGGCGCCGTCCGGGTGGCGGGCGGCGCGCTCGACGTGCCGTCGCTGTTCCTCGTGCTGGTGCTGGCCAGCGAGGGCTTCCGGCCGTTCCGCGAGCTCACCGGCTACTGGCACGCCGGCTACATGGGGGTTGCCGCCTCCAGCGCGATCGCCGAGATCGACGCGGCCCTCCCCGAGGTGGCCGACCGGCCCGACGCTCGCGCGTTCGATCGCGCCACGCACCAGCCGGCGGTGGCGTTCGAGGACGTCACATTCTCGTATGAGACCCGCGATCGGCCCGCCGTCGACAGCGTGTCGTTCCGCGCGGCGCCAGGCGAGACGGTCGCGATCGTCGGCCGCTCCGGGGCCGGCAAGACCACGATCGTGGCGCTGCTGCTGCGCTTCTTCGACCCTCAGCAGGGGCGGATCACGATCGGCGGGATCGACGTCCGCGACCTTCGGCTTGACTCGCTGCGCGCCCAGATCGCGGTGGTCGCCCAGGACACGTACCTGTTCTACGGCACGATCGCGGACAACCTGCGCCTGGCCAAACCGGACGCGACCGATGAAGAGCTGGTCGCCGCGGCCAAGGCCGCGAACGTGCACGCGTTTGTCGCCGCGCTGCCCGGCGGCTACGCCACCCGGGTCGGCGAGCGCGGCCTGACCCTGTCCGGCGGGCAGCGGCAGCGCATCGCGATCGCCCGGGCGCTGCTCAAAGACGCGCCGATCCTCGTGCTCGACGAGGCCACGTCCAGCGTCGACGCCGAGAACGAGCGCGTGATCACCGAGGCGCTCGACCGGCTCGCCGCCGGCCGCACGACCCTGGTGATCGCCCACCGCCTGTCCACGGTGCGCCGCGCCGACCGCATCGTCGTGCTGTCGGCGGGCCGGGTGGCCGAGGTCGGCGCCCACGACGACCTGGTTGACCGGCGCGGCGACTACGCCCGCCTCGTCGCCGCCCAAGGCGACACACGATGAGCGCGAGGCGCGATCCGATCTCGGAGGGATCCTCATGAGCCGCAGGTCAGGCCACCTGGCGGAGCACGTCGGGTACACCTTTCCCTCGAATACGGAGGAAAGCTGACAAGTTCCTCGAGCTGTTGAGCCGGAGGGATCCTTATGGCCACGTTGACCGCACGGCGGCACCCCATCATCCGCCTCGTCCCGGTCGTGCTGACCCAGCGGGTCGTGTTCGCGTTGACCGTCGCCTCGATCCTGTTCCACCAGGTGTGCTCGATCGGCGCCGTGGTGACGGGGGCGGTGATCGTCGGGCAGGTCGCCTCGGGCGCCGGCCTGGCCGGCATCCGCGGCTGGCTGATCGCGCTGCTCGCGCTGGTGATCGGCCGCGCCGCCGGCTACTGGGCTGAGATGTGGATCGCGCACGACCTGGCCTACCGGCTGCTGATCGACTTCCGCATGCGCGTCTACGACGGCGTCGAGCGCGCCGCGCCCGGCGGCGTGCTCGACCGGCGCACCGGCGATTTGGCCAACGGCGCGATGTCTGACGTCGAGACGCTCGAGTGGTTCTACGCCCACACGGTCGGCAACCTCATCGCCGCAGTGATCGTGCCGGCCACCGCGCTGGTCGTCATGGGGCTGGTGCACCCGCTGCTCGCGCTGGCGCTGGCGCCCTCGCTGGTCGTGGTCGGGGCCGCGCCGTTCACGTTGCGCCGCCTCGCCGACCGCCAAGGGACCAGGTTGAAAGGCGCCCTGGCGAGCTTGCACGCCGAGGTCGTCGACAGCGTCCAGGGTCTGCGCGAGCTGGTGACGTTCGGCCGCGCCCGGGCGCAGGTCGAGAAGGTGCGCCGGCACAGCCGCGCGCTGTACGCCGAGCAGCTGCGCTACGGCCACCGCGCCGGCCTGGAGGCCGGCGTCGCCGAGGCCGCGATGGCGCTGGGGATGTTCGCGGTGCTCGCGCTCGGCGCGGTCATGCTGGCCGACGGGCGGATCTCGTTCGCCGCCTACCCGCCGGCGATCGTGCTGGCCGCCTACGCGTTCACGCCGCTGGTCGAGGTCAGCGTGCAGCTGCGCAACCTCGGCCAGCTGCGCGGCTCGGCCGACCGGGTGTTCGCGATCATCCAGGCGCCCGCCAACGTCACCGACCGCGGCGGCGAGGCGGCCGTGGTCGGCTCGCCACCCGACGTCCGCTTCCAAGGTGTGACGTTCCGCTACCGGCCCGACGACCCGGACGCGCTGCGCGACGTGACCTTCGCGGTCCCCGCCGGGGTGACGGTCGCGTTGGTCGGGCCCTCCGGTGCGGGCAAGTCGACGTGCGCGAACCTGCTGCTGCGCTTCTGGGACCCCGCCGAAGGAGCCATCCTCGTCGACGGAGTCGACAGCCGCCAGCTGTCGGTCGAGCAGTTGCGTGACCTGGTCGCGCTGGTCCCCCAGGACGTGTACCTGTTCAACACCACAGTGCGAGACAACATCCGCCTGGGCCGGCCCGACGCGACCGACGCCGAGGTGCAGGCCGCCGCGGACCGCGCGCAGGTCAGCGAGTATCTGGGGGAGCTGCCCGACGGCCTGGACACCGCGATCGGCGAGCGCGGCGCCACCCTGTCCGGCGGCCAGCGCCAGCGCATCGCGATCGCCCGCGCGCTGCTGCGCGACGCGCCGATCCTGGTCATGGACGAGGCCGTGTCCAACCTCGACACCGAGAACGAGCAGGCCCTGTACGCGGCGATGTCAGAGGTCCGCCGCGGCCGCACCACCCTGCTGATCGCCCACCGCCTGTCCACCATCCGCAGCGCCGACCTCGTCGTCGTCCTCGACGACGGCCGCGTCGTCGAGACCGGCCCCTACGACCGGCTCCTCGCCGCCAGCGGCCCCTTCGCCCGCCTCGTCGCCGCCCAACGCCACGGCCACGTCCAACGCTGAGCGGGGCTTCGCCCGAGCCCGACGAGCCATGGGCGGGAGGGACGGTCGCGCGTGGAGTTGGCCGCGGTTTGTGCTGGATCCGCGCAGCATGC
>JBOGEA010000207.1:0-10209 GCA_050743205.1 Egibacteraceae bacterium | reverse complement strand
GCCAGTCACCGCCCTGACCAGGAGCGTCACAACAACATCGGCATAACCCGAACATCGGCATAATTCAGGTTATGCCGACATCGGCATAACCTAAAAAAGGCGGCGGCTGCCTTTTGCCTGGCGCAGCGCCAAGCGGCTGAGGGAACGCTCGTCGTCTCGGAGCGGACGACGGTCGAGCAGTTCCTCGCCTCGTGGCTGGAGGCCGTCCGCCCGACGCTGCGGCCGGGGACCTGGCGGCGCTATGAGCAGTACGTGAGGGTGCACACAGTGGCGACCCTTGGCCGCGTCCAACTCACGAAGCTCACCCCACAGCACCTGCAGCGGCTCTACGCCGCCCGGCTCGCGGCCGGCGTCTCGGCGCAGTCCGTGGTCCATCTGCATCGGATGCTGCACCGCGCTCTGAGTCAAGCGCTCAAGTGGGGGCTCGTGGGGAGGAACGTCGCCGCGCTCGTGGATCCCCCACGTGTCGAGCGTCCGGAGTTCGAGCCGCTGACCGCCCAGGAGGCGGGGCGGCTCCTCGACGTCGCCAATGGGGACCGGCTCGAAGCCTTGTACGTCTTGGCGCTCACGACCGGGCTGCGTCGCGGCGAGCTGCTCGGGCTGCGCTGGCAGGACGTGGACCTCGACGCGCGCGTGCTCCACGTCCGCCGATCCCTCCAAATCGATGAGAACGGGAAGTGGCGGTCAGGCGACCCGAAAACGAAACGCTCACGCCGCCCGGTCCTGCTCGTGGACATGGCCGTTGACGCGCTCAAGCGGCACCGCCACCGCCAGGATCAAGAAAAGGACACCGCCGGAGAGCTGTGGAAGGACCCCAAGCTCGTGTTCGCGAACACGGTGGGCGGCCCGATCTGGGGCGAAGACCTCCTCAAGCGGTGCTTCTACCCGATCTTGGAGCGCGCGGGGATCCGCCGGATCCGGTTTCACGACCTGCGCCACAGCACGGCGACGCTCCTCCTGGCTTGCGGCATCCACCCCAAGATCGTCAGCGAGATCCTCGGGCACAGCAGAATCTCGATCACGCTCGACCTCTACACGCACGTGAGCGAGGACATGCAGCGCGAGGCCGTTGATCGCCTCCAGGAGCTGCTTGGTAGTCAGTCTGGTAGTCAAGCGCCCGCCGAGGACCCTAACAACGACGGCAACAACCGACCGTGAGACGGCAAATGGGCTGGTCAGCGGAGGCGGACGGGAATCGAACCCGCCAGACCGGCCGGGCCGGTCTCTACGGTTTTGAAGACCAAAACACTAAATCCAAAGCGTTTCGGATCATGCTGTTTCCGCAGCTAGAAGCCACCATCACACAGTTGCCATCGTCCAAATCTTCCACCCTCGTCCAAGCCGTTCAGTCCTGTTCCGTTACCACAGCCGTTACCAAAAAACCTGCCCCCACCTGCTACGACTTCCCTCACGATGGTGCTAGCATCGCTGACACATGACCGATTAGCAGGATGAAAGGGCTGCATCATCTGACGCGCCGCCCGGCCCGCGGCCGGCACAAACCGGGGGTGGGGCGTGATGATCCGGCGAAGCTGGGCGTGGGACGCTGTCCCGTGCCCGCGGGTATGCGTGGACCGGCCCCGACGAGCAGGGCAACCGCGAGATTCTGGGGATGCCTGTCGAGCTGATCGGGCTGTTCTCCAAAGCCGGCAACGCCATCAAAGCAGAGCTGGCCGCGCGTGAGGCCGAGGGGCTGCCCACCTCGTCGAAGGTGGCCGACTGGCTGGCGCACAAACTGCGCGGACCCAAACGCCGCGAGGCCGCCCCGTCGCAACACGACCGCTGGACGGCCGAGGCCGCCGACCACGGCTTCGCCGTCCCCGGGTTGCTGGCAGTGCTGCGGGGGCGGGGCCGTGAGCAGCAGCTGTGCGAGACCGACGCCGACGCACTGTTCGACCGACTCGCCGGCCCTCACGGCCTGACCGCCCAGACTGTCGACTGGTCCGGCCGTCGAGCAGACCCAGGCGCGGGGGGCAGGCTGGCGGCTGCTGAGAGGTGGCCGCCCCCTGCCTGGCGTGGGCGCTGGAAACCGGGCAGGACGCCGGGATCTGGGGCGGGCTGGACGCCGGGGAGACCCCACCGCGCGGCGTGCTGCGCCCGCGTCCGGCGGCGGCGCGCTGACCCGCGCCAACAGAGCGGCGGGAAGGACCGCCGGTGAGCGAGTTGTGTGGGGCGACAGCTTGGATGAGCGGGGGAGGGTCGAGATCACCGTCCCGACCAGTTGCTTGCGCCGCCATTCGTCCGTCACCGGCTGACTGACCCTTCACTCCCCGATCCCTCTGGGTTGGCCCTCGCGGCCACCTTCGCCCTGATCGACGGGATGCAGACCGACTGACCCCCACCCGTTGAAGGCGTCACTTGGAGTTCAGGATCGTCTGACCGGCTGCTCCGGAGTGGGGGGCACTTGACCGTGCGCGGGGGGCAGCCGCCCTTCTTCAGCTGGCCAAGAGTGTCTTAACGATCGCGTCGATGTCGGCGGCGACTCCGTCCTCGACCAGCGCCTCGCGGATCCGTCGACGCAGCGCCTCGAAGCGCACTGCTGGCAGATCAACGCCAGCGGCGACCTGTTCAGAGCGAGAGGCGAGAGCTGCCAGCGACTGGTGATCGGCGTTGCTGGGGTCGTAGAGCGGGATGGGCAGCTGGAAGATGTACTTGTCGAAGTCACGCGGGTTGTGCTCTCCCCGGGCCTGCAGGGGGCGGACCGCCATCGTGAGGGTGGTCGAGTTCAAGATCGCGGTGAGGAAGCTGGCCTCGTCGAGGCTGCCGACCGCTGCCCAATACAGCTTGTGATCGATGACCGCAGCCCGGTCCGACACCACGGCCGCGGCGAGGTACATGCCACTCTTGGTGTAGACGACACGATGGTCGGTGGCCGGAAACTGCTGAGAAACGCCACGGCGATAGTCGAGGCGCCCTACAAGACTCAGCCGTTCACTCGAGCGGTTCTCGCGCCAGATGGCTTCGGCGGAGCGCCACCACCTGGCGAGCCCCGGGTAGAGGTCGAGCTGTTCGTTCTCACCGTGGAGAAGGCGCTCGCCGTCCCATGGGATGACGGCTTGGCGGGGTGGGAGGCAGCGGAACGGCAGGATTGAGTCGCCGAGGTGCACCGGCAGGATGAACTGCCGCTCGATTATTCCGTGCAGCGAGGCGAGGTTCTTCCAGGGCTTCTTCTCATTCGCGCTGCGGCGGCTTTGCACCGCTCGTCGACCCGCCCCGAGGCCGAGCGGGTTAGTGGCGCCGGGCTCGACGAAGAAGAGGAAGCGAGGGACGACGGTCGCGCCCTGCGAGAAACGGGCGGCATAGCGGGAGCCTTGTTCGGCGCGTGGCGGTGGGGGCTCGCCGTCCATTTTGTGGATGCTCGGGACTGCCTCGGCTCGGGAGGCGACGGCGGTCTCGAACCTCCCCGACCACACCTCTGGCACTTGGCTGAGAGCCCTCACGGCAGCGCTCTCGTCTCCGCGCCGGCCGAAGACGACGCTGGCGGGCAGCGGGAAGAAGCTCGGCTTGACCTTGTGGAGATCCCATGGCCGGTCGAACGCGACGTTCACGGGCTGCGCCCGGACGGGAAAGTGGCCGGTGCGGAAGCCGGCGTACTGGCGACGGGACAGGACTGCCCATGGCATGACGAAGCCGAACCGGCCACCGGGCCGGAGGTACAGCTCAATGCAGCGGGCGACGAACAGCGCAGAAAGGTCCTGGTTGGTCGCGACGGTACCACCGGCCCACAGCCCCCGCTCGATGCTCATCGCGCGGAAGGATGCCTGCTGAGGAACAGTCATGTAGCGGTAGGCCAGCCATGGAGGGTTGCCCACGAGACGGTCGACGCGGTTTTCCGCCCGTGCCAGCCAGACCGGGCGGGCCAGGTTGCGTACGTAGTAGCCCCAGATGTGGTCTTGGCCCCGATCATGCAGTTCGCACATGGCTGCGAACGTTTGTTGCAACACCGGGCGGTCGTCGGCGTGGACCTTGAACCGCTCGAACGTCATGGCTAGGGACGGCGCCGGGGTTCTCCGTTCGGGTTTGACTGCCTGGTCGGCAAGCTCGGCGACCAGCCGGTCGAATTGGCTGGCATCTGCGACGACCCGTTCGGGAAATTTGAGCTGATCAGTGAACTCGGTCTGGTCCGTGAAGTCGGGCTGGTTGACGAACATCTGATAGTCATCGGCGGTCGGGATGCTCAGGCCCTTGTAGGACAGCAGTGTTGTCTCTTGGCCCCACCGCAGTGAGTCACCGAGGTACACGGGTACGGCGAACGCGGGTCGGTCGTCTGCCCGCAGCCGTCCTTTCCCGATCGCGAGCAGGTAGGTCACTCGGGCGAGCGTGACCGCAACAGGATGCACGTCGATGCCAATCACGTGCGCGACTGCTCCTCGGATGGCGTCAGGACCGGACCTGCCTGCAGCTTCCGCGGCCGCCAGATAGGACCGGACCGCATGGAACAGAAACGTGCCGCTGCCGCAACTCGCGTCCAGCACTCGCTGGGCAAGCGGATCGTCCACACGATCGGCGACGATTTCCTCAGCCAGCCAGCTCGGCGTGTAGTACTCACCGAGCCGATGCCGGGTCTCCGGGCTGATGATGGACTCGTAGAGCACCTTCATGACATCGTGCTCCACGTGCTCCCATGCGAAGCGGCTCAGCCGCCGCGCCAGCCCCTTGACGAACTGCTCTCCGCCCGGGACCTCGACGACCCAATCGAAGAAGTCCGCTTCGACTACCCCACCGATCTGAGCGTCGGAGAAGCGCGCACCCCTCATGATCATGGCGCCGCTGATCATGGAGTCTTCCGGTCGGAAACCCACGACGGCGTGGCCGATCACCTCCGCCATCGCCACCAGAAGCGTGTGGTCGACGAACAGCGAGTCCTCGTTGGCGAAGTTCGTCCCCAAGGCCGTGGTCAACAGCTTCGCCCACAGGCCGCGCTTCACCCTGACGGTCGGCAGCTCGCGGTACTTGGCGTAGATTGCCGCCAACTCCGCAACGTCGAGGGCGTACGCAGAGCTGCCAGCGCCGAGTCTGCGAACGATCTCACGGGGGCTGGGCGTGAGTTGCTGACTGGTGGCGAGCACGGCTTCGAGCCACGGCACCAACTCGTCGACGCTAGGGCCGGACGACGGGTCGACGGTCAGTGCCGTCACCTGTTGAAGGTCGCCGTCGATACGGCCGTAGAGGCGCCACTCGGCGCCGTCGGTCAGCACCCCGACGTAGCGCTGGCCGGTCTGCTGACCGCGCGCTGCGACGTAAGCGGCTAACTGCTGCTCTGCGGCCTTCGCCACTCCACCCGTTCGAAGGTCCCTCCTCACCACGATGACAGCGAAACCGACTTCGACGTCGATCCGGTGCCGACTCTCAGCCCGCGTCTCAGGCTCGACGCCGAGGTCATGCTCGCCCAGTCCGAGACCACCGACCAGAAGCAGCTGCCTCACGTCTGCCTCGACCATGGCCTCGGTTCGTGCCAGTGCGCGGTTCGCGAGACGCCTAAGGAGCATGCGGACGCTCTCCTGAGCGGTGCCAGCTGGAGGAAGATCCGCCCGCGGTGGCAGTGTTGGCACGGCTCCCAGCGGTGGCTCCGTCTCGTATGGCTGGCCGCTCAACAGCCGCAGGAGTCTCTCCGCGCCCGAGTCCATATAGTCGGAAAGTGCGTAGTGCGTCGTTGAGGCTGGTCGCAGCCAGTGCGGAATGTCGGTGGCAGAGCATCCTGGCAGCACCACCGGCAGAAAACGATCCAATGCTGCATGTTGGTCCGCGTACATCTCCTCCTGAATCAGTCCCGCTTCCCACTGCACACCGCGGCCTTCAGTAGCCGGGGCATCACCTTCTGCGCGTCGCCGGTACTCAGGTGATGCGATGATCAGCACGAATCTCGCCGCACGAATTTGGTGCAGCATCCATTTCGGCCAATCCTGCCGCTGCTCGGCTGCTGGAGCGTCCCATTTCGCGTCGATGCCCTGTTCGCGTAGGAAGAGGTAGAATCGACGTACCCGAGCCTCATGCTCCGGGTTGTCGTGGGCGTAGGAGATGAAGACCCGAACCAGCGCAGAGACGGCAGGTACGCCCGGCACCGAAACGACCCCCCTCCCTGGGTCAGAACACGTGCGTGTCTCCTCGTAAAAAGTACCCCGCTGCAGTGGCCCTGCCCAGCTCCGCCCTGATAAGGCGGGTTGACGGCTGCACGCGATGCGACCTCGTATTCCGCCGTCGCGATAGCGGTCCGTGCCGCGAAGATCTGTCTGCCTTCCTCGAAGCGCTGTGATCGAGCAGATGTTCGGGGATGTTTGCCAAAGTGCCGACAATCGATCGGGGCTCGGCTCATGCGGCGCTTTTCCAACTCGTGGCTGTCCTGAGACGTATCAGCTCCAGCGGTGGCGGGGCCTCTGTGGGACACACGCGACGGTGCGGGCGGCGAATGTGGCGTTAGGGGTGCGAGGGGCCCAGAGGCAGAGCGGGGAAGGCGCGGCGGCCAGCGCGGCTTGCCAGCGGGGGCGAAGTGCGGCGCCAGGCCGATCAGCGACCACGACGCGGCCCACAGATACAGTCCCTGCCTGCCCGTCCAGCCCGTTGGCCTGCCCCAGCTCGGCGCCGGTCAGGTGGTAGTCGGCCGCTGATCTCCGCGCTGAGGCGCGTCGCGAGGCGCATGTACGAGCCCGGGGGCGAGCAGGGCAGGCACAGCTCTGCGAGCGCCTCCTCTTCCGCGACCGGTAGCGGTTGCCCGCGTCGCGTGGCGGGCCCGTCAGGCGATTTTGGCGGTGACGTCGCCGCTTGAGCGGATCCTCACCTCAATGAGGAAGCTGGCCTCGGGACCGGACAGGCCCACACCAGCGGTATGGGCCCGCAGGCCATCCTCGATGAGCTGGCGTGCCAACTGCGTGTGGCCAACGCGCCGCGCACGGGCGAGCGCTGACAACTGGTCGACGATTTCTGGGTCGAGCCGGACCGTTATCTGGGCGCCCAACGTCCGACGATCACCAGTGCGTGACGGTGCGGGGTCGTCTTCCCAGGCGTCAGGGTCCGCGGCGTCGGCTTCGATGCGTTCGACCAGGGCGTCCTCTTCTTCTCTGCTTGTACGTAGCATCGTAGGTCTCTTTCCCGGTCAGAGGGGCCAGCCGGTCACCGGCCGCAGGAGGCGCTCTCGCTCGTCCGCCCACAGCACGCTGATCGCCAGCTCGCGACCTCGATCGTCCCGGCCGATCATCAGCCAGGCCCCCGCGGCGTTGCGCTTGTTGCGGCGGTGACGCGGACCGTTGCGATGGACCGCCTCGATGTCCTCCAGGTCGATGTCCCGCTTGGCGAACTTCCGCTCCCACTCGAAACCGAGCGCGGTATCTGGATGAGCGGCCACGATGAGAACGTAGTGTGTGAGCACCGCAAATGCAATGCGGCCGGCTGTCTTAAGTCGGTACCGACGTTTCCTGCTCCCTCATGTGCAGATGTCTTGGGCTCGGGGTTATGCCGCTGCTCGCGGTGTCCTACGGGCAGGACGGCCAGCGGTAGGCCACCGGAGGTCTGCGCGCCCGGTGCGAGGTCCGCGCCTGTGCGGGGATGAACGGCCACGCAGGGGCGATCGACGCGTTGCGGCGAGCCCAGCGGGCGATGTCGGGCGATGTCGAGCGGTGACACCGGCGGCGACTGCTGGGTGTGCAGCTCCAGGATCCTTGGAGCTGCACACGAGCATCTCGCTGCTGTGGCTCGACGCGTCGAGCAGGCCGAGCACACGCGTCAGGCAATCACCTGGCAGCAAGCGGTTCCGGTCGTCATCCAGGATTCTGCGAACCAGGCCCAACCCAGATCAACCTAGGCCTTGGAGGGGCGAGACCTGTTGCGCGTGAGTCAAGTTCTGCCGGATCGGGTTGCACGCCTTACGCATCTCTCCGTCGCCAACTCCGCGCGCCACCGCCGCCCTCACCGCCGTCCTTGAGACGGCGCCTCATCCCCGACCGCCTGACCGGAAGGAGCGTGCCGTGAGACCCGTCCAGCCCGACGCCCTGCCGGTATACGCCGAGGTCGACAAGCTCTACCTTGAGCTGCTGTTCCGCTGCGACTTTCGCCTGCCGGCACTGTTACCACGGGGCGGATCTTGCCCGGCCCGACATCGTCACGGTCGAGCAGGCCACGCCCGCCCTCGCCTACTTCGCCAGCCGCTGCCACCGCCATCAGGTGTGCTTGCTCGGCGGCGAGCCGCTCCTGCACCCGGACTGGTCGAGATCCTCGCCGCCGCGCACGCCCACGGGTCCGCACCGAGATCTGCGCAGGCGGCTACAAGCGCCGCCCGATCCTCCGCGCGTGCGCTGGGCATCCTGACCTGCTGCGCGTCTCCCTCGACGGTGGCACCGCCGCCGCTCATGACGGGCCGCACCGGCCCGGCTCGTTCGCCGTCGTCTTCGACACCCTCGCCTGGGTGGCAGCCCACGGCCTGGCGTTCGGCGCCCCCTGCACGCTGACGGCAGACCCCTGGGGAATAACCTGATCGTCCACACAGCGCGCAGCGCGCCCAGCTCGCGGCCCGGTGCGAGGCGCGCGCTTGCGTGGATGCGATCATGCTCAGTCCCAGATCAACCTGGCGATCTGCCTCGTCCACCAAGGCCACCTGGAGAGGCGGTGCGCCTGGCCACCGACGCGCTCGCGCCCACCGGCGGAGACGTAGAGCTGACCTCCAACAGGTCAACGAGCTCCTCACGGCGTTGACCTTCCGCCACCACGACCTGCCCGCCACCCGCAACGGTCAGCCGTGATGCGCAGGGGAGAGGGGCTGCATCAGCGGCTGCACGGTGACGAGAGCGGGTTCTCGTCCACGGCACGAGCAGCTTCAGGTCGAGCGGATGCATACTCGTGAGGGCGACGCGCGTCAGGGTGGGGTCGAGGTGCTCGTGGTCAGGGTCCAGGAGACAGCGAAGGGACGCGCGGGGGCCCCTGCGGGCGTCGGGGCCCCCGCGCGTCGAGGAGGCGGCGACGGCGCGGCTTCTCCCTCCGGGGTAGGGAAAGGGGTCCCGTCTCCGCCACGCTCATCCGACCGACTGCATCACGCATTCTGATGGGCGGTCGGGGAGGGCGCTGCCCCGAGCGTGGGAAGGCGACGCTCCGAGCTGGCTCACCTCCCCGGCCGCCACGCATTCGCACACGCGCCTGGCAGCGGTCGGGAAAGACGGGCCGGCCAGTCCCCGACGCTTCTGGGTCCGCGGACCGGGCAGAACGCCTCGGCTGGTTTGGCCAGCCCGCAGGCAGAGCACACGATCAGCTCCGCTGAGACCGCGTCCGCGATCATGCGCCTGCCTCCGCACGGCCTCGGTTGGAGCCTCGCTGGCGCAGCCGCGCGGCTGTCCTCTCGGCTGAGCAGCCGCGCCGTGCCGACCCGCTCGATGCCGAACCCTTCGGCCAACGCCAGCCCGAGCAGGTCCGCGCGGTGCCGCTGGCCGACCGGGCCGACCGCGACCAGCGCGCCACCTGGACAGGTCCAGGTTGGACCGTCCAGGTCCAACCTGCCTCGCGCAGCAGCGCCACCCAGGCACGCCGGCGCGCACGGCTCCTGGCCGGTCATGGCCATCGCCTGGCCCGCCGCCAGCACACCGCCAGCCCGTGGCGGCAGTCGGCCACGAACGTCACCTGGTAGGGCTGCTGGCAGGTCTGGCAGGCCACCCGCTGGATCAGCTGCAGATCGGTGACCTCCCGCGCCAGCACGATCAGCGTCCCACACGCACACGGCGACCGCAGCGTGTACCGGTCAGACGTGACTTGCACCCGCGACGGATCCGCCGTCACCGCGCTCACCGCCCACCCACATCGGACCGGTCCGCCCATCTCGCCTCGCATCGCCCGACATGCTCGCCGGGGACGATCTCGATCTGCCAGCTGTGCCCACAGCGGGGGCACATCGCCTCCACCACCGTCCCCGGCCTCACGGCATCCGCCGTGAAGAACACCCGGGCGCCATGGCAGGGCGTGAAGACCGCGATCACCTCCGGTGAGACCCGTTCCACCTCCACCGACTTCGGATGGCACTTCTGCTCGTCAGCCATCATGATTCGCGCCCTCCTCGGAGGACCACCCAGACAGACCCCAGCGCGGGGGCACTCGTCTCTTTCCTTCAGGAGTTGGTGTGGTGCGTGGAGCTGTGAATCTCGTCTGTGTGCCTCCGGAGCGCCACCGGAGGTCCGGCATGCTTTGCGTATACCGTCAATGCATACGCACAGCGGGACGTGCGCGGCGGAACTAGAC
>JBOGEA010000206.1:0-10327 GCA_050743205.1 Egibacteraceae bacterium | reverse complement strand
CTACATCCCACAGCCGCACCGTCTCATCGGCGCTGGCGGTGGCCAGCATGGCGCCGTCAGGGCTGAACGCCACCGACCGGACCCAGCCGCTGTGGCCGGTGAGGGGGTCGCCGAGGGGCCGGCGAGAGGCCACATCCCACAGCCGTGCCGTCTCATCGTCGCTGGCGGTGGCCAGCAGCGCGCCGTCAGGGCTGAACGCCACCGACCGGACCCCGTCGCTGTGGCCGGTCAGGGGCTCGCCGAGGGGCCGGCGGGAGGCCACATCCCACAGCCGCACCGTCCCATCGTCGCTGGCGGTGACCAGCATGGCGCCGTCAGGGCTGAACACCACCTCGTTGACCCCGCCGGTGTGGCCGGTGAGAGGCTCGCCGAGGGGCCGGCGGGAGGCCACATCCCACAGCCGCACCGTCCCATCGGTGCTGGCGGTGGCCAGCATGGCGCCGTCAGGGCTGAACGCCACCTCATTGGACCCCGCCGGTGTGGCCGGTCAGGGGGTCGCCGAGGGGCCGGCGAGAGGCCACATCCCACAGCCGCACCGTCCCAACGGTGCTGGCGGTGGCCAGCAGCGCGCCGTCAGGGCTGAACGCCACCGACAAGACCCCGTCGGTGTCGCCGGTCAGGGGGTCGCCGAGGGGCCGGCGGGAGGCCACATCCCACAGCCGCCCCGTCCCATCGAAGCTGGCGGTGGCCAGCAGCGCGCCGTCAGGGCTGAACACCACCGACCAGACCGGGCCGGTATGGCCGGTGAGGGGCTCGCCGAGGGGCCGGCGGGAGGCCACATCCCACAGCCGCACCGTCCCATCGAAGCTGGCGGTGGCCAGCAGCGCGCCGTCAGGGCTGAACGCCACCGACCAGACCCCGTCGCTGTGGCCGGTCAGGGGGTCGCCGAGGGGCCGGCGGGAGGCCACATCCCACAGCCGCACCGTCCCATCGAAGCTGGCGGTGGCCAGCAGCGCGCCGTCAGGGCTGAACGCCACCGACCAGACCCAGCCGGTGTGGCCGGTCAGGGGCTCGTCGAGGGGCCGGCGGGAGGCCACATCCCACAGCCGCACCGTCAGATCGACGCCGACGGTGGCCAGCAGCGCGCCGTCGGGGCTGAACGCCACCGACCAGACCCCGTCGGTGTCGCCGGTGAGCGCGTGGCCGGTGTGGAAGGACTTGGACAGTTGCGCTTGCAGGCTGCCGTACGCTTGCGGCGTATCGGCGATGCTCATGGCCTGGAGGCTCAGCAGCATGGCCAGCTCTGGTTGGCGCTCTCCGAGGAGGTTGGCGGTGGCTGCCACACCTTGTGAGGCGCCTTCGCGCGCTCGACGCTGGGCTTGGTTGCGGGTGTAGACACCCAGCCCAGCCGTGACGGCGAACAGCAGCAGGACGAGGGCGAGGGAGACGGTGAGTTGGCGGATCCTGCGGCGGTCGCGGGTGCGTCGGCGGCGGTCCTCTTGTGTGCTGTCCTCGACGTAGGCGACGAGGTGGTCGGGCAGGTCGGCTCGGCGGGTGTCGAGCTGGTGTTGCGCGTGGTCGAGGGCGCTGGCGGTCAGCGGCTGGCCGCGGCGGGCTGCCCAGTCGCGGTGGTTGGCCTCCAGGCGCGCCCGCCAGGCGCGGAAGTCGCGGTCGTCACCCAGCCATTTGCGGAGCTGGCCCCAGTGGCGCAGCAGGCTGTCGTGAACGATCTCATAGGTCGGCTCGTCGCTGGCGACATCGCGTCCGGTAACCAGCAGGCGCCGGTCGGCCAGCAACCCCACGACCTCGCCCAGTCCCGGATCGTCGCGCACCGCGGGTGACAGCTGGGACCGCCGTCGGCGCCTGCGGGTCAACGGCAGGTCGGGGTGGGCCTCGTCGGGGTCCTCGACCAGGTCGACGAGCAGCCCCCGCGCGAGGGTTCGCTGTTCTGGCCCAAGCTCCCCGAACACCTTGTCGCACCGGCCGGCCAACGCCGGTCAGCCCGCCGATCCGCCGGTAGCGGTCGCGGGTCAGCTCGCCGTCCTCGCGCTCTGCCCACAGCTCGGTGAGGGCGAACTCCAGCAGCGGCAGGACCGCCGCCGGCGCGGTGTGCTCTTCTTGGTCGGTTGCCTCGCTGACGATGTCCTCGACGAGTCCGGGCTCGAGGGCCAGGCCGGCCCGCGCGGCGGGCTCGGCGATGATCGCGGTCAGCTCGTCGCGCTCGAGGGTCGGCGGCACGTTGACCAGCGCAAGGCCGCGCATGAGCGCCGGCGCGGCGGCGGCCAGCTGGCTGTAGAACTCGTCCCGCATCACCAGCAGCACCGTGGCCTGGGGCTCCGCGAGGTCGGCGAGCTGCTCCAGCAACCGGCGACGATCTGGCGCGGCGATCGAAGAGCCGAACAGCTCCTCGAACTGGTCCAACACCAAGAGCAGCCGTTCGTGGTCGGGGTGATCGGCCAGCCAACGACCGACCGCCTGGCCCAGACCCTCGCTGGAGCCGGCCAGCCCGGCGCGCTCCAGCTCGGCGAACGCATCGCCGCCCGGACGGGCGGTCACGGATCCCCAGCGGCGGCTGCCGGGCAGCGTCCCACCCGCCAGCGCTGGCAGCACGCCGGCCTGGACCAGCGAGGTCTTCCCGCTGCCGGACGGCCCCAGCAGAGCCAGAGCCCCGCCCCCGGAAACAGCGCGGAGCCGCTGGAGGACAACCTCGACCACGCGGTCCCGGCCGAAGAACCACTCGGTGTCGTCGCTGGTGAAGTGCGCCAGCCCCCGATAGGGGTGGGCCCCGGACGCTGGGAGCTCTGGACAGATCGCGCGCAGCCGCTCGGCGGGGATGAGGTAGGCGGTCGCACTCCCCCGCGCCAACCGGTCGGGTGGCGAGACGGAGTCGACCATGCCGACCACCAGGCCGGTGCGCTCGTCCGCCACGGGCCCGCCGCTGAACCCCTCGGTGATCTCGGTGGCGTCCCGCAGTTGCACCAGCGCCTGACCGGTGTCGCTGGACAGTGGGTCACCGACGACGGCATAGCCGTAATGGCCCTGCGCAGGGGCGTTGACGGGGAACCCGAACGCGCGCACCTGACGCTCCGCGATCACGCGCTCGGCCAGCCGCAGCCCTCGCGCCTGGTCAGGCGGGGGCTGGGTGAGCCGCAGGAAGGCGACGTCCCCCCGGTCGGGGCCGCGCCACCAGGCTGGGACGACCTCGGCCAGGCGGTCCCGCCCGTCGAGGTGCGGGAACCGCACCGTGATCGGCCCGGCGGGCGGCGAGCCGTCGCCGCGCCTCGCGATGACATGCGCGCAGGAGACCAGCAGCCCGCCCTCCAACAGGAACCCGGTCCCTGCGCACCCGCCCCGGGCATCGAGCACTTGGAGACGCTGCGCCGCAGATCTCCCGGATCGGCCCCGAGGGGCTCCTGGACAGTGACCTGCTCAGCCATCGGCAGAGGTCTGCCGCCAGTGCAGCATGACGGCGAAGTTGCACTCCCCTGCGGTCTTGGTGACCACCGCCCCAGCCTCTGCGGTCAATTTGATGCCGAACTGCACGCAGATCTCCGAGGGCTTCGCCTCCCCCAGCTTGTCCAGCAACACCGACGCCGCGGGCACCACCGACGCCAACGCCGCCTCCA
Source organism: Egibacteraceae bacterium (assembly GCA_050743205.1). GTDB lineage: Bacteria > Actinomycetota > Nitriliruptoria > Euzebyales > Egibacteraceae > JBOGED01. The sequence goes on along the minus strand of JBOGEA010000206.1, from coordinate 6,761 downwards.
ACGTCTGCGCCACCTCCCCCACCACGCGACCGACCCGCCCGGCCTTCACCGGCCCGCCCTCAAGCGAGTCAACCTCGACGACCAGCGACCCCCCGCCCTTCAACGGCACCGCCATCAACTCCGCCACACCCACCTCCGACGCGCTCCCGCAGATCAACCACCCTATCGCAGAGCACTCCCCACGTGGCCCGACCGGGCCGGACTGGTTGCACGCCGCGTGCGTTAACCTTGGCCGACACGATGTTCGACATCCCCGAATACGCGCGTTGGCTCGAGCAGGCTGACGACGATCTGCTCGTCGCCCAGCACGATGCTGACGGTGGCTTTCACCACGCCGCCGTCATCTACGCGGAGCAGGCCGTGCGGTGCGCCCTGAAGGGCCTGCTCCACGGCGTTGGTGAGGGTAAGCAGGCGCGCGGCTCGACGGGCTCCGCAGCCTCGCGCGTGCCTACCAGCCAAGCCGGTACCCCGACGCGTGGCCGGAGGGCAGCCCGATGCGGCACTATGGCGCGACCACGCCGCGCGGTCGATCGAGGTCGCCAAGGCCATGGGACGAGTTGCAGCGCGCGGCGTCCGAGCATGAAGCCGACGGCGCTGGTTGAGAGAGCGAGCAGGGTGGTCACAGCCGCGGAGGTGGTGGAGCGCCGGAGGCGCGCGTGGAGGTGGTGGAGCGCCGGAGGCGCGCGTGGAGGTGGTGGAGCGCCGGAGGCGCGCGTGGAGGTGGTGGAGCGCCGGAGGCGCGCGTGGAGGTGGTGGAGCGCCGGAGGCGCGCGTGCTCGGCTGTCGCCACCGCCAGGGAATTCGCCGGCCAGCTCGAGCGGTCGTGATCTTCGGCTCGGTCGCTCGGGGGGATTTCAACGACACGAGCGACATCGACGTGCTCGTCGTCGCCGAGCGGTTGCCCGCACGGGCGACCGATCGGCTCGCGGCGCTGGGAGCGTACCCGTCCATCCCCGGGGCTTCACACACATTTCCTCCGCATCCGAGGGAAAACTGCGCCCTACGGTCTCCACCCAGCGCGTGAACTGCGACTTTCCTCCGTATCTGAAGGAAAGTTGTCGTTCACCGGCTGCCACCGGTACACGATGGGCATCGACCGCAGCCGATTCCCGACCGCTGCGCTCGTCCTCGATCTCGTCAGCGTCGAATGCGCCCACGAGCTTCCACAGCGGGTCCTCCTCCCGAGCCTGCCTGGTGAGCGCGGCGTCGAGTTCTTCCTCGATCATGATCTGCAAGCGTTTCATTGGACGGTGGGATCGTCACGGTGAACGCGCCGCTCGACGCGGCGACGGTCCTCTTCTGGCGCTACCGCCGGGCACATGGAGGACAACCGAGCTGTGAGAATCGAGCAGTGTGTCAGCCGGTCGGCGTCACGCTCAGCCTCGTCCCGATCTCCTCGATGTCGAGATCGCCCTTCGCCACGTCGAGCACGAGCTGCACGGCACCCGGACGGTCCAGCTCCGGGTGGTGGCCGTTGAGGTCGAGGAACACCACAGTGGCCAACCACGCAAGGCGCTTGTTGCCGTCGAGCAACGGGTGGTTCTTGGCGATGGACTGCAACAGCGCCGCCGCCTTGAGCTCGAGCGTCGGATAGCCCTGAGCCCCGAAGAACGACGAGCGCGGGCGATGGACTGCGGAGTCGAGCAGGCCCAGGTCGCGGATGGGCCCGACACCGAGCCGCCTGGCCAGCTCGACAACGTCTTCCAGCGTCAGGTACCGGACCGTCACGCGTTGGCGAGGTCGTCCAACACGTCGGCCCACCGCACGAGCATCCGGTCGGCGGACTCGGCCACCCGATGCGTATGCTGCCAATGAGTCGCGCGTTGCACGATCGCCCGCTTGACGACCTCCTGCATGGAGACGCCCTCGCGCTCGGCCTGTGCCTGAAGGATCGCTTGCTCCTCGTCCGTGAGCCGCAATGTCATTGCCATGCCCGCATGGTATCGCACTGATACCTACCCGTGTCCGCTGCCCAACGGGGTTGGTGCCCCGTTCCTGCCCACGTCAAGCGCACTGTCGTCCGGTCGTCATCGACGCAGTACCAGATCCGCCCGCCTACCTCGTATCGCCATTGTTCGAGAACTTGTCCGCCGATCTTTCGGGCGCCGAGGTCGGAGCCCTTCAGGGAATGCTGGCGACGATCCCGGTGCCATGCCTGGCGCGGTGGACCTGGCGCCTGTCGGCGCAACTCCTCCCAACCGCGTGCGGCATCGGTGGTCTCGAACACCACATCCCACTCGCCGGGCCCGGGAGGTGGTGCGGCGTGATCCCCGCGTTTGGGCAACGGCTATCGGTGGGGCTCCGCCGGAGCCAGCCCACGAGTGAACGTGCACTGGGCGGCCTTGCAACTGCCCCCCGACGCTGACCGACTACATCTGGTGCACGAACTCGTCCACGTGCTATCACCGAGCCACACCGGCCGCTTCTGGCAGCTCGTCGCACGCGCCCTGCCCGACTTCGGGTAGGGCAAGACGAAACTCGCCACCTGCGACGCCCCGCTGCGGCTCGGTGATAGCAACCGAGATCGGTAAGGACCTGGGCAGCAATAACGTTGCTGTTCTCGGATGTGCGCTGCCTCCGAGAGACCGCCGGACCAGCCCGCGAGTAACTCAATGCTATTTTTGAGCGCCACATTCTCACCGTGAGTCATTCTCACAAGCCACCGCCTCTAGTGGCGGCTGGAAGGGTGCCCCCGTGGCGACGTCATGGCGGACCTCCGCCGGGTGAGGGCCCTGGTCCCGACGGGCCACAGCCGGGTGAGCTGTATCACGTCGACACCGAGATCCTCAGCCGCAGGGATGCGCATGTGGGCGGCCTCGGCGAGGTCGTGGGTGATGATCAGGATCGTCAGGCCCAGGTCTGCGCGCAGCGCCTGGAGGGTCGCGGCGATCCCGGCGCGGACGGAGACGTCGAGCACCGAGGTGGGCTCGTCGGCGATCAGCAGCCGCAGGCGGCCGGCCAGCGCCCTGGCCAGCGCGACCCGCTGGCGCTGCCCCCGGACAGCTGGCCGGGGGCAGCGGGCGAGCAGGTCCGAGGTCGGCGGTGGGCTCAAGGCCGACGCGCGCGAGCGCGTCCCGTACCGTGGCCGCGCGGTCCCCCCGGGTACGGGCGATGACCAGCGGCTCGGCGACACGCATGCCCGGGTGCAGGGACGCGTACGGGTCCTGTGGGACCAACGCGACGCGACGGCGGTGGCCGCGTAAACGCCTGCCCGCGCAGCGCGGGCACCTGCACGCCGCCGACCCGCAGCGTCCCGCCGCTCGGCGCGACCAGCCCGACCGCGATCCGCGCGAGCGTGCTCTTGCCGGAGCCGCCCGCGCCCGTCAGCCCAGCGATCTCACCGCGCCGCACGGTCAGCGTCACACCGCCCGAGCGCGCGCACACGCGCCGGCGGCGCGAAGGGCCGCGTGCGGCGCGAGAACGTCTTGGCCAGCCCCACCGCCTCGAGCAGCGGCTCGCCAAGCGCGCGCTCCGCCACGGCGCCGTGACGGTGGGGAACGGCCGAGCGCGCGGCTGCCCGCCGTCGCCAGCGCGGCAGAGGTGGCAGGCGACCTGGCCGCCGCCGACCGCCACGGTCGAGGTAGCCGCCGATTCGCCTTCAGCCCCGCACTGGCAAGCTCAACCTGTCAGTCTTCCCTCGCCCGGTCGATCCCGTCTCCTCAAACGGATCTGCGTAACACCGACCCGGTTCCTGGCCACAATGAGTTGGCGCGTGGGTCCGCTATCGTTGACCCATGAGGCAGATCACGTGGGAGGTCGTGGACGGCAAAGCCCGTTACAACGGCCGCGGACTGACGGAATGGGTCTCTGTCGCCGTCGCCGATCTTGTCGTCGCAGCCGACCCCCTGCGCATCGTGCTCTTCGGCTCCGTCGCCCGAGGCGATGACGGTCCCGACAGCGACCTGGACCTCCTCGTGGTGCTGCCGACGCTCGACCAAGCCCAGCGGCACCTGCTGATGGCCAACCTGCACAGCGCGGTCTCGGCGCCAGTGCCTGGCGGACATCCTCGTCACCGATCCACAGGAGATCGAGCAGCGCAAGGACGTCATCGGCTCGTTCCTCTACTGGCCCACGCGAGAAGGTCAGGTGGTGTATGAGCGGGCCGCCTGAGCCTGGAGACGAAGCGTTCCGGTGGCTCGGACAGGCTACTGAGGACCTCGACACGGCCCGCCACATACAAGGCAACCCTGAGCTGCCCGCCCGGATGCCATGTTTTCCCGCGCATCTCGCCGCGGAGAAGTCACTCAAGGCTCTGCTCATCCGGGCACGGATGCCCTTCCCGAAGAGTCACGACCTCGTCCGCCTGTACGAGCTGTTGCCGTCCGACCGAGGACCTGAGCTCGAGTTGGCGGACCTCGAACTCCTGAACCCGTGGGCTGTCGATGGCTGCTGCACCGCCCACACGGCCGACGCATCGCATGCGCTCGCGACCGAACTCGTGTCGAAGGCCGGGCGAATACTGCTGGCGGTGCAGGAATACCTCGAAGCCGTCACGGCGGCCGACTGACGACGATACCTTCGCAAGCAGCGATAGCCCGATGACGTACTCTGCGGCGACCGGATGCGAGAGCCAGGGGTGCGAAGATGACCGCCGACATCGACAGCGCACGCGTCGAGGAGTTCGCCGGGCGACTGCTCACGACTTACACCGAAGGCATGGTCGGGCTGATGATCGATCTCGCCGACCGCATCGGCCTGTTCGATGCCCTCGCCGCCGGGTCGGCGACCAGTGAGGAGCTGGCCGACCGTGCCGGGCTCACCGAGCGCTACGTCCGCGAGTGCCTGGGTGCGCTCACGACTGCCCGGATTGTGGACTACGAGCCGGCGTCACGCCGCTACGCGCTGCCGTCGGAGCACGCCGCCTGCCTCACCGGTCCCGGCTCCCTGAACCTCGCCCCGTTCGCGCGGACCAACACGCTGCTCGCGCACCATGTCGAGGGTGTCGCCAAGGCCTGCCGCGACGGTGGCGGGGTGCCTTACGAGGCATTCCGGCCGCAGTTCACCGACATGATGGACGGGTTGTCCCGTGGCCTGCTCGACGGGCAGCTCCTCGAGGGCATGCTGCCGCTGACGGGCGGGCTGCCAGCCCGGCTGGAAGAGGGCATCCGGGTCGCCGACGTCGGCTGCGGCACCGGTCACGCCGTCAACTTGATGGCCCGGGCCTACCCGCGATCGACCTTCGTCGGCTACGACATCGGGGCGGACGCGATCGAGCGGGCGCGTGCGGAGGCTGCCGAGTACGGGCTGGCCAACGCCGCGTTCGAGGTGCTCGACGTGGCCCAGCTGACCGCGGACCCTCAGTTCGAGGCGGTGTTCGCGTTCGATGCCATCCACGACCAGGTGGACCCGGCGACCGTGCTCGACCGGATTCACGCGGCGCTGGCGCCTGGCGGCGTGTTCGTGATGATGGACATCAAGGCGTCGAGCAACCTCGAGGACAACGTCGCCAACCCGTTCGCCCCCTGGCTCTACGGCATCAGCACGCTGCACTGCATGACGGTGTCGCTCGCCCATGACGGTGCCGGGCTGGGCACCGTGTGGGGCGAGCAGCTCGCGCTGCGGATGCTTCGCGGCGCCGGGTTCGTCGACGTCGAAGTGCTCGACGTCCCCGACGACCCGTTCGACTCGCTGTACGTGTGCCGCAAGCCCGCGACGTAAAGCCGAGCCGCACGGCCTGATACGCTCGCCGCGTACACCGATCGGTACGCGGCCGTGGCCGAGGAGGCCGGGCTCCCCTTCCCGCCGGCCACCATGATGGGGCCGCCGCCGATCTGTTCGCCATCCGCGAGCGCGTGCCAGGCTCCTCCACGACCGCCTTCGGTGCCCCCGATGCGGTTCCCGCCGCCCACTCAGCGCCACTGGACCCCGACGCGTCGACAGCGTCGAGGCCCAATTCCCCAGCTCCTGCTGGGGGCCCCGCAGAGTCGGCGCGGCTCGCGGGTCCCCGTGGTGGCGGGCGAGACCGTGATCAGATCATCGAGCATGTCGCCCAGGCCGAGCGTTCCTACGCCCGCAAACTCGGCGTCCGGTACACCCCGACGCAGTTCGCGGAGCCGCTGAGAACGACCCGCGCACCCGGCATCCCGCAGTCCAAACCTGCCGTCTGGGAGTTGTTGAACCCTGGCCATATGAGACTCTTGGCATGCACCCGTGGGTCGGCGATCCGTTTGACCCCGGGCAGCAGCCGCCTCACAAGGCGTCGTCGCACACCGCCAACGCCGCACCCGGACTCGCTGACGCTGCCAGCCATCCCCAGATCGTGTCTGGCCCGCACAGTGCGCGTGTCATCGCCGCTGCCCCCGATGCGTAGCGGAGGATTCACCACGCGATCCCACGGTCGACTCGCACGACCCCGGCTGTGGCGGCTGTCTGCCCCGGCCAACCGCGCTTGCGTATCCGATTGTCATACACTTTGGCCGTGGACGCTGACCGGCTCGACATCGGCCTGCTCGATCCCGAGAACCCCTTCGAGGTCGACGACCAGGCGGCGCATCTGTTCAAGCATGCCGGGTTGGCGTTGACGACATTTACGAGGTCTGGGACAGCGACCCCATCTTCTACCCGGCCAAGCGCCCAGCCGACTGGCTGATGGTCGCTGAGGTCGCCGGCGCAGTCTTCGTCGTCCCCCTGGCCAAATCCGACAGCGGCGACGTCACCCGGTGCCGCCCGATCGGCTGCTACGCGGTCGCCAAGCACTTGGCCGACCAGTACCGACGAGAGCGATGACCGAGGAGGTGAAACCGATGAACCGACAAGAGGAG
>JBOGEA010000205.1:0-10341 GCA_050743205.1 Egibacteraceae bacterium | reverse complement strand
GCGCGACGCTCGCTGCGCTCGCTCTCGCTCCGCTCACGCGCCGGAACCTACACTCTGCTCTCCTCGCCCCGGACGTCACGGCCGCAGGCGCAACGACATCGCCCGCGGCCGCGCCCTCCGCTCACCCGCCCACTCACATTATCTCGGTCGCGCGGATGCAACGCGCGAGCGGGGGGGATCGTGATACCGTTGATATCAATGCTCGTCAGGGTCGGGAAGCTGGGGAAAGCGATCATCCTCCGAATTCCGCTCGGTCTGGTCCGGGAACTGAACCTCCTCCCCCGCGAGTACGTCACCATCGAACGCGCGCCCGGACGCGCGCTCACGATCACCTGCGGAGCACCCCCACATGAACGACTCTACGGTTTACCAGTCCATCCCGGTCGCGTCGATCCGCGAGCCGAGCCACCAGCTCCGCGCAACGATCGACCCCGGAGCCCTCGGTGAACTCGCCGACTCCATGGCGACCGAAGGTTTACACCAGCCGATCGGCCTACGCGGTCCTCTGGACGAAGACACCTACGAGATCGTATGGGGACACCGACGTCTCCTGGCGGCGCGCCTGCTTCTGTGGCCTACGATCGACGCGCGCGTCTTTCCACCTCACTTTGATCCTCTCCTGGCCTCCATCAGTGAAAATCTCCACCGCACGGACCTAAATCCGCTTGAAGAAGCGCGCGCGGTCCAGCGGGTCCAGGAACGTGGCCACCCGATCGCGGCAATCGCTCGCCTCTTTCGTCGCAGTGACTCGTGGGTTAGAGAGCGACTATTGCTACTCGATCTGCCGGACGACCTACAAGGGCACGTGGCGGAGCGGACCCTGCCCCTGGCGGTCATCCGCGTTCTGTCAGAAGTCGATTACGTACCCTACCGCGGTGAGCTGATCCGCGAAGCCATCCGCGTCGGCGCCTCCACGACGACGGCCGAAGTGTGGCGCGCGCACTACCTGGCCGACCGTGACCGGATCATTCATAACCAGCACACCGTCGAGGAGATCGCCAGCCGCCGCGAAGCCTGGCGCATCACCATCCCATGCGACCTCTGCCACGACCACTTCGAGTACCCCGACACGCGCACCCTCCGCGTGTGCGAGCCCTGCCTCAACGAGCTGCTACGCCTCGTGGCCTTCGCCGCCTCACAGACGACAGCCCCCGCCCCGTAGCACCGCCAGAAAATACCCCCCTACCCACAAGACGCCACCACCTGCGGCGCCTGGTCGCCACCATGGGGGCGACCAGGCGCACTCCAAGGCGGTGGACAACCTGGGGATAAGGCGGTGGAAAGCTGTGGATAGGTTGGGGTATTCACGTCCGTGAGAAAAGCGTGCCAACCCTCGATTGGCGGGGTACCTCAAGAATCGTGCCCCCCCCATACCCCCCATAGCACTACAGGAAGAACCAGGAGGAGGGGGGCCGGCTCCAGGAGCGCCGGCCGAAACGGGGTCGCCAGGATGCAGCCCTGGCACCCCCCTTTCGGCCCATCGGCGCCCCCTCCGCTCGGCCGATCAGGATTCCTGGCGTCGGGGGGAAGGATCTTCGACCCCCCGCCGCCCAGAGAGCCCCTCCGCCCGGAGACGCAGGAACGCCTGGCGGTGAGGCCAGGCGCTCCCGGCGGCTCCGCTGTCGCCGGCTACCGTGGGGGCAGCGCGTGGCGCCTCAGCGTGTCGTGCCAGCGCGGGCAGTCGTACAGCTTGCACGTCGCGCCGGCCCCGACGCGCCCCTTGCGGACGATCTCCTCGTCGAGCAGCTCCAGCGCCTCCGAGAGCTTCACGGCGACCGCGGGGTGTAGCCCGTCGAGGCGGTTCCGGAGGACGCGGAGCATGACCTCGAGCTCGCGGACGCCCGCCTCCTCGCAGACGTGCGTGAAATTCGCGTACAGGTTCTCGAAGCGAATCATGGATAGTACCTCCGGGACTCGTTGAGGCGAAGAATCCGCTCCGCCCGACGTCGGAGCACGTGCGTTGGCGAGTCGACGAGATCATGCCTGATCCAGGTGTTGCCCCACTCGCCACGCTGAGGGAACCGGATCCGGAGATACGCCTCACGGACCAGGAGCCAGCCGAAGACGCGGAAGTTGACCGACCGGACGCGTGGACGCTTACGGGGTCGGCGGATGCTGTTCATGGTTCCCCCTCTCGACCGCGGCGGTCAGCGTCTCGAGGCGCGCGTTGGCGACGCGAAGCGCAGCTTCCGCACGCGCGAGCATCTCCGTCGCGTGGTCGAGACTCCGCCGGATGCGCAGCATGTCCTCGTGGAACAGATGCCGTTGCTCGTTGGTCATGGCTTCGGGGCCTCCTCAGTCCCCACCAGGTGGGAAGCAGGAAGAATGCCGAGCGGAAGCCCGCGGTAGAGCAGTGATTGCCACGACGACACGGCGGCGCTTGACAAGAACCGTCACCGTAGCTGACGATCTACGGCAGTCCCGCACCCCAACACAGGAGGATTCCCCATGGCCGCACCCAACGTTCCAGCGACCGGCACCGTCGCCGCGAAGTGGGCGCGCCGCGCCAGCTCGGCCGGCGAGGAGTACAAACTGGGCGTCACCGGCGCCGGCAACCGCTGGCAGTCCGCGACGAAAGCGGCCGAAGGAAACTACCGTACCGCGGTCACGGCCGCGGCCGGCGCTGGCCGCTTCGGGAAAGGCGTCGATCGTGCCGGCGGCGCGAAGTATGAGAAGGGCGCGACCGAAAAAGGACCGGCGCGATTCAGCCAGGGCGTCGCCGTCGCCGAGCAGGATTACTCCTCCGGCGTCGCACCCTACCTCGAGCTGATCGGGCGCACCGACCTCCCCGCGCGCCAGCCCACCGGCTCCGAGGGGAACATCGGCCGCGTCGCCGCGATCGCCCGCGCGCTACGGCAGCTCAAGGAACGCCGATGAGCCGCCGCCGTGACCTGCTAGACCTCGAACGCAACTACGCCGACGCGAAGAAGGCGTACCGCGAGGCCAAGCTCCGCGGCGATCGCACCGCGTGCCGCGAGCTGAGCAACGACCTCGACGAGATCCACCGCGCGCTCGTCGCCGCCAAGGAGGCCGACCGTGGGTAAGCGCTTCCTCCGCTCCATCGTGCAGGAGCCCGTTACGCTCTCCGTGACGGGCGAGATCACGCCCGTTGACCTGCCCGTGAACCCCGTCTCCATGCTCTACCTGACGCTCTTCCTGGAAGAGCCGGCGCAGCAGGTGGCCATCACCTGGACGCTGCTCTCGGACTTCTTTGCCGCGATCGACAACATCCGCCTCCGGCACAAGGGGCAGGAGATCATCCAGGGAACGCTCGCGGACATCATGATGCTGAACGGCATCCTCCACCGCGGACGCCCGCACGGCACCCACTTCTCCGGCATCGGCAACAACAAGAGCATGACCTTCCCGATCTCGCTCAGCCGCGTCCCGTACTGGCACGACGAGGCCTTCCCGGCGACCTCGCGCGGGAACCTGACCTTCAGCTTCAACGTGCTCGACATCACCCCTGGCACCGCAACCGCGCTCCAGTGGGCGCTCGAAGTCGTCGAGCTGATCGAGGACACGCCGACGCGCTATCTCAAGTACACCACCAACACGCGCGCCCTCACCGCGACCGGCCGGCAGCGCGTCCCGCTGCCGCTCGGCAACGAGATTCTCGGCGTCCTCCTCTTCGATCCCTCGACCGAGATCGCGGTCACGGAGACGTTCGCGTGGGGCAAGGTGAAGCTCATGAAGGACAACGTCGAACAGTACTACGCCGAGTCGAACTGGGAGAGCCTCCGCGGCGACATCGGGAACCGCGTCCCATGGATTCACGACCTCGGGCACGTCCACGTCTTCGAGCCCGTCGCCGGCACCGTCACCTCCCAGGAGCAGACCCGGCTCAACGAGCCCCCGCATCAGTACGGGTATCTCGACTTCGACCCGCTCAAGGACGGGTCGTTCAGCCTGGAAACCGAGGGCGCCTCCGACGTCGAGCTTGACCTCAACAGCGACGTCTCGACGGGCACCGCCCGGTACCTCCCCGTCGAACTGGTCGCCGTGCGGTAAACTTCCGGTGGCCACGGGCGGTTTCTCGTACCGGCGTCCTGCGAACGCCGGCATGACAGCCGAAGGGTCGCAGCCCCCCGTGGCTCGTTTCCCCATGGAGCGGCTCCGCGAGGAACCGGGGACGCTCCCCGGCGCCGAGCCATACGAGCAGTACCAAGGCACCGTCGGGTTCGTCGCCGTCGCCGACGCCTTCGCCGAGATCATCCGCTTCACGGGCTACCCGGATTCCATCACCCTCGCCGCCCGCGTCGCCGCCGCACGCGTCCGCATCCGCGACCTGACCGGGAACGCCGTTGGCGAATTCGGGGTCAACGCAGGCAGCGAGATCGAAACGCACTTGACCGGGCGGATCGTCGAGGCGCAGGAAGTCGTGGCCGCGGCCGGCGCCGAGCTGTCCGTCGTCGGCAAGTGGCGCGATCCGAAAGCTGCCGGACACGGTGGCTAGCCCAGGCGAAGCGCGCGCACTCCTCGAACTCGCGCGCGCCCTGAAAGAAGGGATCGAGACACTCGACGATCCCGAGCGCCCCGCCCTCGAGCTCCGCCTGAAGCAGCTCCGCGACCTCTTGGAGAGCATTCTGCGCCGCGCCGAAGCAGAGCGGGCCCGCATGCTCGCTGGCGTCGGCGCGCCGCCGCGCTTCGAGCGGCTCCGGTAACTCACCCGTGGCACTCGCGGTCGGGACCTTCCCCCAGCCTCGCGCGAATCGCGTCGGCCCCGCGCCCGCCGCCATCCTCAGCGGCGCGGCGGCGCCAGCGATCCCGAGCGCCCGAATCATCCCCATCGCCATCGGCGTCAATCAGAACTCGCGCTCCTCCGAGGCGGTCGGCCCCCTCCGCGGCCCCGGCATCATCCGCTTCATCGAAGTGTCCTGGCAGAACGGCGCCGACCCCCCGAACAACTCCTTCGAGGTTGGCTACTCGACGGCGCCCCTCGTCGAAAACAACGTCGCCGAGACGGTCGGCAAACTCTGGACGCCGATCTTCACGCCCTTCGTCAAGGGCTCGGGCTACACGCTGCTGGCCTTCGACAGCGGCATCCTACCCTCCACGCAGATTACGCAGCTCACGCCCCACACCTGGCCGATCGAGGCACCCGTCGCACTCCCCGAGTGGTACGTCGTCGTGTCGGCCCACACCAAGCAGGTCGCAGGCACGCGGTTTGTCGCGCTCGTCCATATCCTCGAAGGCGTCTCGCCCCAGGCCCTCGCAAATTTCCCGTAGGCCGGCCAGGGGCCGGCGTCGAACCCGCACCACTCAGCACGCTTGCCTACGTCCCCGACTCACCACCAAGCGAGAACGAACTCGTTGACCACCTCTTCGGCCGGCGACGTCGTTGCATCTGCGAAAAGCGGATCATCGACACGCGCATCCAGGAAGTGAAGGACGGCATCAAGGCGGCGATCCGACGCCGCGACTTCTTGACGGTCAAGCTGCTCGCCGCCTCCCCGACAATCCCGAAAGCGATCTGTACCTGTAAGCCCGTCCGCGACCGCCTCACGAGCAAGCGCCAGCGCCGGCCGCCACGGCCGCTCCGGCGACGGCCGCCTGGCGCCGCGCTGAATACCTGTTACACCGCCTGGCCCGGCGGCTTCAGCTACACGCCGCCTGACCAGGCCGTCGCACCCGGCAACCTCCGCACAGGCTTCAGCGACGGCTTCCCCACGAACCCACGCTGCTACCCGCCGCGGCTCGGCGCGCTCCTCGACGCCGCCAACGACGGCACCTTTCGGGGCGCGCGGCGCAGCGCACTCCTCGCGCACCGTGACCCGGACGCCACGGCAAGCGAGATCGGCGCCCTCATCACCGCCGCGGAACGCGGCCGGGTGACACCGGACGTCGCGCTCCGCCGCATCAGCGAACTGGCCGCACCCCCAACCCAGATCACCCAGGCCCTCGCCTTCCGGCCGGCCGAAAGCGCCGAGGAACGACGCGCGCGCCTCCAGGCGCAGCAAACCGGCGCGCTGGACGATGAAGCCTATGACCTCGGGCTTGCCGAGCAGAGCTGCCGGCCGACCTGGTGCTGCTACGACGGCGAGACGTTCTCAACCAGCACGAACCGCGGCGTCACGAAGGACCGCGCCGTCGTGAACCGGAACCGCGCGCGAGGCTTCCGCTGCCGGCTCCTCGACCTGGCGCGCGTCCGGCAGACCCTCGGGCACACCGCGAGCCCGGACGAAGAAGTCGGCGCATGCGCGGACCCAGAGAACTACCTCACCGCGCGACGCGGTGAGCGGCTCCGCGCCCGGCCGGCGCTCGCGCGGCCGGCGCAGCTCGCGCCAGCACTCACAACCCAGCCCGCGACGCAACCCATCCCCATCAGCCCCGCACCACCACCGCCACCACCCGGCCCGCCACCACCACCGCCACCGCCGACAGCCGGCGTCCCCGTCTACGATTGCGTTCGCACACCCTTCGGCTTTCCGATCGGCGACCACGTGCAAGGCACACAGGCGGAGCTGATCGCACTCGGCGTCTGGGCCACCTACCCATGGGCCTGCCGCGAGATCGGCTAATGCCCGTCTATCCCCTCGACTGGCAGCCACCGATCAAGACCGGGCGGTATCCGCACATGGCGAAGCACGACGCGCGGATCTGGGAGGCCTTCCTCGACCAGTACGGAGGAAACTTCCTCGCCATCAGCTACGACGTCGCCCTCGGTGGTTCGGTCCTCCCAGGCGACTCACTCCCAGAGGACGAGCGGCTCGGGTGGCAGTACTCGACGGCCTTCAAGATCGACGCCGTGGCACAGCAGGAAAACCAAGTCTGGATTATCGAAGTCAAGCCCGGCGCCTCCGCCTCCGCGATCGGCCAGGCCCTTTGCTATACGATCCTGGCGGAGGACGACAGCTTGAGCCCGCTCCCGCTCATCCCAACCGTCGTCACCGATCGCGCCTCCGCCGATATCAAGCGCTGCGCGGAAGCCCTCGGGGTGCAGCTCATCACACTCCCGGAGGCAGGATGACCCCGACCGAATTCGCAGACCTGGCCCGCGTGTATCGTGGGCTCACCCGCAGCAGCATCACCAGCGCCGGCCGCACCGCGCAGCACAACGAGGACGTCGGCGGCGTCAAGTACTCGGCCCACCAGGTGGACCTTGCGGCGGACGTCCAGTACGACGAGCAGCTCGACGAGGAGTACTGCCGGCAGCTCGCCTCACGGCTCCACCTCCGCCTCGTCCGCGAAGGGGACCACGACCACCTCGAACCCCTCGACTGGCGACGCGGCCCATGACCGACTGGGTACAGATCATCCGCGACCTCGGCTTCCCGGTGGCGGTCGCCGGCTACGTCCTCATCCGCCTCGACCGCCAGCTCCTCGCACTCAGGAACGCCGTGGACCGCCTGACCCTCGAAATCCGAGCACAGCGCCAGGGTGGATATGGCCCCCCCACGCCCTCCGACGCGCTGTAGGGGTGGCAAAGTGACACCGCCCACGTGGACGCCCGCAGATGACCTGGAACGGCGACCACCGAAACGGACCACCCCATGCCGACCGACGTCGTAAGCGACTTCTTCCGCGCGGAGTACGACCGCCTCATGGAAGCGATCGCCGACCTGTCGGACGACGCGCAACAGCGGGTACGCCAGGCCGCCGCCTACCGCGACCCGCGCTTCCCCCAGAAGCGCGCCGTCAGCATCCCCGGATGGGACGACGTGTTCCACGTCGTGCCCGCGGCGAAAGCAACCGCCCTCGAACGCGACGCGCACTACGAGGCGCGCCGCCGTGGGCAGCCCTCGCCGCTCTCCGAAGAACTCCAAGCCTCTATCGAGCGCCGGGGCCGGCGCGCGCGCGCGATGAGCGCATCGGCCGCACCCGAGTACGCGAAAGCCTGGGGACAGGGACTCACGGCCCTGGACAACGTCCAGGATTTTCTGACCACCATGGCGACCTCCGGCCGCCTGATGCTCGTACCAGCCGAGCGGCTCCTCAACCGGCTCGGCACCCTCCCGAGTGAAACCGCACTCCGCGAGGCCGCGGAACGTGGCGCCTACCTCGAAGCCGCGCGCCGACTCCGCGCGGGCGAACTCATCACCACCACCGTCCTCGCCGAGGCGCGCGGACTCGCGCGCCAGGAGGCCTCTCGCCAGCTCGCACGCGGAGCCTTCCACCTCGGAGCCCGCACGGTCGGCCGCGTGATCCCCGTCCTTGGATGGGTGCTCACCGCGGCGGACCTCATCCGACTCATGACGCTCCTCGGGCTCGCCGCGTTTCCCTTCTATACCGCGATGTGCGCCGGTGCCACCGCCGCACTCGCGGCCGGCGTCCCCGCGCTCCTCGCCAGTAAGGCGCTCAAGCTCAAGGCCGGCCGGCTCGGGCTACAAAACCCCTTCGGCAGGAAAGCACGACTCCAACGCAGCCGCACCATCCGCTCATGGAAGCCGACCTACTACAACCTCATCGAAGCCGCCCAGACGACCGACCAGCTCTTCGGCGTCGGCGTCTCCCTCGGCGCCCTCATGGGCCTCGTCACCGATAGCGCCTTCGGCATCGAGCAGCGCGCCCGAGGCCTCGACGTCGAAGTCAATACGCAGCCCTTCGCGGATTCCCTCCATCGACTCTTCGCCCCCGGCATGCGGACCATCCCGACACCGGCGCTCCAAGACCACCGCGCCGCGGCCGGCGTGCTCGTCGGCGGCGCCACGATCAACCGGACGCAAGACGTCTTTAGCATCGAGGAACACGCGGAGGCGCTCGTCGCCGAGGCCGCCGCGTGGGACTTCCTCAGCCCCGTCATCGAGGCGCCCGCCATGGTCGAGGCGCTCAACCTCGCCCTCGAGCTCGACTGGGCGCCGCCCGCCTGGCGACAGCGGGACACCGCGCGCGCGATTGCCGCCGAGGGGATCCCCTTCGCGGGCGGCGACCTCTGGCCCTTCCCGGACGCACCCGCGCGCGTGAGCGGCGAGCAGCTCATGCGAGAGCGGCCGGCCGAGATCACCCAGGCGCTCGCCGAGCTACTCATGCCACGACGGAACGAAGTAACAGGCGCCTTCCTCGGCGCCGTCGTCGCGCGCATCACCGACCGAACAACGATCGCCTTCGCCGGCACGACCGACGCCTTCGCCTACGAATTCTCCCCACTCACCCAGACCCTCGAAAGCCTCGCCCTCCAGAACCGCTGGCCGTCGATCGACGCCGGGGAAGAGGCGATGCAGGCCTACTTCACCGATCTAGAGATATGGCTGAGCGACCGGCGCGCACGCTCGATCCCGCTCCCGGTACTGGAGGACCGCGCGCGCGCCCACGGGGTCACGCTCATCAAGATGCTGGACCCTGACGCGCCATGGCCCGAGGCCCTCGTGATCGAGTCCGACGCCGGAACGTAGCCGGGCAGGCAGGCGAACCACAGCGGCCGACCCGATACGCGCGCGCCACGGGTACGCCCGCGGTGACTCGGAGCGTCCGCCCGGTCCTCGTCTCCGGCGCACGAGCTACTCCGCACGATCAGATTCAGGGACGCGCCCGAGCTGGTGGCTCGGCTCGCCACTACCGATGTCAGGCGCAGTCTGCCTCGTGTTTCTCCGCCGCCCCCACCTCACGCACGTCAACCTCGTCGTCGGGGTCATGTCGTTCCCTCCAGGGGTTCTTCGACTGCTCATCGTGGTTCCCGCCGAAAGTTTCGTGCCAGCCGCTTCGCGGACAGCCCTGGCACGAACCGCTCCGCTACTTTCGGCACCCACTAACCATGAGCAGTCGAATTCAGCCCATGGAGGAAACGACGATGGAGACCCCGACGACGAGGTTGACGTGCTGCCGTTGCGGTGAGGACTTCGAGATACTCGGCACAGTGGAGCCGAGCGGGTGTGCGTTCTGCTGGGAGTGCTGCGACGCGATCGGGCGAGCGAAGACCCCGCGGTGCCAGCTGCATTGCGCGGTGTGCGGGTTGCCCGTGCCGCTGCCTAGCGATTACGTCTCCGACGCCCACGGGATCTATCACCCGGTGTGCGACTCCGTGCGGGACCCGGTGGAGATCGCTGCTGCGCTCTACCACGCGCGCTAGCGTCATCGTCCGCGGGGCGGTCGAGGTTCGCGCCGGCCGCTCCGCGGACACCCCCGGCGCAAACCTCTCGCGCCTCGCGGACGAGAGGGCGTGAGGACGCGAGCGCCTCGCTGCGCGCGGATCCGCGCGGAGTAGCTCGCGCGCCTCCGACGAGGACCGGGCTCCCGCGATCCTCAAGTCCGCGGGCTCGGTCGTACCCTGCGCGCGCTCCGAACCCGTAAGGCACGGCGCCTGGTGGTGAGTGGGCGGGTGAGCCACCCTGGCCAGCAGCTCGAGTACTCGCTGCCGGCCAGGTGGGGGCGTCCTCCGTTTCTTTCTGACTATCAGTCAGAAAG
>JBOGEA010000204.1:0-10388 GCA_050743205.1 Egibacteraceae bacterium | reverse complement strand
CGGTCTGGTCGGCCTCGCGCTCCCCGGCGGCGTGGGTGGAGCCGCGGCAGGCCCCCCGCGACCTTGCGCTCGACGCGTCGCATCCCTTGGCGCACGCGGCGCGCTCCGGCGAGCCGGTCTGGTCGGCCTCGCGCTCCCCGGCGGCGTGGGTGGAGCCGCGGGAGGCCCCCCGCGACCTTGCGCTTGACGCGTCGCATCCCTTGGCGCACGCGGCGCGCTCTGGCGAGCCGGTCTGGTTGGCCTCGCGCTCCCCGGCGGCGTGGCGCGAACGGGGCTTCGACCCGTCGGTCTCGCCGTATGCGGTGGACATGGCCGTGCCGCTGGAGGTCCGCGGCCAGACGATCGGCGCGATCGGGTTCCAGTGCCCGGACACGGCGCCGCCCCTGGGGCCAGACGATCGCGCGCTGATCCTCACGCTGGCCGGGCAGTGCGCGCAGGCGCTGGACCGTGCGCGGCTGCACCAGGCCGAGCATGAGATCGCGACGACGCTGCAGCGCAGCCTGCTGCCCCCCCAGCTCCCCGCCCTGGCCCGCCTCGCGCTCGCGGCCCGCTACCTGCCGGGCAGGCAGGCCATGGAGACGGGTGGCGACTGGTACGACGTCGTGCCCCTCGACGACGGCACGGTCGCCCTGGCAGCCGGCGACGTGGTCGGGCACGGCCCCGCCGCCGCTGCGGTCATGGGCCAGATCCGCAGCGCGCTCGCGGCCTACCTCCTGGACGGCCACGGTCCGGGCGCGGCGCTGGAGCGCCTGAACCGCTTCGCCCAGCGCACCGACGGCGCGCGGGCGACGACGGTCGCCTGCCTGGTCATCGACTGCGACAGCGGCAGGCTGCGGTGGGCCAATGCGGGCCATCCTCCTCCCCTCGTGGTCGACCGCGGCGGTGTCCGCTGTCTGGACGGCGAGAGGGGGGTGCTGCTCGGCGCGGTGCGCGACGCCTCCTACGGGGAGGGCCACGCCCAGATCGCGCCAGGCGCCACCCTGCTCCTCTACTCCGACGGCCTGTTCGAGCGGCGTGGCGAGGGCATCGACCAAGGACTCGACCGGCTCGTCGCGGCAGCGGCCGACCTGGTCGCCATGGACCCCGAGTCGCTGGCCGGCGCGCTCGTCGAGCGCATGCTCGCCGGCAGTGACACCACCGACGACGTCGCCCTCGTCGCCGCGCGGCTGCTGCCCCCGCCGCTGCGGCTGCGCCTGGCCGCCCGACCCGCCGAGCTGGGCTCGCTGCGCCGGACGGTGCGCAGCTGGGCAGCCGCGGCCGGCCTGCCCGCCGGCCTTGAGAACGACCTGCTGCTCGCCCTCGGCGAGGCCTCCTCCAACGTCGTCGAGCACGCCTACCCCGCCGAGCGGCCGGGCATGTTCGAGACAGAGATCCTGCGGGACACCGACGGCGCCATCGACGTGCTGGTGCGCGACTTCGGCCGCTGGCGCTCGCCGGTCCGACCGCGCGTCAACCGCGGGCGCGGTCTCGGCCTGATCCAGGCGGTGTCCGAGCAGGTCGACCTGGACAAGAGCGGCAACGGCACGCAGGTGCGGTTCCGCCTGCGGCCGCCGGATGCGGCTGCGGCGGTCGCGCAGGCCCCCGATGCCCGCGTCGACGGGACCGCGGCGGTGGCGGCTGGGGCGGCGGTGGCGGCTGGGGCGGCGGCTGCTGGGGCGGTGGCGGCTGCGGCGGTCGCGCAGGCCCCCGATGCCCGCGTCGACGGGACCGCGGCGGCCCATCTGCGCATCGAGGCGACTGGCTCCCTCACTCGCATCCAGCTGGAGGGCGACCTCGACCTGATCGGCGTTGCCGCGGTGCGCGTGCGCCTCTGTGCGCACCTTCCCACCTCTGGCACTGCCCAGTTGGATCTGCGACGGGTCACCTACCTGGGCAGCGCTGGCGTAGGGCTGATCACCGAGATCGCCGCCCGCCTGCGCCGGGCCGGCTGCTCCCTCCAAATCATCGCCCCCACGGGTGGCATCGCCCACCGCGTCCTGGCCCTGACCGGCCTCGACCGCGTGCTCGACGTCCGCGACGCGCCCCCATGACCCAAACGCCCCCCGCCTCTCCCCTGACGGCCGATCGGCCTGGTGTTGCGGCATCGCTCAGGTGCGAGGACGAGCACCGCAGGGCGTTCTGCCACGTGGCGGTGGCCTCGCCCCGCCTCGGCGAGGCCACCGGCGACATCCGCGGCCGCGGCCGGCCTGGCGGTCATTGTCGTCGCGGCGGATGCAGCCGCGACCGCCTCGTTGCCTCTGCCGAGGCGCACCAGACCGATCCCGGTGCTCTGCGGCGTCTCTCGGCTGCCGCCGACGGCCATGTACCGCGCGAAGAACCCCCGAACGTCGGTGTGCCCATGCGGCTTAGCGCAGCGCTCGGCGACGTCGACAGCCTGGCGGAAACCGCGCTCGTCGCCGTCTGCGGCCAGCTCCGGAGCCAGCCACGCGTGCACCCACTCGCGCGTGGCGGCGTCAGCGCGGCGGGCGTGGCCACCACGGCCGTCGGCTGTCAGCTCGGCGGGAAGGATGCTCGCGATGCCGATCGTCTGCGCGCGCAGGGTTGGGTCAGCGCTGTCGTCGGCGGTCGCTCTGGCCTGCGCGGACCATCGATGGGCGGCCAGCCGGTCCTGGAGCACGAACGCCAGCAGCCCGGCCTGCGCGAAGGAGCCGACCGCGATCCCATCCAGGCGTCGCCGGTGTGCCTCCGTCATGGGGCGGTCCAACAGCCCGAGCAGTATGTCGGCTTGGTGGGCGACTTGTCCGAGCAGCACACCAGCCTCGGCGTCATCGGTGTGCTGCTGATCAGCGCGGCGATCTGGTGGTCACGGGCCGGGACCGAGGTCCCGGCCCGACTGACCGACGTGGTAGGTCTGACCTGTGGGCGCGGACCTGCTGGCCCCAGTCGCCGACGCCCTGGGCAGGCTCGACCCGCCCAACGCCGCGATGTAGGCCAGCGACTGCGCGGTCGCGCTCGCCGAAGCGGGTCGGGTAGACGAGGCCCTCGCCCGCGCGGAAGCGAACGTCCTCGCCTGGCGCGACGACCTGTGGACGTGCATCCATCTGGGGATGTGCACGCGCGGCTGTCCGATCCGGATCAGGCCGAGAAGGCGTACCGGCACGCGGTCGCGATGGCCCGCGCGACCGGCGACCATGCCGATGTCAAGGGCGCGTACGAGCGGCTCGCCGGGTTTCTGTCCAGTCCGGCCGGACGGCCGACCTCGATGCCGCCCGGCGCGGGTTCGCCGGCTGGCGACGCGCGCGCCCGACCCGCAGCGCTCCAAGCCGCGGATCCGACGGCTCCGAGCCGGCGGACCCACCGCCAGCCCCCGGTCTCGTCCAGCCGACCATGCTGCGGGAGGGCCCGAAAACCGGCCGGAACGACCCCTGCGCGTGCGGCAGCGGACACAGACTCAAGCGCTGCTGCCGTGGGTGAGCAGCCTACGAGGCGGTGGGGTGGCTCTGCGCGACAGCTTTGGCCCGGTCATCCTGAGATGGCCGCCCGCTCTTGGGCGGGAAGCGGCAGGTGATCTGGTTCTGGGCCGTCCTGAGAGGACAGCGCCGTGGAGCTGAGCGGTGCCTGCTCCTGTTCCTCGATCTCCGGTTTGCGCAGCTTCGGCGCTGGCACCGACCAGGGCCGCAGGCTCTGCACCATGGACTCGTAGAAGCTGTCCAACAGGTCCAGCACTGAGGTGATGAACGAGGCCCGGCCGCCGCTCCGTTTGGTGCCCATCAGCCTGGTCAGCGTCACCGTGAACGCCTTGAGTTCTCGCTTGGGATCTGCGATCAGCAGCGTGGGCTTGGCCCTCACGTCTTTGAGGAGTTCCGAGGTGCTGGTGTGGCTGTGCAGCGCGTGCGCGTCGATCCGCAACCCGTCGGGGGCATCCTTCAACTGGCGCAGCAGCCAGTTGACTCTGGTCAGGGGCCGCCCGTCGCGGGGCGCGTCGATCGTGATCGACGCGGCCACCTGGCCAGCGCGCAAGTCCGCGCTCAGCCGCACCGGGCCCACCGCGTTGGGGATCCGCGCCGAGCCCTCGAGCACCCCGGAGCAGACCAGCCCCTCGATCAGTGCCTGCGCCCGTAAGCTCGGATTAGCTGTTTCCTTGCGCGAGAGCACTGGCTGCACCTCGGTGCCTAGCTGTCGCCCCAGCCGCAGGCACGCGTAACGAATGAGCTGATCCCACCGGCTCACGACCTCGATCGTCGCTGGATCGGTGGGTCGAAGCGTGCCGGTGCGCACGGCGTTGCGGACCGCGACCCAGCCGCCGCCCATATCGTCGAACTCCATCGCGCCTGAGCGAGGATGCTCTAAATAGCGGATCAGTTCGCCGAGGATCCACGCCTGGTCAGGGTCTGCCACACCTCGATGCATTTTCTGTATCACGGCCTCGGTCAACACCTGGGTCCATGACAGATGATGCAACGAGACTTTGCGCAGCTTGCGACGGTCGACTTCTGTGGGATGGGCTCCGGGCGCTGCGGGAATCTGGTTTGAAATCGTCAGCAGCGCATCGAACCTCTGCTCTCTGGCGATATCCAGGTAACTCTCCAACTGCTCGCGCTGCAGCTGATTGGAGCCGGTCTTGACCTCGACCAGGGCGGTCCAGCAGCGCTGGCCGCGACATACTCTGATCAGGCCATCAGGAACCATTTCGCGGTCACCCACCGCGAACGGCACTTCGACGAAGCACTCAATCGCTCCTGCTGGCGCGCCGGCCTGAGCGGTGATCGTGCGGCCGAACTCCTTGACCGCCGACACCACAGCCAACAGCGCCGACGTGGCCCGCCGCTCCTGCTCGTCGGCACCACCGATCCCAGACGTTGGGATAAGTCGGGCCGCATGCCAAGTCTCCTCACTCATGTGCTTCTCCCGCCCCCTCGGCGAATAGTTTCTTGAAGGACGCCTCGCACTGACAACGCTTCAGACCAACTGATGGATACGCCGATCCTGAAACTTCGGGAGCTGCCCGCGATGAGGGACAATGGGCATATATAAATCACCTATATCGCCAGTTCCGGTATCGCAAAACGTCCCATCTGGCCTCAGTGTCGGATTCAACACCAGGCCTGGCCGTCCACGCCCGTCCACACCCGTCCACAACGTTCTCCAGAGGGGCTGTCCCTATCTCCAACCGGGCAAGGCCGGTCCCTGCAGCCGCGACCCAGCCGCCGCCCACGTCGTCGAGCTCCATCGCGCCTGAGCGAGGATGCGCTAAATGGCGGATCAGCCGGACTTCTGCACAGAAGGCCCTCAGCGCCGACGTCAGCGCTGAGGGCCTGCTGGTCGCGCCTGCGGTGCCGGTGCGGGACTTCGACACCGGCCGGGCGAAGGTGAGGGCGGCGTGCCGTTGTTCTCTGTTCGTCTGGCCAGCGGCTTGACTGCCACCCCACCGCGCTTGCGGAGTTCGGCGTAGAAGCGGTCGAGCGTCTCCAGGCTGACCTTGGACACGCCGACATCCCTCGCTGCCGGCGCGATCTTGGCCGCGATGCAATGCTGGCGGCAGCAGCGGGTCGTCAGCTCCAGGTCGGCGGTCTCCAGCCAGTGCTCTAAGCTGCGCGACGGTGGCCTTCCCGCCGCCAGCCGTGCGTATCCTGTCCTGTCGACCTCGGACAGGAGCCGGTGTGCGGAGGCGGTCCCTGTGATCCGCCGCTCCTTGCCGGTGAGGGGGTCACGACCGGCGTAGACGGACACGCTGAAGCCGCCGTTGTCGCGCTTCTGGCTGTGTCCTCGCGCCATGCGGCGGTACCCACCAGACGGCCATCCGTTACCAGACCCCTTACCACGGGCCCTCTGTGTCGCAGAGGAGCCGCGTTGGCTGGATCTGTCTTGGGCTCGTGAGGAGACCCAGCTCGATCTGCGTAACAGTCGGTTTCGGGACGCGATCGCAGCTGGCGGCGCCGGCTGCACGGCAAAGCGAAGGATGACCTGGAAGCCCAGGACATCCGTCTGCACCGGCGTGCTCTTCGTCTGGCCTGGTCGGCTGTGGCCATTCTGTTGGTGTTGGCGGTCGTGGCGTCGTTGGGATGGACGAACGCGCTGTCTAACGAGCGGGTCGCGCGGACGCGTGAGCTGGCAGCACGGGCGGCAGCGAACGTTGATCAGCATCCCCTGTCGCTGCTGCTTAGCCTCGAAAGCCTGCGCCTTGCCCGGACCGACGAGGTAAATGACACGCTGTTACAAGGACTCCTCCAGCCCCGTCACAACGTCGTTGCGCTCACTGGCCACACCGAAAGGGTCTTGGGGGTGGCGTTCAGTCCGGACGGCAAACCATCGCCTCCGCCAGCTGGGATCAGACGGTGCGGCTGTGGGCGATCACCGTTGAGGCGTGGATCGAGCATGTGTGCCCTCGTCAACAGTAACTTGACTCAGGACGAATGGAATGAGTTCGTCGGCGCTGACAGGCCGTATGTCCGATCCTGTCCTGAGCTGCCGTCCGGAGCCGGGGCGCCACCTGATGCGTCTACGGCCACCTACCGACTCGACTGAGCGGGGCGGGGGCATCGGCCGTACGCTCCCTGATGAGCCCGCTCGGGGCTCGGACAGAACGAGCTGAACAGGTCCAGGGGCTCACAGACTTTCATGCGGTCGGAAGGATGCGCCGGGCGGGTTCGTTCCCGCGTCGCCTCATCGGCTGTTCGTTCGGTGGATGGCTGCGCCTGTCCTCGGTGCCAGTGCTCATGACGCAGATCGAAGAGGTGCATGGTGGTGAATCGGCAAGCCGGGCGGGATGTCCTGCGCAAGGTGACGGTGGCTGGTGCCGCTGTGATGGCGGCCGGGGTGGGGGCCTGCGCCGCGCCGGCTGGCGGTGGGCGCGGGGCCAGGCGTGAGGGGGTGACGACGTTCGTATTCGTCGCTGGGGCCGGTGGCGGGGCGTCGGGGGACAACGAGCTGGCCATGCGCGGGCATCGCACGGTCGGCGTCGAGTTGCCTGGTCAAGGGCCCGAGAACGGGCAGTTCCGCGTCTCCTACCAGGCGCCTCAGGACCTGGCGGCGCTGGCCACGGAGCCGTCGCCGATGGCTGGGATCACGCTCGACGACTACGTGAATCGGACCGTCGAGGTCGTGCGGCGCGTGGCTGAGCACGGGCCGGTCGTCCTGTTCGGCGGAAGCATGGCCGGGGCCACGCTCAGCCGGGTGGGCAACGTCGTCCCCGACCTGATCGATCGGATCGTGTACGACTCCGCGTTCTGCTGCGTCGACCTGCCGAGCCCCGCGGACTACCTTGCGACGCCGGAGGGCAGCACGAGCCTGGGCATGAACCTGGTCGCCGGGGTGGTGGCGGATCCGGCCACGATCGGGGCGCTGCGGATCAACTACCGGTCCGCGGACCCGGCCTTCCTCGCTGGCGTGAAGGCCGCTGTCATGGCCGAGGGCAGTCAGCATGAGTTCATGGCGCTGCTGAACAGCCTGCTGCCGGACGAGTCGCTGGCGGTGTCGACGGCGGACGCGCGTGGCGAGAAGGACACCTGGGGCAGGATCCCACGCACCTACATCCGCCACACCCTCGACCGGATATTGCCGATCGCGCTCCAAGACCGGATGATCGCCGAGGCTGACGCGTTGACGCCGGACAACCGGTTCGACGTGCGCACCGTGCACACCAGCCACTACCCGATAGCGACCGCGTACCGGGAAATCACCGAGATCCTCGACAGCCTCGCGATCCGGTGACCCAACCGCGGACACCGATTCCCCAACGGTCGAGGCGCCATGGTCGGGCCGTGCGCTACGGTCCCGCCCATGAGTGAGACGACACAGACCCGGACCGGCACCGTTCACCAGCTCAAGGTCACCCTGAAGGGGGCGAAGCCGCCGATCTGGCGTCGCCTGCTGGTGCCCAGCGGCATCACCCTCATGCAGCTTCATGAGATCGTCCAGGAAGCGATGGGGTGGTACAACTGCCACCTTCATGAGTTCGAGATCAACGGGGTCTGCTTTGGCCCGGACGATCTCGATGGCTGGGACCCACAGCCGAAGAACGAGGCGACCGCCGAACTGGCCCGTCTTGCGCCGGCCGGATCACGCTTCACCTACCTGTATGACTTCGGGGACTCGTGGGAGCACGTCATCGACGTTGAGAAGGTCGTCGCCCGCGAGCCCGGCCAGACCTATCCCACCTGCCTGACAGGGCGCCGGGCCTGCCCTCCCGAGGACTGCGGCGGCGTCTGGGGCTACGCCGAACTGCTGGAGGTCGTCGCAGACCCGACCCACGAGGATCACGAGGAGATGGCCGACTGGCTCGACGACGACTTCGATCCTGAGGCGTTCGACCTCCAGTCCGTCAACCGCCGCCTCAGATGCCTGGCCTGACCCGCGCCACGACGTACTGCATGTAATGCGACGTATGAGAGCCGTCCGGGAGCGGCTGTGTCGAGGGGTCGGTGATCTCTCCCGAGTCGAGGATCTCGAAGCCCGCATTCACGAGCAGAGCCTGCAGGTCGCCTGGTCCGAGGCCAGCGGGGGTGATGCCGTGCTGGAAGACGCGGGCGAGATTGGGAGGGAGGTCACCCGCCCGGGGCAGCGACTGCTCCACTGGCGCGAGTTCCAGGTCAAACAGATGGCCACGCTGACCGGTGAGCATCGCCAGGCCGGAGGCGGCCGCGGGCCAGTCCCGCGGGCCGAGCTGATGCACGACTCCCCGCATGTAGATGTTGGCGTCGCCTACGGCCTGGTGCAGCGCCGCGGTCGCCGCCGAGTCGAGCAGGTCCATCTGCTGATAGGCGATGTTGGGGGCAGGGTTGGCCTTGCGGGCCAGGGCCAGGGCGGACGCCGACACGTCCACGCCGATCACCCGGGCGGAGCGCCCGGCGAGGAACCGGGTCTGGGTCCCGTTGCCGCACCCGAGGTCCAACAGCGGGAGCGCGGGGTCGAAGTACGGCTCGAAGAGGGGCAGGTGCATGGCTGCGGTGCGTTCGGGATCTGTGTCCCAGATCGCCTCCCCCGCAGTCTCGGGCAGATCGCTCCAGAAGCTCTCCCACGCGGTTTCATAACGACTCGCCACGACCTCTGACCTCACATGTCGCTGCGGGTGTCGTCCATGCTATCCATGCCTACGGCAGAGGATGCGGTCGGATCTAGTCTGGAGCCGAATCTCACGCGATGCGAAGGACGAGATCATGGCACAGGCACGCGCGACCACGGGACTGGTGTATGAAGACCTGCTGCGGATGTTCCCTGGCGAGGACAAGGTGCGGCGCGAGCTGGTGGGCGGTGAGCTCACGTCGAGCCCAAGCCCCACCGCCGAGCATCAGTGGGTCGCGATGCTCCTTGGACGGCTGATGGCGGACTGGGCGCTCAAGACTGGCAGCAAGGCGTTCATCGGGCCGCTGGACCTGGAGTTCGCGCCGGGGGAGAACCGGCAGCCCGACCTGTTCGCGTACCGGCCAGGCCGGGCGCCAGCGGCGATCGGTCGGCCTGTCTACGTCGTCCCGGATCTGGTGGTGGAGATCTCTTCGCCGCCGACCCGGCGGCATGACCTGGGTGACCGGCGTGACACCTACGCGCGGTTCGGCGTCCCTGAGTACTGGTTCGTGGATCTCAAGGAGCGGTGCGTGCTGGTCCACCGGCTGGGCGCGGATGGTCGCTACGGCCCGCCCGAGCGCGTCGATCGCAGCGGGCGGATCGTCTCATCGGTCCTGCCGGGGTTTGAGGTGGCGGTCGCCGACTTCCTGCCCGAGGACTGAAAGGCCGGCGAGCCGGTAGCCTGCGGCCACATGGAGTCCTCCGAGCTGGTCGAGCGGCTGCTGGCGGGGGAGCGGCGGGCGCTTGCCCGGCTGGTCACGCGGGTGGAGGACGGGTCGCGGGAGCGGTTGCGTGAGGTCGTGGCTCTGCTGCATCCGCACACGGGGCGAGCGCAGCTGGTCGGCGTCACGGGGTCGCCCGGAGTAGGCAAGTCGACGCTGGTCAGCGCGCTCATCGGCGAGTGGCGCCGCCGGGGCCGCACGGTCGCGGTCCTGGCCGTCGACCCGACGTCGCCGTTCTCGGGCGGAGCGCTGCTGGGCGACCGGGTGCGGATGCAGGAGCATGTGCTGGACGACGGGGTGTTCGTCCGATCGATGGCGAGCCGCGGGCAGCTGGGCGGGCTGTCCTGGGCGGCCACGCAGGGGCTGGCCGTCCTGGACGCGGCCGGCTTCGACGTCGTGGTGGTCGAGACCGTCGGCGTCGGCCAGGCCGAGGTCGAGATCGCCTCGGTCGCCGACACGACGGTCGTCGTGCTCGCTCCGGGCATGGGCGACGCGATCCAGGCCGCAAAGGCCGGGATCCTCGAGGTCGCGGACGTGTTCTGCGTGAACAAGGCCGACCGCGACGGCGCCGACCGTACTGTGCAACAGCTGCGGGAGATGCAGCGGTTGGGTGAGGGCGGCCGCGAGGCGGTGGCGGGTGGGCGGGGATCTGCGGGTGAGGGCGGT
>JBOGEA010000203.1:0-10421 GCA_050743205.1 Egibacteraceae bacterium | reverse complement strand
CCCGCGACCGCGCCAACCTCCCCCACCCACCCACCCACCCTGAAGGAAGAGCGGAACCCGACGAGGCGCGACCCCTCACGACAGTTCTCAAACACGTTGTCAGATCTGATGGTTTCCTGGTTCGTGGTGCTTGGTGTGCAGGGGGCGCGGGCGGTGGGCGGAGAGGCGGGTGCGGGTGTTGTCGATGCGCTTGTAGGCGAACCAGCGGGGGTTGGTGCCGTTCAGCCAGGCCTTGAGGAGGTAGCGGTACAGGGTCCGCTGCCCCCGCGATGCGGGGGCGTAGCGCGCGGCGATGGCCGCGTTCTCGGCGTCACGCCTCGGGCTCGGCGCGGTGCTGATGCTGGTGGGCCGCATGCGCCAGGCCGTCAGCAGCTCCTTGACGGGCACGAATGCGTCACCGCGATCCAACAGCCGCACGAACAGCTCGTAGTCGCCGGAGTGCATGTAGCTGTCGTCGTAGCCTCCGAAGTCGGCGTAGAAGTCGCGGTGGAAGAACGTAGCGGTCTGCGGGACGCAGCTCCAGCCCAGCGAGGCGAGCATCGGCCCGGTCATCCATGCGGGAGGGGGATTGATCACGCCCCGGCCGCCGCGCTCGTTGAACCACTGCGACCGGCCCACCAGCCATTTCGCCCCGGTCTGCTCATAGCGGCGCACGACCTTCTCCAGCGCGCCACCAAGCATGACGTCATCGCAGCCGACGCTGCCGATGAGGACGCCGGAGGCGGCCCGCGCCCCCTTGTTCAGCGCCGCGTAGGGGCTCTCCTCCTCCCGGGTCAGCACCCGGCAGCCCTGGGCGCGGGCGAACTCCGGGGTGCCGTCGGTGCTGCCGCCGTCGACGACGATGTGCTCGACGGTGACGGCGGCGCTCTGCTGGCCGCGCACCGACTCGATGCACTCGCGCAGGTACTCGATCCCGTTGAGGCTGGGCGTGACGATCGTGACGATCACTGGGGCTCGGCTCCTCGTACCTGGACCGCCCGCGGGTCCCCGACAGCGTGCAATGGCAGGACCAGTTTCCGGCAGGAGAAGCCCTCCGCGTACCGCGTCGGCGAGTTGGACTCGATGCCGCGGAGCCGCAGGATCGACCAGAAGGCGTCGGCGTCGAACCACTGCCGGTGGCGCTGGCTGGGAAAGCCCTTGAGGAGCAGCTCGACTTTGCGGGCGCCGGTGCGCTCGTCCAAGGGCACGAAGAGGTTGGGCGCTGTGAGGTCGCCCTCGTACTTCGGGATCTCGTACTCCAGGATCAGGTGGTCGCGAAACGTGTTCCAGGTCAGCTCGGCGACCAGCCGGTGGTCCTGATGCGCGTCCTCGCGCCGGTGGGTGAAGATGACATCGGGAGCCACGAGGCCTTTGAGCTCCTCGAACACCTCTTTGATCTCGGCTCCCGACCAGGGGAAGAACCCGTCCCTGAAGCCGCGTACGACGACCTGCCCGTCCGCGCCGCTCAGGAAGGCGGCCGCGCTGGCCGCCGCCTCGCCCGCTCGCTCCTTCGAGCCGCTCAGCACCAGCCAGTAGACCGACAGCGGGGCGCACTGCTCGACCAGCCGCAGGATCGTGCCGCCGCAGCCGATCTCGATGTCGTCGCAGTGGGCGCCCAGGACGAGGACGCGGTGGACCGGCGTCGCCGCGTCGCCTAGGAGTACTGGCAGCATCTGCGCACCCAGGCGACCGTCCGCGCGAGCCCCTCCTCCAGGCAGATCTCGGCTTTCCAGCCCAGCTCGCGCTCCGCGACCGTCGTGTCCGGCTGGCGGACCTTGGGGTCGTCGATCATCGCGGGCACCCAGACCACGCCGGGATGCGTGCCGACCGCGTCCTGGACCGCCTCCGCGAGCTGCAGGATCGTGGTCTCCTCAGGGTTGCCGAGGTTCACCGGCCCGTCGTAGTCGGAGATCAGCAGCTGCAGCAGCCCGTTGACCATGTCGTCGACGTAGCAGAGCGACCGCGTCTGGGTGCCGTCCCCGTGGATCGTCAGCGGCTCGTTCCGCAGCGCCTGGGCGATGAAGTTCGGCACGGCGCGCCCGTCGTCGAGCCGCAGCCGGGGACCGAAGGTGTTGAAGATCCGCGGCACCCGGACCGACAGGCCGCGGGTGTTGCGGTAGGCGTAGGTCAGCGCCTCGGCGAAGCGCTTCGCCTCGTCGTACACGCCGCGCGGGCCCACGGGGTTGACGTTGCCCCAGTACGTCTCGGGCTGCGGGTGGATCTCGGGATCGCCGTAGACCTCTGACGTCGAGGCGAGCATGAACCGGGCCTGCTTGGCGCGGGCGAGGCCGAGCGCCTTGTGCGTCCCCATCGCGCCCACCTTCAGCGTCTCGATCGGCAGCCGCAGGTAGTCGGCGGGAGAGGCCGGCGAGGCCCAGTGGAGCACGAAGTCGACGGTGCCGCGGACGTGGAGGTAGTCGGTGACGTCGTAGCGGATGAACTGGAAGCGCGCGTGGTCGAGCAGATGCGCGATGTTCGCGGCGTCTCCCGTGGACAGGTTGTCGATGGCGATCACCCGCGCACCGAGGTCGAGCAGGCGGGTGCACAGGTGCGAGCCTAAGAACCCCGCGCCCCCTGTGACCACCGCCGTCGTGCCGGCTAAGTCGACCGGTTGATGCATCACTGCTCCTATTCGATCCCCCTGGGCCGGGCCGGCGCCGCTACCCGCTGCCCCTGCGGCCCATCCCCAGAAACTGCTGCCCCGCTTATGAGAGAGTACGTCTTCGTGTCACCCTGCCTCGCCGTTTGCGGCACACATTTCTGCACGTTGCGCGGTCAGGCGCTCGCGTGCCACGAGCGCCAGCCCTCGTGCCATCACGGTCGCCAGGCCCCGCGCCCCTTGCTGAGGTGAGAGCATTCTCCGCCGGATCTCGTACGGAGAAGTCGACGACGTGTTCCACAGGGCGCGGGTGGTGACGGCATGGGCATAGCCCGCGGCCTTCGCCGCGGCGGTTGTCGCCGCGTTGTAGTGCTCCCGCTTGCCGAACGGATAGGCGAAGACATCGATCGGCAGCGCCAGCTCGCGTTGGAGCTGGCGCCGGGACTCGGCGAGATCCGCCTGCTGCGCCTCGGCTCGCTCCGCTGCCAGGACCGTGTGGTACATGGAGTGGGACCCGATCGTGACCCCCGTCCGCACCAGCTGGCGGGCGCCGTCCCAATCCAGAAACAGCGCGTCCGAATTGAAGCTGCCGACCGGCTCCAGCTGGTCGATGAGCAGGTCGATCATCACGCTGCGCTGAAGCCGGTCGTGGGGCACGAGGTCGCGCTCCGTTTCCGCGATCGCCTTGACCCGCGCGGCCGTGGTCGTCAGGTCGAAGCGCGTGCCCTGGAAGTCCACCGATCGGGCGCGAGCCCGGGCGAAGGCCCAGGCGAGGCGCTCGCTCCAGTGGCTGACCTCACCTGACAGGAACCCGGGCACCAGGAACATCGTGGCCGGGATCCCCAGCCGTGACAGCAGCGGCACCGCCAGCGTCAGGTTGTCGCGGTAGCCGTCGTCGAACGTGATCGCCACCGCGCGGGGCGGCAGGGGCCTGCCCTCGCGCAGCGCCCGCAGCGCGCCGGGCAGCGGCACGATCGTCGCGATCTTCGCGACGGCCCGCAGCTGGCGCTCCAGCCGGGGCAGGCCGCTGCCGGGCGGGGAGGGGAAGCGCCAGGTTCCCTCGACGAAGTGCCAGCCCAGCACAAGCAGCCGGCCGCCGCCGGGGGCATCGCGTCCGGTCGTCACGCTGGAACTGTTCCGTTGAGCACGCCGGCGTTCGCGAGCAGGTCGGCGATGCGCTCGACGCTGCGGAAGCGCTCGACGTCGAAGTCGTCGAGCGGCAGCTCGTAGGCGAACTCCTGCTCGATCTCCGTGATCAGCGTCACGAGCGCGAGCGAGTCGAGCAGCCCCGTGTCGATCAGGTCCATGTCGGGGGCGGCCACCTCGACGTTGAGGGCGTCGCGGATCAGGCTGCTGATCCGGGCGATGAGTTGGGGGTTGTGCCGCATCACTGGCCTGCTGGTCTGGTGAGGGAGCGCGCGCCCACCGCCGCGCGCTGCATGGACCGTTCGGTTATGCGCTCCGCAAAACGCTCACGCAGCGCTCTGCGATCGATTTTGCCATTCACATTCTTGGGCAGCGCGTCGAGCCGCATCCAACGGACGGGGAGCATGTAGGCGGGAAGCGCCTTCGACAGCCGGCGCCGGAGCACCACGGGCTTCAGCTCGGCCGTGTCCGCGCCGGCGTACGCGCAGCAGATCGCCGTGCCCTCGAACCCGCCGGTGTCCACACCCACGACCGCGCATTCGCGCACCCCGTCGATGGCGTTCATCGCCGCCTCGATCTCCCCCAGCTCGATCCGGTACCCACGGCTCTTGATCTGCGAGTCCGCGCGCCCGAGGAACTCGACGAGCCCGCCCGCGCCCACGCGCGCGAGGTCGCCGGTGCGGTAGATCCTGGTCCCGGCGGCGGGATCGCGCGGGTCCGGCACGAACGCCGCGGCGGTCTTCGCCTCGTCGCGCCAGTAGCCCGGGCTCAGGCCCACGCCGCCGATGTACAGGTCGCCGATCTCGCCCTGCCCGACGGGCGCGAGCCGCTCGTCCAGCACGAGCAGCTCCTCGCCCGCGCAGGGCACGCCGATCGGGATGGCCTGCGTCTCGTCGGCCGGGCACTCGGGCACCGAGTAGTAGCTGCTCGCGATCGTCGCCTCGGTCGGGCCGTACAGGTTGGTGAACCGCACGTGGGGGAGCCGCCGCATCCAGTGGAGGAGCACGGGCGTCGGGAGCACCTCGCCGCACCACAGCAGGCGCTCCAGGCGCGGGAAGTCGCCCTGCGCGACGGCGTTGAACTTCGCCATGTACGTGAGCACGGATGGCACCGAGAACCACTGGGTCAGCTCGGCGTCCCTGATCAGGCCGGCCAGCGCATGGGGGTTCACGCTGAGGTCCGCCGGCACCAGGCGCAGCTCGGCTCCCGCCGCGAACGTCCCGTAGATGTCGAAGGTCGACAGGTCGAAGTGCAGCGGCGGGTGGCCCGAGATCCGGTCCGTCGCGCGGGTGCCGAAGTAGCCCACGGCCCACTCCACGAACGCCACGACGTTCGCGTGCGTGATCACGACGCCTTTCGGGTCGCCCGTGGAGCCCGACGTGAACAGCAGGTGCGCGATGTCGCCCGCCGCCCCCCGCCGCTCCAGCGGCGTGGAGGGCAGGCGTGAGCAGTCGGAGGCGGCGAAGGCGGCCCCGAAGCGCTCGCCGGCGACCGGGCCGCTCACCGAGCCGATCACCACGTCCCCGCCCAGGCCGCCGCTGGCGAGCAGCTCGTCGATCAGCCCCGCCGCGCCGGGGTCGACGAGGACCAGGCTGGGGTCAGCGGACGCGAAGATCCGCGCGATCCGCGGGGCCGGGCTGGCGCTGTCGATCGGCACGTAGGCGCCGCCCGCTTTGAGGACCGCGAGCATCCCGGCGATCGTGGCCGGGGACTTGGGCGCGAGCAGGCAGACCCGGTCGCCGGGCCGGCAGCCGTGCGCCCGCACGAGGCGGGCCAGGCGGTTCGTCGACTCCTCGAGCTGGCCGTACGAGACCCGCTCGGCGCCCATCACCAGGGCCGTGCGGTCCGGGTCTCGCTGCGCGGCCCCGGTCAGGTAGTCGTGCAGCAGCATGGTCACACTCCCACCGGGTGAGGGATGGCGGCGTCGTAGTCGTACTCGAAGGGCTTGTGCGCGCCGAGCGCGCGAGGGGGCTCGTTGCGACGGGCAGGGCCATGCGGGAAGCGGGGATGCGCCGGTGCGCTGATGTCCGTCGAAATGCTGGCGCGGTGCATCTCACGCTCCCACCGCGGCGTGGCGCGCCTGCTCGAAGACGATGCCGATGTGCTCCAGCTCCGTCTGTGAGGCCGGGATGTCCAGGATGAACGTGGTCGTCCCGAGCTGGACGTAACGGCTGAGCTCAGCGGCGACGCGCTCGTAGCTGCCCACCAGGTAGGGACAGAAGGTCTTGTAGTTCTGGAACGGCCCGAGCCAGTACGGGTTCGGCTCACCGGGCTCGGCCTCGCTCTCGGCCTCGCCAGGCCGCGCGTGGCCGCGCCGCGACAGCTGGCGGTGCCAGTGCGAGTCCGAGACGGACATCGCCAGCTTGTGCGTGATCTGGCCCTTGCGGTCTTCGGGGAAGCGCTCGAGCGCGACCCGCCAGGCCTCGTCGGCGCGCTCGCGCGCGACGATCCCGACGCGGACCCCGAACTCGGCGGGGCCGTCGCCGGTCACCGGCTCCTCCTCGCCAGGGGGCTTCGGGTACTTGACGGGGATGGCGCCGAGCGTCTTGGCGGCGGCCAGGCCAGCCGGCGACGATCCCGAGATCAGCACCTCGGGCACCAGGTCAGGCGGCACCGCGGGCGTCAGCCGCAGGTTCGTGACCTGGTAGTAAGCGCCGTGGAGCGTGACCGGTCCGCCGGCCAGCAGCCCCATCATGATCTGCGTGTACTCGGTCGTGCGGGCGTACCGCTCGTCGTGCGGGGTCTGGTCGCCCAAGGCGATCAGGTCGTTCTTGAACCCGCCCGCCAGCATGTTGAGGTACACGCGCCGGCCGTGCATGAACGCCAGCGACGCCACCATCTTCGCGGCGGTGTACGGGTGCGTGTAGACCGGCTGGATCGCGACCAGCGGCCCCAGTCGCTGGGTGTGCTGCAGGATGACCTGCGAGACGAGCCAGGGGTCGACGATCCCGTTGTCGGTGTACACCAGAATGCCCGCGCACCCCGCCGCCTCGCTCCAGCGCGCGACGTCGGCGACCGCGCGCAGGTACGTGCTGCTGTCCACGTCCTTCGACTGTGGACAGGTCGCAAAAACCTTGATGCTCACAGTCCCGCCCCCCTCTACGAACTCACACTCCCCCGACAAGGTACGCCAGCCATGGGTCTGGAGCTCCTCGCCGCGGCCAGAGTACATGCGGTCGTGCCGCCAGGGAAAGATCTATTCAATGTCGGTGATCTCCAGGCGCTCACCAGGGGCGAGCACCTCCTCAGGCGGGACCCGCCTGCCCTCGATCTGGACCCGCTCCACGAGCACCCACTCGTCGGCCGCAGCCACGAGCACGCAGCCGCTCGCCGCCCCATCCACCGTGCCGGGCGGCTCGGGCGCCGGCTGCCCGGTCAGCCCGGCGCCGCGCACCGTGAACTCGACGCTGCCCGCCCGCGCGCGCGGCTCGCCCCAGGGTGAGGCCCAGGGGCTGTAGTCGCAGGCTCGCACGAAGTCGACCACCTGGCGGGCGCGCAGCTGCCAGGGAACCCACCCGCCATGCGGCACCCGGCGCCCGAAGTAGCGGCGCAGGGACAGGTCCTGCCTGATGGCGGGGATCCCCGCCGGGTCCGTGGAGGCGAGATCGAGCAGCGCGTCCACGAGCGGCAGGCCGCGGCGCACGCATTTCGCGGTCAGCGTCAGGCCCGTGTCGCGCGGCTCGATCTCGAACGAGTCGGCGAAGGCGATGTGCCCCGCGTCGACCTTGGCGGCCATCCAGTGCAGGGTCACGCCGTGGCGGCGCTGGCCGTGGTAGATCGCCCAGCTCGGCACGTTCAGCCCCGCGTACTCGGGCAGGGGCCCCGGGTGCAGGTTGAAACTGCCGATCGTGGGCGCGGCGATGACATCGGGGTGCGCGACATACAGCGAGTGGATGTTCAGGAGCAGGTCGACCCCGTCGATCTTCATCTGCTCCGCCAGCGCCGGTTTGGTGACCAGCCGCGCCGGCAGGACCTCGATGCCCAGCTGATCGGCGACGCCGGCGACGGTCGAGCCGCGCGCTCCCTCAGGCGCCGAGGTCAGCACCCTGCTGACGTGGTGCCCTCTGCCCGTCACCAGCCGCAGCGCCTGGATGCCAGCCGACTCCTCTGCCACAAGCACGATGTTCATGCGCCTTCGCCGATCACGATGATCATTCCCCCGTTAGCTGTAGGCGTTCAGGTGCAGCCCCATCCAGTAGTCGCCGTCCATCCTGGTCAGCAACCCGTCCCCAGCCATGATCACATCAAGCAGCCGTTGATCCCGGGAGTGCACCAGAAACCGTGAACTCGGGCGGATCAGGCAGCGCCGTGCACACACGGCCTCGAACAGATGGGGCTCCAGCCGCCCCCGGAGCACCGCCACCCCGCCGCGCCAGGCATCGTGGAGCAGGTGATCGAGCACGGCCGGGATGTCCTTCGGCCTGCCGGCCAGCTGCTGCACCTCCCCGATCCCGCCGGGGAACAGGTACGCGACGTACCAGCCGAGCGCCCGCCCGCTGTCTTCACGGACCAGCCGGCGGACCAGCCGCCCTCCGCGTGTTGGCCCCTCCATCACCCGAAAGGCCCAGGCGAGGAACGCCGCGTCGTAGTCCACGCGGACCGGCGCGGTGGCCGCGATGCTGGCGACGTGCTCGAGCAGGGCGAGCGGGGTCAGCAGCTCCGAGCGTGTGGAGGGCTCTTGAGGTTTCAAGAGCCTGCTGGTGGCCAAGGCGTCGAGCGCCGACGAGAGCGGCCGGACGCGCCGTGACCACCCCGGCTTCTCCCGACCGAGCAGGTGGTCCCCGCCGAAGCGGAACGGCCGGAAGAACCGCACCCACGTCAACGAGCCGAGCGAGGACTCGTTCCCGCCCAGCCGCTCCCACAGCGTCCCCACCTCGCCCGCCAGCGCGCTGTCGGTGATCGTGACGTCCTGCGGGCCGGCCAGATAGCGGCGCAGCAGCAGGCCTCCGACACCCCTGTCGCGCACCGTCGGATCACTCATCAGCTGGCCCTCATACGCCGCCCGGACAGGCCTGCCGTCGACGCACAGCCGGCGCACGTGCGAGCCGACGAACCCTACGATCCGCCCCTGTTCGCCCTCGAAGACCAGCGAGGGGATGTCAGGGTCGGCCCAGGGGTGATCGAGGAGCCGCGCAAGGCAGCCCTCCAGACCCGGCGGCGCCGTCCGCGAGCCCGACCCCATCACGTGCTCGAACAGGCTCGCCACCCGCGCCAGGTCCCGCCGCTCCAACGGACGGATCCCGCTCACTGCGGTTTTCCTTCGTATCCGGAGGAAAACCGCGGGTCAGGCACGCTCTCTCCAGCTTGAGGTGCAGCTTTCCTCCACATCCGAAGGAAAGCCGCGGCTTCACGACAGTTCTCAACCACGGAGGCCCTGGCTCATCCGCGGCTCGTCTGCAGGCTGGCGATCGGGTGGCGCATCCACCATTCGCAGTCCATCCTCGACAGCAGGCCGTCGCCGCCCGCGATCGCGTGGAGCAGGCTGGGGTCGCGGGCGTGGACGAGGAACCGCGAGGTGGTCAGCAGCAGGCAGCGGCGCCGCCATACGGGCTCGGCCACAAGCGGAACCAACTGCCCCCGAAGCGCGGCGGCGCCGGACCGCTGCGCTTGATAGAACAGGTGCTCGACCACAGCCTCGACGTCTCGGCAGGCGGCGGCGATCTGCTGGACCTCGCCCGTGCCCCCCGCTCGCAGGTAGGCGACGTACCAGCCGAGCACCCGCCCGGACTGGTCACAGACGAGGTGGCGCACCAGGTCGCCTTCGCCGTCCGGGCGCCCCATCTCCTGAAAAATCCAGGTGAGGAACGCCTCGTCGTAGTCGGGCCGGACCCGAGCGCGGCGGGTGACGGTGGGCAGGTGCTCGAGCACCGCCTGTGGGGTCAGCTCCCGCGCCACGGTGGCGGGCTCGTCCACCCCCAGCAGGCGCCCGCCCACGCGTGCGGCGGCCCGATCGAAGGCGGCGCACAGCGGACGGGCGAGCCGCTTCATGCGCCTGTGACTCGCCAGAAGCAGGTCGCTGCCCAGCTGGAACGGGCGGAAGACGCGGATCCAGGTGAGGGAGCCCAGGCTGGCCGTCGTCCCGCCGAGTCCCTCCCAGATCGGGCGGATCTCCGGCTTTGCGCTGTCGGTCAGGGTCACGTCCTGCGGCCCGGCGAAATACCGGCGCAGCAGCAGAGCGCCGACCCCGCGCATGGCCGGATCGCTCATGAACTGGCCGGTGACGCCAGCCCGGATGGGCTTGCCGTCGACCCGCAGCCGGCGGACGTGCGAGCCGAGGAAGCCCACGATCCGCCCCTCGGACGTCTCGTACACGAGCGAGGGGATGTCGGGGTCGGCCCAGGGATGATCCAGGAGAAGCCGCCCGAGGCAGGCGCCCAGGCCCGGCCGCGGCGTCCGCGACCCCGAGCCCATCACATACTCGTACAGGTCCGCGACCTGCGGGAGATCCCGCCGCTCCAGCGGACGGATCGCGCTCACGCCCTCAACTCCACCCAAAGCCCCCACGCCACTCAGCCGCTGCCACCAGCGCGATCATGATAAGCCCGCCGGGCCCGGCGTGTCTCGCGCAGCCTCACCCGAGCCGCTAGATGCCTTGGAGGGGCCCAATCTGTTGCGCGTGAGTCAAGTCTGGCGGGGTCGGGCTGCACGCGTCGCGGTCACGTCGGGGGAGGTTGTGTGCTGGATCGCGGCGGAATAC
>JBOGEA010000202.1:0-10533 GCA_050743205.1 Egibacteraceae bacterium | reverse complement strand
GCGGAGAGGCCTGCGGCTGCGCGGCATCGCGCTCGAGCAGCGCGGTCATGGGGCCATCCCGGCGGTGGGCAGCGGGTCGAAGCGGCGCGGTCGCGCCGGAGCCGCCGGAGAGGCCTGCGGCTGCGCGGCATCGCGCTCGAGCAGCGCGGTCATGGGGCCATCCCGGCGGTGGCGGTGCGGTGCGGGCCCGTATCGAGGCAGGCCCAGCGGCTGGCCAGCGTCTCGCCCGGCGCGATGGTCGTGGCCCTCCACCCCGCGCCGCGGAGCATGCCCGCCAGCGCGTCGGCACGCTGGTCACCAGGCCCGCTGGCGATCACCAGCGCGATCCGCCCGGGCCGCCCGCGGCCCGCCCGCAGCAGCGCGCGGGCGTCCGCGGACTCGGTGGAGCCGCCGCCGGCGGCGGGTGGAGTGGGCCGGACGACGGCGATCAGCAGTCCCTGCGCGTCAGCCATCTGCTGGAGGGCTGGCCCGAGACCGGGCACCGACGACGGCGCCAGCTCGGCGAGGTGCTCCAGCATGCGCGCCGGACTCTGTCTCGCCGGGTTGCCGCGGCGATCGGCCTCGGTGGCGAGACACAGCTGAAACCCATGGGCGGTCAGATGCGACACGAGGCTCGCGGCCACGCCGATCGCCTTCTCCGCCGTCGAGTGCGGCCCGCGGCCCTCGTGGGCGCAGCGCCGGATGTCGAGGAAGATGAAGGCCCGCGCCTGCCGGGTCTGCTCCTGCTGGCGGACCATCAGCCTCTGCCGGCGCGCGGTTGAAGGCCAGTGGACCCGGCGCAGGTCATCGCCCTCGACGTACTCCCGCATCGTGTGGAACTCATCGCCGTCCTCGAACGGCTGACGGTGCGGGCTCGACCCGTCGCCGTAGTGCCGGGCGCGGATCGCGTCTGGCGGCAGCGCCTCGATCGGCGGGTAGACCAGCACCTGGTCGGTTCCCGCGTCCCGCCGGGTCCGCTGTGCCAGCCCGAACGGGTCGCGCACGAGGATCCGCAGCGGCCCGACCGTGTGCCGCCCGCGTGCCCCCGCCACGATCGGGTATCGCAGCGAGACGGCCCGGCCCGTACCCAGCTCTGAGATGACGAAGCGGGTGCCCGCGGCTCGCAGGTCCGGGGGACAGGCGTCCTCGACGAGCAGGAGTGTGGAGTGCGGGCGCCCGTCGTTGCGCAGGTCCACGACGACCTCGCCCCGAGCCCCGTAGGCGAGGCGCGGGGTCACTGTCCTGCGCACGGAGATCGCTGGCGCGGCCAGCACCACCGACAGCCCTCCCGCCCCGACCAGCGCAAGGCTTGCCGCCGCCACGATGTGCAGCTCGGCGACGCCGAGCAGCCTGGCCACGATCCACAGCGCTGTGCCGCCGGCCAGCAGCGTGAGCCCGCGGGTGGTCAGCACCCCTCGCGCGGATCTCATCGTCTCACGGAGATGGGGACGGTGGCGAGCAGCTCGTCGACGACCGCCTCCGCGGCCCCGCTTGCCACCTGCGCCTCCGGCCGCAGGATGAGCCGGTGCTCGAGCAGCGGGTGCGCGAGCGCCTTGACGTCATCCGGCATGACATAGTCACGGCCGGAGACCGCCGCCCTGGCGCGGGCCGCCCGCAGCAGCGCGAGCGACGCTCGGGGGGAGGCGCCCAGCTCGACAGCGGGGTGGGCGCGGCTCGCGCGGACGAGGTCGACGATGTAGCGCTTCAGCGGCTCTGCCGCGTGCACGCCTCGCGCGACCTCGATCATCGCCGCGACCTCCTGGGCGTCCGTCACGGGCTGCAACCACGCGACCGGGTCTCGGCGTGAGTGGAGGTCGAGGATCCTTAGCTCGGCCTCCAGCGACGGGTAGCCGATCGCGACCCGCATCATGAAGCGGTCGCGCTGGGCCTCCGGCAGCGGGTACGTGCCCTGCAGCTCGATCGGATTCTGGGTGGCGATCACCATGAAGGGCACACCCAGCTCGTGGGTCGTGCCGTCCACGGTGACGGTGCGCTCCTCCATCGCCTCCAGCAGCGCCGACTGCGTCTTGGGTCCCGCCCGGTTGATCTCGTCGCCCAAGACGATGTTCGCGAACACCGCGCCGGGCTTGAACTCGAAGTCGCCGCGCTCCTGGTGGTAGACCGTGATGCCGATGATGTCGCTGGGCAGCATGTCCGGGGTGAACTGGATACGCCGGACGCTCGACGCGATCGAGCGGCTGAGCGCCTTGGCCAGCAGCGTCTTGCCGACCCCCGGCACGTCCTCGACCAGGACATGGCCCTCGGCCAGCAGCGCGATCAGCACCAGCCGCACCACCTCGGGCTTGCCCTCCACGACCGTGGCGATGTTCGCCTCCAGCTGGGCGAACCGGTCGGCGAAGGCTTGGACGTCCGGGCCGACCGGTCGCCTCGTCTCCACGTGCTTCCTCCCCGTTATTCCATCCGCGCCCGCATTTCGACGCCCCGCATGGCCTCCACTGCCCACTGTACAGACGCCCCCGCCACCCCAGCTCGTCCTACCGCCATCGTTCGCCGCCTCGATCCCTTACGCTTTGCGTAATGGATCGAGGACTGCGGCTTCCGCTTGCTCTGGCCAGCCTGGTTGCGCTGCTCACCGCGTCGTGCACCGGCGGAGGGGACGGCCAGGCTGAACAGGCTGACCAAGTCGTCACGCTGGTGTTCGGAACGGGTGCGGATCCGGTCTCACTCGACGGTGTGCTCGTCTCTGACGGCGAGTCCCTGCGTGCGGTCACGCAGATGTTCGAGGGGCTCGTGGGTCTGAAGCCGGGCTCGACGGAGCTCGCTCCGGCGCTGGCGGAGTCGTGGGAGCCTGAAGACGACGCGCGGTCGTGGACCTTCGACCTGCGCCAGGGCGTGACCTTCCACGACGGCACCCCGTTCAACGCTCAGGCGGTGTGCTTCAACTTCGACCGCTGGCACAACTTCACCGGCTCGTTCCAGCGCCCCGACGCCACCTACTACTGGCAGACGGTGTTCAACGGCTTCGCCGACGGCGGCGGCTTGGGGCCGTCGCTGTACGAAGGGTGCGAGGCGATCGACGAGCAGACCGTGCGCATCGATCTCACCCAGCCGTCCGCCTCGTTCCTGCCGGCGCTCGCGCTGCCCAGCTTCACCATCGCGAGCCCGACGGCGCTCGACCTGTACGACGCGGATCAGGGCGAGGTCGGCGAAGGCGGGATCTTCCGCCCCACCAGCCTTTACGGCACGGCGCACCCGACCGGGACCGGGCCGTTCCGGTTCAGGGAGTGGCGGGTCGGCGACCGGCTCGTGATGGAGCGCAACCCGGACTATTGGGGTGAGGCACCTGGCAACATCCAGACCTTGATCTTCCGCCCCATCGGCGACAACGCCGCGCGGCTCCAAGCCCTGCAGACCGGCGAGATCCAGGGCTACGACCTGGTCGCGCCCGAGGACTACGCCACGATCCGAGGAGACGCGCAGCTCCAGCTGCTGGCCCGGCCGCCGTTCAATGTGGCCTACCTGGGCATCAACCAGGGGATGCCGCCGCTCGAGGACATCCGCGTCCGCCAGGCCATCGCCCACGCCATCAACCGCCAGGCGATCATCGACGGGTTCTACGTCGGCCAGGGCGAGGTCGCGCACGAGTTCATGCCGCCCTCGCTGTTCGGCTACGCCGACGACGTCGCCACCTACGACTACAACCCCGATCGCGCCCGCCAACTGCTCGACGAGGCCGGCTACACCGCTGATCCCGTCGAGATCACGTTCGCGTTCCCCTCCTCCGACGGCGCCCGCCCGTACATGCCCGATCCGCGGGCCAACTACGAGGCGATGAAGGCCGACCTTGAGGCCGTGGGATTCAGGCTGCGGACTGACTCCGCCCCCTGGCGGCCGGACTACCTCGGCAAGGTCCACACCGGGCAGTACGGGCTGTACCTGTTGGGATGGACCGGTGAGATCGGGGACCCGGACAACTTCATCGGGACGTTCTTCCAGGCGCCCCAGCAGCAGTGGGGCTTCTTCAACCCGGAGATCTTCGCCCTGCTGAACGATGCCGAGCGGGAGACCGACCCCACCCGCCGCACCGAGCTGTACCAGCAGGCCAACCGCCTGATCATGGACTTCCTGCCCGGCCTGCCCTACGCCCACTCCAAGCCTGCCCTCGCCCTCCAGGCCAACATCCACGGCTACATCCCCAGCCCCGCCACCCTCGAGCCCTTCGCCCTCGTCACCGTCACCTGAGCGCCACCGCCTGCGCTACATGCGGCTTCCGTCGCTGACGACGGAAAGCAGAGCACCCCAACTTCGACTGTATTGAGTTAGCGTCCGGGGCGAGTTCGGGCTGGCCCGCGGTTCAGGCCAGCGCGGGGACCGCTCCGGCCTGGGCGGCGGGGGTGGCCTGTTTGCGCAGACGGTGGCGGTGCCATTTGAGCAGGTTGTGCGTCTTATACCGAGGTCGGCATAAGACGCAGACGATACGCAGCTGTCAGGTGGGAGAAGCCTGGACAACCGGTGCCGGTCGCTGGTAGACCGCCTCCCCATGCAGCTCGTCGAGTTCGGCCTCGTGGCGGTTCACGCAGCCGCCTCGGGGATCTGGCTCGGTGCCATGGCGTACAGCCTTCTGGTCGTGCAGCCGCGAGCCGAGGCGGCCCTCGATGCGCAGGAGTACGAGCAGTTGGCGGTCCGTCTCGCGGCGGGGGCGCGTTGGAAGGTGCTGAGCCTATGCGCGCTGATCGGCGGGTCTGGCCTCGGGCTGACGGTCATCGCGCTGCCTGGCCGACACGCGGATGCCAGCCCGCTGTGGTGGGGCGTGCTGGCGGCCAAGACGGCGCTGCTCCTCGCCGCGGTCGGCGTGTTCGCCTACGTGTCATGGGTCCTTTGGCCACGCCGCCTCTTCGCCGGGCCAGCGGAACTGCCAGCGCTGCGCCGCCAGTTCCGCCGTGTCGCGCTCATGCTCCTGGGCCTCGTCGGCGGAAATTTCGTCCTCGGTTTGGCAATGAGGGCATTATTCAGTTGAGCATACGGTCGGGCGGCCAGAAGAATTCCACTGCCACGTACGAGGGCA
This sequence comes from Egibacteraceae bacterium, assembly GCA_050743205.1. Taxonomy (GTDB): domain Bacteria; phylum Actinomycetota; class Nitriliruptoria; order Euzebyales; family Egibacteraceae; genus JBOGED01. The sequence goes on along the minus strand of JBOGEA010000202.1, from coordinate 5,528 downwards.
GCTCGTCGTCGAACGAGTAGAGGATCTCCAGGCTGACATCCGGGACTCCCGGCGTGAGCTGCGCGTCCGGATTCGTCGCCAGCGTAGTGCTCATCAGGTCTTCATCACCCGCCGCACGCTGTGCCTTGCGCTCAGCGAACCAACTGTCGAGCTGGTTTGTCTGCAGATCCCATTCGCGCGCCAGCGCGACCGCCCGCTCATATGCCGCCTCAGTGGTGGCCTTCTCGAACTTGACCAGGATCGAGCGCACCTCGTCACCCTCACGATTGAGGTACATCGCGCGGATGTCATCATCAGCGTGGAACGCTCGCCCTTGCGGAAGATCAATCTCGACGGAGGCGATCGGGCGCAGCTCAACCGCGTCAAGGTTGTTGGGCCAGTTGACATCCCTCATCGTGTGGCTCTCTGACAGATCCCACAAAATCTTCATCGGCGCTCCTTGCGCGGTGCATCCGACCAGCACGACTGTCAGGGCGGCGGCGAGCAGGAGCCGGCTGAGCGGCCACCGACCACAGCCGTCAGCGCGGGTAAGGCAGGACATCCAGCCTCCGGGCGTCGTCGGCGCGATCGGCCACCGGCCGGTTCACCAGCGCCCGCATCTCACCGGGATGCTTGAGCAGTTCTTGATAGGCCGGCAGCATGTCGTTTCTGATCCACTCCCAGCGGTCGTCGAACTCGGCGATGTTGCCGCGCGGCAGCGTGACATGCACGCCGGGGTCCGGCGGGTCCAAACCCAGCAGCGGCAACCGCGGGGTGTGGATCTCCGCGCCGATCGTGCGGGTGACGACGTCGCGGTAGGGCTTGCCCCCGGGAACCGAGTTGTTTGCCGTCCACGTCGCGAGATACGTGAAGGCATCACCGACTGGACCGTGATGGCGTCGCATCTCGTCATATTCGTCCTGGATGACTGTTTCCTGTTCATACTGCAACAGCGCTTTGTTGCCCGCCGCCAACCTCGCCGGCTCGCCGCTGGCAATGTCCTCCCACGCCAGAAGAACGGCTCCTGTGATCTTGCCTGCTCTGCGCAGCCGCCGCATCTCCTCGATGCCGTCAGAGAGGTATGCCTCGTGCTGCCAGGCCAGATCTTCGAAGATCGCCTTCTGCATCTTGAGGAACTGCACCTCGAACCACTCCAGCTCCTCGGATGTCAGGTGCTCGGCCAACGGCCCCGGACCGAAGAAACCAGCCGTTCTGTACACCCAGCCCGGCAGCTGCGGAAGGTCCAAAAGAATCGCGAAATACTTGAGGCGGTTCCCCGAACCGAGCGCATGGCGCAGCCCGTAGAGGTCCTGCCAGCCGGCGTAGAACATCGGCCCCACCAGGTTGGCCATGCCTGCCCACTGGAGCTCGGGATGGTCGAGCCACAGCTGGCCGTAGTAGCGGTAGACCGACTGGACGATCTCGTCATTGGCCAACAGGCCCTGCTCGGGGTCCCAGTCGGCTGGGTCGATGCCGGCCCGCTTGAGCGCCAGGCGCTGCCAGTCCTCCTGGGAGCGGCTCACCGGCAGGCCCGCTGACCGCAGGAGGGCCGTGATCCGGGCATCGTCGAGCGTCACCGGCCCGGCGCCGGTGTCGGCCTTGCGGAACGCCGCCGCAACGGTCCGGACCCACTCGTCGTCCCGGCGGTTGCGGTCGACGTAGGCGGCCAGTTCGCTCAGCGCGGCCGAGACGTCCGCTCGGCATTCGCTGGCCGTGGCGGAGTAGGCCCGATACGCCGTGTCCAGCGCCTGGGCCTGCTTGCGCAGCGAGTCGTTCAGGCTGTGGCCTGCGCTGGCGTAGCGCTCAAGCGTGTCGGGATCCGCCGAGCTGACGTCCATCTCACCTCCTGCACAGTCAGGGTTGCCGGCCTTTCACACCAGACCGCGTCATGGCTTACTCTGCGCCCTATGGCCAACGAATGGATCGTGCCGGGCGACGTCGGCTTTGACTATGCGGCCGCCGGAGAGCTGGCGGATGCGCTCAGGTCGTCCGCCCGGGTGGTTGCGTACCAGGCGGGGGAGCGGGCGCGGATGGGGGCACAGGCCAAGGAGGTGTGGCGCGGCGTCTACGGCGGCCACTTCGACCAGCGGCTTGCGAGCTGCGTCGGCGACGGCCAGAGGTTGGCGAAGCGGCTGAGGGCAGTGGCGAACCGGCTTGACCAGGCCGCCACCGACGCCAGAGCCGAGCAGAGACGCCGAGAGCCTGCTCGCTGACCAGCGCCACCACGCATGCGGTAGCGATCCGCCGCTGTCCGTAGGCGCCGACTGGTCAAGGAACCTGTCACAGGGCGGCGTTAGGCTCACCGCCGTGCAGATCGTTGTCGAGACCGCTCGTGGTGCCTGGGACGCGGACGTGAACGTCCAGGTGCCGGATGCCACCGTGGGGGACCTGCTGGCGGCGCTGGGATGCCGCGACGGGACGCGCGGGATGGCCGTGGACGGCCGGCTCCTGCGGGCCTGGCTCGCGCTGAGCGAGGCGGGGCTGCACGACGGCGCGGTCGTCAGGCCCACCGACGGGCACGAGCCGGCGCTGACCGAGCCGGTCAGCGGCCCGGTCCTCACCGTCGTGGGAGGCATAGACGCTGGCCAGCGCGTCGGGCTCCAGCCCGGGCGCACGCTGATCGGCCGCGGCGACGGCTGCGACCTGACGCTGGCCAGCCCCACCGTGTCGGCCCGGCACTGCGCCGTGGAGGTCGACCACCTCGGGCAGGTCACGGTCACCGACCTCGGCTCGCGCAACGGCACCTGGATCGGTGGCGCCGCGGCCCGCGAGCCCCGCAAGCTGCCCGCTGGCGAGATCATGCGGCTGGGCGCGGTGCACCTGAGGCTGGTGGAGCATGAGCCCACCGACCGTCCGGCGCTGGCCGCGGCGGCGCGAGCCGGGGGAGGCAACGTCCCGTTCAACCGACCGCCGCGGCCCATGCCGCCCGCCGACGCCTCGGCGATCGCGCTGCCCAGACCGCCCCACGAGGCGCCCGCAAGGCAGCCGTTCTCCTGGATCTCGATGCTCGCGCCGCTGGCGATGGGCGCGGTGATGATCAAGATCGGCGGCAGTCTCCTGTTCGGGCTGTTCGCGCTGCTCTCCCCGGTGATGCTGGTCGGCAACTGGGTCGAGAGCCGCCGCAGCGGTCAGCGGACCTCCCGCCAGGAGGCCGCCCGGTTCGCGGCTGACCTGGAGACGTTCCGCGGGCAGCTGGCGCAGGGGCGGGCCGAGGCGACCGCGAGAGCGCGCGAGGCGTTCCCCGACCCGTCGGAGATCCGGCGCCGGGCCACGGCACCCAGCGTCAGATTGTGGGAGCGGCGCCTCACCGACCCCGACGCGCTGCGCCTGTCGGCCGGCCTCGGCACGATCGCCTGGCAGCCGCCGCTGGCCAGCGGCGGCAGCGAGCGTCCGGCCGAGGTGGCGCAGACCTTGGCCGAGGCCTCACAGCTGGAACTCGTTCCGGTGCCGGTCGATCTCTCCGAGGGCGGCGTGGTGGGCATCGTCGGTGAGCGCGCGGCGGCGCTGGCGCTCGCGCGGTCGCTGATCTGCCAGGCGGCCGTTCACCACGGGCCGGCAGACCTGCGGATCGCGGTGCTCACCGAGCCGGAGGAGACGGGCGCCTGGGACTGGGCCAAATGGCTGCCGCACACCCGCGACGCCAGCGCTGGCGGCGGCGCGCGGATGCTGGCAGGCCAGGCCGAGCGGGCGGACGGCCTGCTGCGCGACGTCCTCGAAGCAGGCCGGGGCCGGGATGCCGGCCCGGTGCTGCTCGCGGTCATCGACGCGGTGGGGCTGACCGAGGGCAAGAGCTCGCCGGCCCGGGCCGTGCTGCGCGGCGACGCCGGCCCGGTCGCGGGGATCGTGCTCGCGCCCACCGCGGACCGCCTGCCCGCGGTCTGCGGCACGGTCGTCGAGGTCCTCGATGCGGACGGCACGGCTGACCTCACCCGCCCCCGGCTCGGCGAGACGGCCAGAGGTCTGCTCGTCGCCGGTGTCAGCGTCGAGACCGCCCGCGCCTGCGCGCTTGCGTTGGCGCGGTTCGAGGATCCGGAGACCGCGACCGCTGGGGCGTCGCTGCCGGCTCGGGTGGACGTCACCGCCCTGTTCACCGAGGACGTGTTCGATCCCGAGGCGATCGCGCAACTGTGGCGGGCCGGCGGCGAGGACCCCGGCATCGCCGCGCCGATCGGCGTGACCGAGCAGGGCGTGCTCACGCTCGACCTGATCCGCGACGGGCCCCACGGGCTGGTGGGCGGCACGACCGGCTCGGGCAAGAGCGAGCTGCTGCGCAGCCTGGTCGCGGCGCTCGCGCTGCGCACCGATCCCGAGCATCTCAACTTCGTCCTGGTCGACTACAAGGGCGGCAGCGCGTTCGACGAGTGCGCCCGCCTGCCCCACACGGTCGGGCTGGTCACCGACCTCGACGCGCAGCTGGGCGAGCGGGCGCTGCGCTGCTTGGAGGCCGAGCTGCGCCACCGCGAGCGGCTGCTGCGCGGGGCCGGCGCGGACGACCTGCGCGCCTACCTGCGGCTGCCCGTCGCGGCCACCGCCCCGCTGCCCCGGCTGGTCGTGATCATCGATGAGTTCGCCACCATGGCGGCCGAGCTGCCCGACTTCATCGAGGCCCTCGTCGGGGTCGCCCAGCGCGGTCGCAGCCTGGGCGTCCACCTGCTGCTCGCCACCCAGCGGCCGTCCGGCGCGGTCAAGGACAGCATCCGCGCGAACACCAACCTGCGCATCGCGCTGCGGGTCCAGGACGAGGGCGACTCCACCGACGTGATCGGCGTGCCCGCCGCGGCGCGGATCGGCCGGGACCAGCCGGGCCGCGCGTTCGTGCGGCTGGGTCCCGCAGAGGTGGTGCCGATCCAGACCGCGCTGGTCACCGGGGTGAGCCAGCAGGACGGCGGCCGCATCGACGTGGCGCCGTTCCAGTTCGGGCGCCGCCCCCGTGCTCCGCGGCCTGCGCCAGCGCCTGGGGAGGCCGCCGCCAGCGACCTGCCGCGCATCGTGGCGGCATGCCGGGAGGCGTTCGCCGGCGCCGGCATGGCCGCACCACGGCGGCCCTGGCCCGAGCCGCTGCCGGCCGACCTGCAGCTAGACGCGATCGTCGACCCCGAGACCGCCACGGCGGCGGTCAAAGCCGGCACGGCGCTCGTCGCGCTGGCCGACGACCCAGACGCGCAGGCGCAGTATCCGGTGGGCTGGGACCTCAGCGTGGGCAACCTCCTGCTGTTCGGCCTGGCGGGCAGCGGCACGACCACGGCGCTGGCGTCGCTCGCGCTGGCGCTGGCCGCCGGTGCGGGGCCTGACGAGCTGCACCTGTACGTGCTCGACTTCGGCGCCGGCGCGCTCGCGCCCCTCGCCGGGCTGCCGCACACGGGCGCCGTGATCACCGCGACCGAGGGCGAGCGGCAGCGTCGGTGCGTCCGGCTGCTGCGCGGCGAGCTGGACCGGCGCCGTGAGCTGGGCGCGGGCTGGCGCGACGAGCCGCGTGTGGTGCTGCTGGTCGACGGGTTCTCGGCGCTGCGGGCCGAGTACGACGAGCCCGCGGTCCAGTGGGTGGCCGA
>JBOGEA010000201.1:0-10661 GCA_050743205.1 Egibacteraceae bacterium | reverse complement strand
CGCCGCTGTTCGTGCGTCAAGACGATCTGGTACGGGCTTTGCCTGGACATCGCGGCTCCCACTGTCCCACGGGTGATCGGGACGGCGCTTCGGACGCGCCAAGCCGCATTAAACACAGGCCTGTACTTACATCAAATGACTTCCGGCAAGGACCACTAAGGACCCGGGCTGGAATAACGTGGCCGAAGTTGCGGTCGTGGAACTCGCTGACCGGCTCAAAATCCGGGCGAAAGCGCCAAGTTATTTGTGCCCAGGTCCTAAGCCAGGCTTGAGTATTCTGCCGTTGTGTGGGCCAAGCCGCGCGACCTGTTCGACCGCGACCGCGAGTGGGCGGCGCTGGCGCGGTTCATCGCGGGCGCGGGTGCCGGCCCGATGCTCGCGGTCGTCTACGGGCGTCGTCGGCACGGCAAGTCCGTGCTGCTCCGCCAGCTCTGTGAGGTTTCGGGCGGCTTCTACTACCAAGCCGTAGAGGGCACCGAGATCGAGCAGCTCGGTGACCTGGGGGCTGCGTACGCGCGGCACCTGCGGTTTCCCGCTGCGCCTGCGTTTGCCGACTGGGACCAGGCTCTCGAGGCGCTTCTAGCCCTGCCCGGCGACGCTGCGCCGGTGGCGATTGTCCTCGATGAGTTCCCGTACCTGACCGCCGCGGCGCCGAGTCTGGCCTCGCGGATCCAGCGGGCGCTCGATGTCCGTCGTGGCTGCGGGCCCGCAAGCCGTCTGGTGCTGTGCGGTTCGGCGATGACGGCGATGACGTCCCTGTTATCTGGCCAGGCGCCCCTGCGCGGCCGGGCATCGACTGAAGTGGCTGTGGGGCCGTTCGGGTTCCGCGACGCTGCCCGCTTTGTGAGCCTCGACGCGGACCCACAGACCGCGATCAAGGTGCATGCGGTGTGCGGTGGCGTACCCGGCTACTACACCCTGGCCAGCGATGTGCCTGCGGACGGCGACTTCGACGGCTGGATGGTCCGCAGCCCGCTGAGCGTGACCCGCCCACTGCTGCACGAAGCCCGCCACCTGCTTGACGAGGAGTCCCGCCTGCGAGACAAGGCGGCGTACCTTTCGGTGCTCGCGGCCATGGCGGACGGCTGTACGACGAGCGGCAAGATCGGCGGCCGGCTTGGCCGGACAGCGTCAGCGATCACCCATACGCTTGGAGCGCTGGCCGACATGCAGCTCGTCGTTCGCCGGGACGACCCCACTGCGCGAGTGGCGCCCGACTTGGCACATCGCCGACCCGCTGCTGCGCTTCTACGCCGCGGTGATGCGCCGGGACTGGGCGAGGCTGGAACAGGGTCGCGCGGCAGAGGTCTGGCGGGACGCGCGGGAGCGGTGGCGCTCCCAAGTCCTGGGGCCACACTTCGAGGAGCTGGCGCGGGCATGGACCGCCGATCATGCCGCCCAGCTCGTGCCTGGAGGATTGAGCCAGGTCGGGGCGACGGTCGTCGCTGACGGGGAGCACAGGACCGGCCACGAAGTCGACGTTGTCGGGCTCGGGTCCTACAACTCCATGGATCGTGTCGTGCTGCTCGGCGAGGCGAAGCATTCGAGCGAGCCGATCGGGCTGGGGCATCTCACGCGCCTGCGCCGCCTGCGGGACCTGCTCAGCCGGCGGGGACTCGCCCGCCCCGATGCGCGGTTGATCCTGTTCAGCGTCGCCGGGTTCGCCGACGAGCTGCTGGCTGAGGAGACAGCCGGACAGGTCGCTCTGGTGGACCCCGCCAGGCTCTACGAGACACCAGGGTAAACCGCCGGGCGACGCGACCCGCCCGTGGCGACGAACCCTGCGAGGACCGCAGCGAGAGCGAATCCACGCGCCGGTCGATCTGCTCCGAGCCGTTCACCGTCGTTGCATTTCCTCCGTCCGGTATGCCCGCCTGTCTTCACAGGCGCGACACGTGGCCAGGGTTGAACAGAAGCCTATTGGCTTGACATGGGTCGTTGCCACCAGCCTCGCGCTCTTGACCGAGGCACTCCGGGCGGGGTCCGCATCAGCCGTGAAGGCCATCGAACAGCTGAGTGCTGACCCGCCGCATATGGCGCTGAGGACTCACGCTCCTGCAACACGACGAATGACGGTTTAGTCTATTCTGCGGTACCAAGCCGGTCTGGAGAGCTGATGGATTTCACCCTTTTGGTGATTGGCCTGATTTGCCTGGCTGCTGCTGTGGTGGGCGGAGGCCTCAAGTTGGCTGGTGCGGAAGTCCCGGCGCTTACTACTCGTCGTCAGATTCTCCTAGCCGTTCTGGGCATCGCCGCAGTCGCCATAAATCTACTGGGTCCTGATTTTCTGGGGGGCAGCACCGCGACGTCGACAACCCCCCAACCATCTCCGTTCACACAAGCGGACTGCTCTGGCGATCGGATTGAAAATATACCAATTCATGGCCGTGAAACCCGTGCGCTGCTCGGATACGTAGAAATTTACTATGCCAGCGGAACGAATTGTGCCAGGATCGTCTCCTCGACTAGCACGGTGGGCGAGTCTAAATACATGGAGATTCGTCTCGTCCGATGCGCCGAGACTGCGCCGGGCGACACGTGCACACAGGTTGCCTATGCTGAGAACGGAGGAATATCCAGGAGCTACGCGGGTCCTGTGCGTGTTGATGCAGCGAACGTCTGCGTCTCCTGGTACGGAAAAATTGAATACGCCACCGACACGGGCGAAGTGGAGGCTGACCCCAGGGCAACGCGCTGCGACTAGTCCGGCTTGCGGCGCCTGGGCTCATCGAGTGAGTATTCGAGCTGCTCCAACATTGTATCAGCATGCCGATCTGGCGCTGATATCATGTAAGACTGTGATTGTGGTTTCTTGGCTGCTCACCCCAGAGCAGCCGATACCCGATGCTCTCCGGTCTCCTCAGCCATCGACAGCGGCATAGGGTCGAGGCGACGCCCGCCCCCCTGATCACACTGTTGATGCTGTCCTTGGGGCTGCGCCGTTGTGCCCGATAGATGGCCGGGCTGCGCCGCCCGGGTTTTTGGCGATCTTGTCGGGGCGGCTGTTCGCCTGCCCAGGCAACCAGCTCGCGCCCCAGATCCCAAGCCGACGTGGTCAGTAGTGCTTCCCTCCACTGACGCCACAGGGTAGGTTACCGGTGTCATTCACCTGGCTGACCACCAAGGAGTCGATCAGCGTGTCGCCAACGTTGCAGTTCCTGTTCCTGCTCGCTGCGTTCGTCTGCTTCATCGTGGTCGCCTTCGGCGTTCGTGCTCGGTGGGCAGCCAGAGTCGACCTGATCGGGCTGGGCCTTGCCCTCTACATCTTCACTCTCCTCGTGGACGCATTTCCCGGCGTGGGCTGAAGCAAGACATTGTTCGTCCAGTTCGGCTAAGAACATGCGGATTCTGTGGTTTGCGTCAGCCGGCCCGCCGAGGGCGCAGCGATGTCTACGAAGTCGACGTCGCCGAGTTCGGGGCTGTGGACTCCATGGATCGCGTCGTGCCTGCTGAGCGGGGCGAAGCATTTGGGCGAGCTGATCGGACTGGGCATTCGACGCGCCTGCGCCGCGTTCGCGACCTGCGGAACGGGCGGGGAGGGGCCTGTCCGGGCCCGTCCCCGCCTGAGTGGCCTGCCTATCGCGGCGATGGCTAACCGAGCGGGTTGATGTCGTTCACGTAGCGCAGCAGGTCGGCCATCGTGAACGTGCCCGGGGTCGCCGCTGGCACGGTGGGTGTCCAATCGGGCTGCATGACCAGGAACGACCGTGGATCGCCCTGCAGGATCCCGACGAACACCTCGGCGACGATGCGGCTGCCGATGGCGCCCAGCCGGTTGCCCTGCCCCTGCACTATGGCCTCGCGCAGGAGGTAGAACCAGAGCGGAGTCTGGAGATCGAACCCGTGGGCCACGACGATGTCACCCTCGGGCCCGCCCGCGATCTGCGCCGGCGTCAGCGGCATCTCCTTCATGGCCGTCGTGACGCACTGGCCGGTCGGCAGCCCGATCAGCCGCCCTCTCAGCAGGTTCCTGGAGGCGAGCGACACGGGCTCCTGCGGCGAGACGTCGGGCACGTTGCGCAGCGAGAACGCGAGCCTGGAGTCGATCTTGCGCGCGGGGATGGGGAACACGGGGGGACCGCCAAGCTGGAAGAACCGGCGCCAGTCGATGATCCAGTTGGACGGCAGCGTGTCCACCAAGCCGCCCAAGCCGCGCGCCCCGGTGAACAGGAACAACTGGTCCAGCGTCGCAACCCCCCTCGTCACTGGCCCGCCCGGGAGTTGGAGAGTGAAGATCCGGTTGAAGCTGTAAGAGTTCCTGACCATGCTGTGGCCCATGCGGTAGGCGGCCACGGAGAACTCGACGGGCATGAACGGGGTGCCGGGATCCTCCTCGAATGTATAGAATCTCCGCCCGTTCCCGCAGACGTCGGCGAGCACCGCCGGGTCCACGACCCTCGGCAGGAAGTCATTGAGCACGATCCACTGGTAGTGCCATCGCACCAGCCTGCGGACCGTCTCGAACAGCGTCTCTCCTTCGGCGCACTCCGGCTGCTCATCCATCAGCTTGTTATGGAACTTCATGAACGCCAGCGATAGCTGGGCGATCACCAGGTTCTCATCGTTGCGAAGGTCGGGGATGACCGCCTGCCTGCGGTCAGCGCTTTGGCCGCCTATGCGGGGCAGGTCGTTCGGGAACGACGGCAGGAGCGGGCTGCCAGGCGTCACATCGGGCACCGGGGTGGTCGTCCCCTGCTTGAACCGCGCCTCGCTGGCCGGAAAGTCAGGATCGTAGAATTGGGGGTTTTCCTCCGGTCCCAATCCGTAGACGCTGTCGAGGTCGAGGGTGGGCGTGCGGCCTGATATGAGATTGTCGGGATCCACGCTTGGGGGGAAGCCGATGGTTGGATCAAGCGTGATGTCGTGATCGACGAACTGAGAGAAGTAGGTGAATCCTGAAGGAATCGTGCTGTCATCGGCCGTGGGTTCAGGGAGCTGAGGGATGTTGACCCTGGTGTCAGGGTCTGCCATCGCGGCGCCCAGCTCGATCAGCAGCTCAGACGGCGGCTGGAAAGGCGGCAGACCGGGAAACAGCCTTCCAAAGGTCGGAGCGGCGAAATCGTTGTTGGCCGCGAAGGCCTCGGCCGCTGGGCTGAAGCCCCTTTCGTCGATCAACGCATTGATCGCGGCGAGGGCAGCGGGCGCATCAAGCGTACCGATCGCATCAAAAGCCTCGATCGCGGCAGAAGCGTCTGGCGCCAGCAGCGGCTCCCCCTGGCCGTGCAGCCTGCGCGTCGGTTGTCCCTCGGGATCTTGCATCGCTCCTCCAGTGCGTTCAGGCGCCCGCGACACGGACACGCTGACTGGATTGTCCACCGTTGGGGAGTGGTCGTACTAGTCCGGTGAAAACTCATTTTAGACGTACGTTCGGCACCACGTGTGTTGCGATGAACGGCCAAGCATGCGCAGTCGATGTGCGGGCAATCCGCACGCCTGGCCTGGGCGATGTCACGTACCGGGCGGTCTGCGACGGCCTGGGATTCTGGTCGATCCTCAGCGGGACACAGACCGGTTCCTCCGCGCGGCTGACGAGGCGGGCGTGCCGATCCGCTGGGTTCTGGAGACCCACGTGCACAACGACTACGTCTCGGGAGCGCTGCCGGCGGCGCGGCGGGCGGGCGCCCGGCTGGTGCTGCCGGCCGGCGCGGGCGCGGCGTTCGACCACGTCCCGGCGTTTCACGGGCGAGGATCTGCACGCGGGCAGGCTGGTCATCCGTCCGCTGCACACGCCTGGCCACACGCCGGAGCACTGCAGCTACCTGCTGCTTGTCGAGGACAAGCCGGTGGCGGTGTTCACCGGCGGCAGCCTGCTCTCCGTCCGCCTGCGGGGCGGACGGACCTGCTGGGCGCGGAGCGGGCGCGGCAGCTCGCCAGGCTGCAGCACGGCTCGCTGCGCCGGCTGGCCGCGCTGCCTGGCGCGGTGGCGGTCTACCGACGCATGGCCAGGGGTCGTTCTGCGCCGCCTCAGACGCCGCTGGGCATGTGCCCTCGACAGTCGCGGAGGAGTTGCAATCCAACCCGCGCTGGCCTACGCGGACGCGGAGGCGTTCGCCGACGGGCAGCTCGCCGGGCTGCAGCCCTACCCCGGGTACACGAGCGCATGGCGTCGATCAACGTGCGGGGTTCTCCGCGCTCATCGACCGGCCGGTCCCGGAGCTGGCCGAGGCCGGCGATGGCCAGGTCGTGGACCTGCGTCCTCGTGACGCGTTCGGCGCGGGGCATCTGGCGGGGCGTTGGGTGTCGAGCTGGCCGAGGAGCTCGGCGTGTGGGTGGCATGCCTGCTGCCCTTCGACGCAGCCGTCGCGTTGGCGGCCGGTGCGGACCAGCCGGTCGCTGAGGCTCTCGTGCAGCTGGGCAGGGTGGGGTTCGACCATGTCCAAGGGTCCTGCGGTGGGGCGGGGCGCCGGACGCGGTGTCCTACCGCCGGGTCGATGTGGGGGAGTTCGCCGCCGCGGCCCGCGACGGCGCGCAGGTCCTGGACGTCTCCTCGCCGGCCGAGTGGGAGTCCGGGCGGGTGCCGGGCGCGGTGCTGTGCTGCCTGCCGGACCTGGTCGCCAGCGCGCCGCCCGAGCTGCGGCGCGACCGGCCGGTGTGGGTCGCCTGCACCAGCGGCTACCGCGCCTCGATCGCCGCCGGCCTGCTGGAGCGCCACGGCTTCACCCCCGTCGTGCTGTCCCAGGGCGGCATCCCCGACGTCGTCGACCAGCTGAGCTGACAGGGGCCGATTCCGGCCGCCCTGCGGGCTTGGCCGTCCAGCTTGGCCGTCCAGCTTGGCCGTCCAGCTTGGCCGTCCAGCTGGGCCGTCCAACCGGCTGGACACGCTGACCTGGCGTCCAGCCGGTCGTCTCTGTGGCGAGACCCCCCTGTGCCCCTGGTCAACGGTGGCTGGACGCCCGGTGATCGGATAGTCGTGGATACTCCCGACGCTCAGAGATGCGTCGCACGTTCGTGCGTCGAGCGCCGTTCCCCCTCCCTTCAGCGCTATCAAGGTTGTGAGTCTTGCCACGGAGGGGGTGCTGGGAGAGTGCTGAATAAGGGCCAAGACGGCCGCCCCGAAGCTGCATCGTTGGTGGTCAGAGGATCACGCGCCGTGAGTCTTCGCCATTTCTTCAGCACTCTCCTGAGCTGGTGGAGGTGACGGGGGATCAGGGGCGGGCATCCAGCCCGACGCAGCAGCGCTTGCCGCGCCGAGAGGACACGGCCGCGGCCAGGCCAGACGATCGCGCGCGCGAGGACCGGGACGGCAGACCAGCGCCACGCGACCTGAACGTGGCGATCCAGACGTTTGCTTCGGTCTGTGTGCCGACCACGATCGTGACCGCGCTCGCCTTCTATTTCGGCGTCCAGCGCCAGGCGTTCTATACCGCGTATTTCGGCATCGACAGCAGCCTTCTGGGCTTCTCGACGCAGGATTACCTGTTCCGCAGCACCGATGTGCTCTATCGGGCGCTGGTGCTGATTGCGCTGGCCGCTCTGGCCGCCCTGCAGCTCCACGTCCTGATCACTAAGGCGCTCGCCCGAGCGCCAGCCTGCGACGCGCTCCGCTGGGCAGCGCGAGCGGCGGGCCTGCTCAGCACTGGATTCTCGGCGTTCGGAGCGGTTGCGATGTTCCGGTCGCAGCCCTTCTTGTTCGGGCCGGTCAGCCTGGGCCTTGGCGTGGGCGTCGGCGCCTACAGCGTGCATCTCGGCCGCCGCATAGGCGCGGCCAGGAAAGCGCCGGCACGGCGGACCCGCGAAGAACGGCGGCTTGCCGCTGCCTCGACCGTGCTTGTCGGGCTCCTGATCGTGCTCAGCCTGTTCTGGGCGACCAAGGATGTCGCGGAGGCCCTCGGCCGCGGGAGCGGAATGCTGCTCGCCAGCCACCTGCGTGGCCGGCCGAGCGCCGTCGTCTACAGCGGTGAGCGGCTGCTGCTCGGGGGACCCGGCGTCCACGAGGAATGGCTCGACACAACCGACGCCGTCTATCGCTTTCGTTACAGCGGGTTGCGGCTGCTCGTCCGCAGCGGCGGCAACTACTTCCTCCTCCCCGACGGTTGGACCCGGCGGGACGGCAGCGCGATCGTGCTGCCCGACAGCGGGGCGCTCCGGCTTGAGTTCACCCCGGGGACATCATGAGTCCCGCCGGTCGGCTGCTCGCCGCGGCTGCCGCTGCCCTTGCCCTGGTCGGCTGTCAGACCCAACCGCCCTCTCCTGCACCTGCAGAGGATCGCACCCTCGGCGACAGCTTCACGCCGGGCGGGACCGAGAGCGTGGCGCCGCCGATCAGCAGCGAAAGCGACACCCTGGGAGGCGACGACGCCCCCAGCGAGCCGCCTCAGGCAGAACCATCATCACCTGCGGAACCCGCAGAACCGAGGCCCCGTGAGGTTGCGATCGTCACGGAGGTCAGCTTCGGCCTCGCGTTCTTTGCTCCACCGCCGCCGGAAGAGACCAGGCTGGGCCCGCTGGTGGTGGCAGTCGATGTCCAGAGCGCGTTGCGCACGCCCGTGTCCGTGCGCAACGAAGGCTCCGAGCCCGTGAGCGGCATCGTCATCACCGATGCTGTCCGCGTGTCGGTGCCGCCGTCATCCGACGCTCCCCAGACGGAAGCGGCGTCGGCGGGCGAGGACGCTGCGGAGCCGGCGCTGGAGATCACAGGGACCGTGAGTCAGGGCACGTGCACCCGCGATTCCGTCCCGAACGCCACGATGTTCAGGTGCGACGTCGGCACCATCGACCCGGGCGCAACGGCGACGCTGACGGTGACGGTCTCACACGCGGACGGCGGCCTGGATGGGCGGGTGGTCCATGACGTGCGGGTGGCCGCGATCCTGCCCTGACCGCTACTGCCCTGGGAGAGTGGGCGAAGACATCGCGAAGACTCACCGCGCGTCTCTGACCAGCAACGCTGCGCCTTCGGGGCGGCCGTCTTGACCTTTATTCGCCTACCCCCAGCGGCGTGAGGAGGAGGCCGTGCAGGCCGTAGCGGAAGGCCGGCGTCGCCTCGCGGGAGGCCAGGGCGCCGGCTGTCACCGCGCGCTCGTCCCGCCAGGGCGGCGAGGTGAAGGCCGTGTAATGGACGAGGCAGCGCTGCAGGTGGACGCGCAGCGCGGCGGTGAGCCGGGCATGGCAGTGGTCCGGGCAGGCCCGCGCTGGCTGGCCGGAGGCGATGGCCTCGACGACCGCCGCCGCCAGGATCGCCCCGCGCAGCCCGTGGCCGGCGCCGTCGCCGCTGACAGGGTCCAGCGCGATCGCGGCGTCGCCGACGGCCAGCCATCCGCCCCGACCAGCGGCGCCAGCCGCTGTGGCGCGGCGGGGAACACCGACACCGGGCCGGCCAGCTCCGCCACATGCGTGCGGATCCGCCGCGCGTATGGGCGAGCAGCCGTCGCAGCGTCTCCTCAGGATCCTCAGGCCGGCAGGCAACCATGGCCTGCAGCATCGCCTCCCCCGCGCTGCTGGAGCCAGGAAGACCCAGCCGTCAGCCACCGCCTCCATCCAGCAGGCGTCCCGGACGCCGCGCGGGATGACCGGGGCCGCGACGACGTGGCGGCGTCCGAACACGTGACGTTCTGCCACCGGGTCGAGGGCGGCGGCGGCGAGGGCGTGGCGACCGGTCGCGTCAAGCGTGACACCGGGCTCAGCCGCGCGGGGAGTTCGTCCGCGCAGACCTCCGTGATCCGCACCCGACGCTCTCCGGCCAGCCGGGTGAGCAGGCGGTGAGCAAGGACATCGCTGCCGATGACCATGCCGGGGTGGGGCAGCGTCGTCGCCGGGCCGTCCCACCGCACGGTCCGCGCGCCAGCCGCACCGCCCCGTCGAACAGCCAACCGCCGTCATCCCACAGGTCCGCCAGCAGCCGCACGGCGGCCTCACCCAGCAGCAGCGGCGGCGGCGGCGAGGTCCGAGGGCTGACATCCCACAGCTGCACCTCCCATCCGTGGCCGGCGAGCAGGCGCGCGCAGGTCAGGCCGGCGATGCCGGCGCCGGCGACCAGGGCGTGCCTCACGCCATCACATCGCCATCACCCCAACTTCAACTTTGGGCACATACGTCCCCCAATCGAAGTTGGGGGCGCCACGGGCTGCCGTGTCACGGGACGTCGAGGGCGTCGCGCAGCGCGGTGAACAGCTCCTCGGTGATCCCCGCCTGGCGCGTCGCCAGCGCCCGGACCGCGGCGTCGCCGACCTGGGCCAGCTCAGCCAGCGTCGCCTGCACGGCGACCGCCAGCGCATCGACGAACGCCAGGGCGCCAGCGGCGTCGTCCAGCGGCGGCGCGGCAGTCGCCGGCAGGTCGAACCGCGGCGTCGCGCCCCTCGATGCGAGGAGGTGGTAGACCTCGTGCAGGTTGAGCATCGCGCGCCGAGACTGCTCCAGCAGCGCGCCCGCGGCCCGGTCCCGCAAGGTGAACGTCCACTGGAGCGCCGCGAGCAGCACCGCGTAGCTCTGGTCGGCCAGACGCTGGAGGCGGGACTCCACGCTGCCGGCCGGGGGGTTTTCCATCTGGCGGAGGTAGGTCGCCTCCGCCCTGCCGGACAGGTGCCGCTGCACGCTGAGGCGGATTATGTGGATTGTGGCTGTGCGGTCTCGGTCAGTCCGGTCAGCAGCAGCGTGTGGGCAGCAATGGTCGCGGCGGTACGAGTCAGCAGGCCCCAGAAGGTGTGCGCGCCGTGCCGAGCCAG
>JBOGEA010000200.1:0-10676 GCA_050743205.1 Egibacteraceae bacterium | reverse complement strand
CGTCCTCGTGACGTGGTTCGATGTGGCGCGGAACCGTTGGCAGTGCTCTTCTGTTCGGGCGGCGGCAGTGAGTGGGAGGACGCTGCGACGTCACTTCAGGAGAGCCGCACCCGCAGCCGGGTGACCCACTCGACCAGCGGGCGGCAGGCCGGCCAGGAGTCGGTCTCGCACGGTGATCGCGCCGAACTTGACGGCTTCGCTGATGCGGGCCCGGGCGTCGGCCGGATCGATGTCGCGGCAGGTGATGTCGGGATCGGGGCTCGCCGCGGCCATCCGCGCGATCAGCTCGGAAAGCGGCTCGGGGACGGCGGACGCGTCGGAGACCAGGGAGCCCATGTTGTGGTCGATAGCGACGACGACCGACAGCTCGTGGCCGCCGGGCAGGCGTACGCCGACCATGACGTTGTCGCCGTCGCCGAGCACATGGACCAGCTCCACCGCCCGGTCGGCCCGCGCGGTGTGCAGCCCGTCGAGCCAGACCGGCAGGGCATGCCCCCGGCCCGCCACCTCCCGCCGGGCGCGGGCGCGGGCGCGTGCGACGTCGTCCCCAGCCAGCTCGGCCAGGACCGTCAGCAGCGCGGAGGTCTCGTAAACGGTCGATCCCCAGGAACGTCTGCATGAGCTTGTCCCGGGACGGCACGTTGGGGTCCGGATCGCGGTCGAACGGGCCGCGGCGCCGGGGATCCAGCACGGCCAGCATCGAGCTCGCCAGGCCGAGCAGTCCCAGCGGATGGTCCTCGTCGAGCGCGCGCCGGACGTCGCTGACCAGATCGGGCTCATCGCGGCGGTCATGCTGGCGCGGCGGCATGGCGTCCCACCGCGGCCGGGTACTCCTCGTGGGCTTGCGGCGCCGGTCTTTCTTAGGCATCCCGGGATTCTAGGCGCCGCCCGCTGACCGACATCGACGATGCGGCGGAGGTTGACCAGCGCGGCCCACATCGTTTAAAGTTAACTTAACCTTGGGGGCGCGGGCTCGGGAGAGGGCGTGACGGCGGTGCGGGCCAGCGGGTCGTCGCGCGTGACGGGAAGGAGCGCTCATGTCCACGACCATGCTCGACCCTGTTCGGTCCGGGGGAACGCCCCGGATCACCAACGGGCTGACCCGCCGCGGGTTGCTGACCGGCGCCGGCGCGATCGGTGTCCTGACTGTCCTGCCGGGCTCAGCATGGGCCCAGGCGACGGGCGAGGCCGCGCCCGGCGCGTTCCCGGTGACCATCGAGCACGCGTACGGCAGCACCGAGATCGGCGAGGAGCCCAGGCGGGTCGTCTCGGTGGGCTACAACGACCAGGACCCGATCGTCGCGCTGGGGGTGATCCCGGTCGGGGTGATGGAGTGGTACTACAACCAGCCCACCGGCTTCTTCTGGGTTACGGAGCGCTATGGCGACACCCCGCCTGAGACCGTCAACGGCGCGGACCTCGAGATCAACTTCGAGAAGGTGGCCGCGCTGCGCCCGGACCTGATCGTGGGAGTGTCCGGGCTGGAGGAGGACGACTACCAGACGCTGTCGCGGATCGCCCCGACCCTTGCGCAGCCTCCCGGCGAGGGCCGCTACTCGAGCGCGCCATGGCAGGTCAGCCAGCGGATGATCGGCCGCGCGCTCGGCCGGGCTGACCGGGCCGAGCAGCTGATCGCCGAGGTCGAGGCGCAGATCGCCGCCGTTCGTGAGGAGCACCCCGAGTTCGCCGGCTCGAGCGCGGTTGTAGGAGGCAACGAGGCCGGAGTGATTGCCATCCGCGGCTCGAGCGAGGTCTGGTCGGAGTTCTTGACCGATCTCGGGTTCCAGTTCGGCGACATCGCCGACGAGGACTACAAAGAGATCAGCGAGGAGCAGCTCGAGCTGCTCGGTGACCTGGACGTGGTCGTGTGGCTGTCTGAGCCGGGGGGAATCCAGGACAGCCCGCTCTACCAGGGCCTGGACGTGGCGCTCGAGGGCCGCGACGTGTTCGTGGACGCGTATGGAGAGGTCAGCGGCACGATTGGCTTCAACAGCGCGCTCAGCCTGCCGATCGCGATCCAACGGCTCGTGCCACAGCTGGCGGCGGCCATCGACGGCGACCCCGCCACGACGACGGAGGTGCTCTCATGACCGACCGAGCCGACCTCCCCACTGGCGGCTTGTCACTTGCCGGGTTGCTGGCCGCGTGCGGCGACCCCGCCCGCCGCGGTCGCCGTCGACGGCGACCCCGCACCGTGGTCCCGTCCTAACCAAACCCGAGGAGATCGTGCCGATGTCTCGTACCCCGCTCCGCCGGTTACGCCTCGCCGCGGGGCTGTCGATAGTCGCCCTGGCCGCCTGCGGCCCCAGCGCCCAGCCAGCCAGCCGGCCCGGCCGGCCAGGCCAGCGATTCCGTGTGTGGCCAGCAGACGCGGGTCATCGCGCACGACCTTGGTGAGACCACGATCGAGGACCAGCCGGAGCGGGTGGTCGCGCTTGAGTTCTCGTTCGTCGACGCGCTTGCCGCGATCGGGGTCAGCCCGGTCGGGATCGCCGACGACGACGACAAAGAGCGGGTCATCCCCCAGGTGCGGGAGACGATCGACGACTGGACCGGCGTGGGGCTGCGCCAGTCCCCGAGCCTGCAGGTGATCGCCGCGCTCAACCCGGACCTGATCATCGCGGACACCCGCCGGCACGAGACGATCTACGGACAACTCTCAGGGATCGCTCCCACCGTGTCCCTGCCGAGCGTGCAGGCCGGCTACGAGGAGAACCTCGAGAGCATGCGGACCATCGGCGCGGCCCTGGACCAGTGCGACGCGGTGGACCGCCGGCTGAGCGAGCACGAGACGGCCATGGCGGACCTGGCGGCGAGGGTGCCGCCGGGCGTGGGCGGGGTCATGTTCGGGGTCACCTCGGACAGGGCGTTCACCGCGCACGACGCGGCCAGCTACACCGCTGGCGTGCTTCAAGCCCTCGGGCTCGAGTACGCGCTGGAGCATGAGGGTGAGGACACCCAGGCGGAGATGAACCTGGAGACGCTCGTCTCGATCAACCCCGCCGTCCTGTTCGTGGCGGGGGACCAAGAGGCCAGCCTGGTCGACGAGTGGCTCCAGAACCCGCTGGGCCAGTCGCTGGACGCGGTCGCGAGCGACACGGTCCTCTTCATCGACGGGCTGACCCGGCGGCGGCTGCTAGGCGGCGTCGGCGCGCTGAGCCTGCTGACCGTTCTGCCAGCCTCTGCGTAGAGCCAGGAGGCTGGCCCGTTCCCGGTCGCCATCCCGCACGCCCACGGTGAGACGACCATCTCCGTGCAGCCCAAGCGGGTCCCGACGCTGCCCTGGTATGCCCGCAAGGCCACGCCGTCGTTCGCTGACGCGTTGGCCGCACTGCGACGCGTCCTATGGCGGCAACGAATTACGACCGTGTCATCTCCAGGAGCGCTCCCATCGAAAATCGCCGACACGCTCATCGACACACTGGCCCGAGCCGCATAACCCCAGACCCTGATGTTAACCCCGCCAAACCGTCAGGACCAACCGAAGTGCGAAAGTCCACCGACGTGGAACGCCCTCCTGTTCGCCTGACCCAGTTTCAACCCGCTGAAGATCCCGACCATTATATGGCACGCCACAATTGATCATATGGCACGCCACAATTGATCCATCAGCTCCGCCTGCTCCTGGCAGCTTCCCGGTCACACACGCACCTCCGAACGCCCACGCGCTTACTCTTGGCCGCAGCCCTGCCAGGTGCCCCGACGGGTTCGAACCCGGTGTGCGTCGCCCCATGGCGGTCGAACCGAACACCTCACGCGAACCCGCGCCTGCTGATCGGCTTCGAGGACCGGTCGCACGCGCTCGACGACCTCCGCGAGGTCAGCCGGCGCAGCGCCTTCGCTCATCTCCTTTATGGCGCGCAAGCGCGGGGACGAACTCGTTGCCGCGCCGCGGTCGGTGCCCCTCTTGTCCCGTTGACCAGCCACGACCTTGGTTTAAAGTAAGGCTAACTTGTAAGCGCGGGCTTGCGGGGCGTGGCGGGCTGGGCGGGCCGTCGCGCGGGAATGGAAGGAGCGCCCATGGTCACCAGTCTGATCGCGCCGGTTCAATCCCCACCCCCCGGCGCCGCTGGCGCGGCGCCGGCACCCGTCGATGAGTTGACGCGGCGTGGGCTTCTCGCCGGCGGCTTGTCGCTGGCCGCGCTGATGGCGGGTGGCGGCGCGGCCGCCGCGAGCACCGCCACGGCGGGGTTCCCGCGGACCGTGCAGACCGGGCACGGTCCGGTCCTCATCCCGAGCGAGCCCGAGCGGATCGTCACGATGCTCGCTGAGGCCGACGCGGTCGTCGCGCTCGGCCGGACGCCGGTGGCGATGGCCGGGAGTTACGCCGACCCCCGCATGGTCGACCCGTGGCTGGTCGACCGACTCGGCGGCGCCGAGGTCGACCTGCTCAACGTCAACGCCGAGGTGCCGTTCGAGCAGATCGCCGCCGCACGGCCCGACCTCATCCTCGCCGGCACGTTCTACTACATCGACGAGCACTACGAGCGGCTGTCGGCGATCGCGCCGACCGTCACCTACGTGCGGGGCCAGCAGGTCGACACGTGGCAGGACCAGACCCTGCTCATCGGCGGCGCCTTGGCCGAAGAGGAGGCCGCACGCGCTGCGGTGGCCCGTGTCGAGTCCAGGATCGAGCGGATCCGCCCCGATTTCGAGGGCCGGACGTGCTCGCTGTCCCACTACTACGAGCCTAACGCCATCGCGGTCATCGCCCACCTCGAGGACTTCTCCGCGAGGCTCTTATACTCCCTGGGTTTCCGGTTCACCCCGGGGATCGAGGCCCTGGCCGGTGGCGCGGTCGAAAGCGAGGTCATCGGGCTGGAGCAGCTCCCCGTCCTCGACGCGGACCTGCTGCTCATGACCCATGCCTCCCCCGAGCTGCGGCGCGAGATCGAGGCCAACCCGCTGTTCGCCAACCTGCCCGCCGTCGCCGGCGGCCGGTACGTCCCGGTGGCGCTCACCGTCGTCACCGCGATGCGGACCCCGAGCATCCTGCGTGTTGAGTACGTCCTCGACGAGCTGGTACCCGACTTCGCCGAGGCGCTGGGGTTATGAGCGGCGCGGTGAGAGTCCTGGCGCTGGTCGGCGCGGTGGCGCTGGCGAGCGCGGCTGGGCTGGCAAGCGCGGCGCGACTGGGTGGGACGGCTCAGGCCGTCCAGGACGCGGCCGGCGGGTTTCCTCGCACGGTGGAGCATGCCCTGGGCAGCACGGAGATCCCCGCCGAGCCGGTGCGGATCGTCGCGCTGGATCAGACGTTCGTCGACGCGGCGTTCGCTCTCGACACGCCGATCGTCGGGTTCACGGAGATCCCGGGCAGCGGCTCAGAGTTGCCCGAATATCTCGGTGAGGCGCGGGCGACGCTGGGACGCGACGCCGAATCGGTCGGCCCGCTGGATGACCTCAACGTGGAGCGGGTCGCCGCGTTGCGCCCGGACCTGATCCTGTCCGCGCGGATCCGTCACGAGGAGCTCTACGACACCTTGAGCCAGATCGCGCCGACCGTATTCAGCGAGACCACCGGCCCGACCTGGAAGGACAACATCCGCCTGCTCGCCCAGGCCGTCGGCAAGGAGGAGCTGGCCGAACAGCGGATCAGCGACTACGAGCAGCGCGCTCTGGCGATCGGTGATGGGATCCGCGCCGAGTTGGGCCGCAACCCGACCATCTCGCTGATCCGGTTCTTACCGACCGAGACGCGGTTGTACCAGAAGGCCAGCTTCTCGGGGATCGTGCTCGCCGACACCGGGTTGGCGCGGCCGCCGTCCCAGGACGTCGACGAGTTCGCCGTCCCCATCAGCGAGGAGCGCATCCCCGACGCCGACGCGGATTACATCTTCGTCACCGTCACCGAGGGCGGTGAGTCCGCGCAGGTCAGCGAACGGTTCCGCGCCAACCCGCTGTGGGGCACGCTCACCGGGGAGGTCCACGAGGTCAGCGACGCGGTCTGGGGCCTGTCGGTGGGGTTGCAGGGCGCTCACGCGCTGCTCGACGACCTCGCGCGCGTCTTCGGCGTCGACCCCGCCCGCGCAGCCCAGTGATCGGTGTCGATATGGCCACGCGGCGGGACGTCCTCGCCGGCCTCGCCGCGGCCGGGCTGTTGGCCGCATGGGGCGGTGGTCGCAGCGCCGCCGCTGCGACCGCGACACGTACCGTCACCAGCGACAACGGCCCGGTCGAGGTCCCCGTCACCCCTCAGCGGGTCGTCGCGGCGATCGGCTCGTTCGAGACCGACATGGTCGCCGTCGGCGTGATGCCAGTGCTCACCTCGACGTTCGCTGGCCCCTGGGTCACGCTCGATCCCTCGGTCGTGATCACCGAGAACATCCCACCAACCCCCGAGGAGCTGCTGGCCGCCAGGCCGGACCTCGTCATCGGCTGGAACTGGGTCACCCAAGAGCCGGTGTTCGACGAGTTGGTGCGGATCGCCCCCTACGTCGGGTTGGGTGAGACCGAGGCCACGGCCGGTCCTGGCTTTGACGGCAGCCAGCCGCTGCGCTCCTGGGACACGCTGTTTCTCAGTGTCTGCGACGCGCTCGGCAAGCGCGCGCAAGGCCAGCGCCTGGTCACCGAGCTGGAGGCGCGCCTGGACGACCTGGCCGCCCGGCGGCGCGGCGAACCGGCGACGAGCGTGGCCCGGATCGAGTTCTACGAGCCGGGCAGCTTCAGCTTCCGTGGCCAGAACGAGGACACCGCCGAGCTGATGCGCCGTATCGGCCTGGACGTCGCCGGCCCCGATGCGTCGACAGCATCGAGGCCCTCCTCCCCAGCTCCTGCTGGGGGCCCCGACGACTCGGGCAACGACGAGAGCCTCGAGCGGCTGCCCGACATCGACGCCGACTGGCTCCTGATCCCCACCGGCACCGACAACATCCCCCGGTCGCTCTACGAGGAGATCGCGGCCACCCCGCTGTTCAAGGCGATCCCCGCCGTGCGAGCCGGCCGGGTCCACCTGGTCGACGCCGCGCTGTGGCCCGGCCTCGGCCACCTGTAGGCGCGCGCGCTGGTCGACGACCTGGAGCGCCTGTTCGTCCCCGCCTGACCCATCGCAGCTACGGCACGGTTGCCGGGTCGCCGTCGACCGCGGCGGCGAGCATCGGCTCTAGCCACTCGAGCGCGAACGGGAGGCTGAGCACGCTGGCGAACGCCAGGGCGGCGTAGAGCCGCTCGTCGGTGACGAACACGTTGCGGCCTTGCTGGGTGGCGGCGAGCTGCGCATAGCCGGGGATCGCCTCGACGTCGGCCACCGTGCTGAACAACCCGAGGTTCCACACCAGCAGGTCGCGGTCGAGGAGGTCCAACCGCTCGACGCTGAGGGTCGCCTGGTCGCTGTCGGCGGGAAGCTCGGCGATCTCGGCGGGGATCTCGAACCCGAGGTCGGTAAGGATCTGCACGCGCGGGGCGTCTGGCCGGTAGGTGGAGAGCATGCCCTCACCGGCCGCGCCGTTCAGCACGACCGCGGTCGCGCCCTCGAACTCGGGGTGTCGCGCGCGGACCTCGGCGAATCGGGCCTCGACGCCAGCGATCAGCTCTTGCGCTCGTGCCTCCCGCCCGAGCGCGCGGCCGATCATCCGGGTCTGGACCTGCCAGGGCATCCCGTACTCGACGTACGCACCGGACTGAGCCGGGGTCGGGGCGATCTGGGACAGCCGGGCGTAGTCGGTGTCGGTCATCCCCGAGGACGTGCCGACGATCAGGTCCGGTCGCTGCGCGGCGATGCGCTCGAAGTTGAGCTCGCCGGTCAGCAGCTGCGGCTGGGCGTCGCCGAGCGCGTCGCGGGCCCGACGCGTCGACAGCGTCGAGCCCCAAATCCCGCTGGGGGGCTCAAGGCCACGTGGCGAACGGTTGCTCCCCGAACCACTCCGTCACGGCGACGGGCTTCACCCGAGCGCGAGCACGGGGTCCTGCTCGGTGACCCCCACGGTCACGACCCGGCTCGGCTCGGCGGTGACCTCGGCGCTGCCGTACTTGTGGTCGATCGTGACCGGGAACCCGCCCGTGATGACCGAGTCTGAAGTGGCGAGCGCCGGCCAGGCGCGGTCGCCGAGCGCGAGCCGCGCTCCCGCGCCGGTCAGCACCTGGCGGCGGGTGGCGGCCTCGATCGGGGCGGGGCGGTCGAGCGGCGCGACGGTCATGGCGTGTCCCTGTCTGGAGGGGGTGCTTCCGTGAACGCCGTGAGGCCGGCGATGATCTCGTCGAGGATGATCTCGAGCGCGGGGAGCGAGTACCGGCTGCCCCAGGGGGTGTCGTCGACGAGGCGCACGTGGCCGTTGCGCACCGCGCCCAGCGACGCCCACAGCGGGTTACGCTCGAGGGTGGCCAGCGCCGCCTCCGGTCCTTGGGCACCGCTCACCCAGATGAGGTCGGCGTCGGCCATGCCGAGCTGCTCCGGGGAGAGCTGCTCGCCGAACTCGGGGAACGGTGGCGTGGCGTGGTGCGGACCAGCCCGATCTCGTCGAAGAACGGGAAGGCCTGGCTGTAGATCTCGGCGGCGCTGAAGACGCGAAGGGCGGCCACCGACGGAGCAGGTTCGGGCAGCGACGCCGCCGCGGCCTCGACCCGTGCGCGAAGCGCCGCCTCGCGCTGGGCCGCGATCTCCTCCAGCCCGACGGCGCGGGCGGTGTCGGCGAGCAGGCGCATGTACTCGTCGATGGTGGTGTAGCCGTTGAACACCGCGAACACTGGCACGCCCAGCTTGCCTATCGCGTCGTGGAGGTCCCGCCACACGTCCTGGCCCGGGATGGCCAGCAGCAGGATGAGGTCGGGGTCGGTGGTGGCGATCTTCTCGAGGTTGGGTTCGAACAGCTCACCCACGTTGGGGAACCGCGCCAGGTCGGCGAACGCGTCGAGGTAAGGGTGGGCCTGGGCGCCGCTCGCCCCGAACGCCACGCCGGCGATGCGGTCGGGAGGGAATCCGAGCGCCAGCAGCGTGCCGAACGTCGTTGCGTCCATCGCGACGACCCGACGCGGGTCCACCGGCACCTCCACGTCGCCGTAGGCGTCCTGGACCGTCTTGCGCCGGGGTTCCTCCGCCGCCCTTGCCGCGGCGCCGCCGCCGGCCGCGATCAAGCCCATGGCGGCCAGGCCGGTGAGGAGCTGGCGGCGGGTGGAGGCGTCGATGTCGGGAACGAGGAGGGTCACGGTGTGTTCCTCGGCTCGGGTTGTCATGGCTGGGCGGGCACGGGCGTGGAGGGATCGCCGTCGACGGCGGCGGCGAGCATGGGCGCCAGCTGGTCGAGCAGAGCAGGAAGGGCAAGCTGAGCACGCTGATGAACGAGGCACCGCTCAGTGCTCCAGAGCTGTCCAGGAAGATCTCGCGCCCCTCGGTGCGCACGGGCAGCCGGGTATACAGCGGCTGCGCGACCGGGCCTTCGCCCTGGACCACGTCGAGCCACACGATCGCGTCGACGTCGAGCAGGTCGATCCGCTCCAGGCTCACGTTGGCGCCGAACTCCTCGCCGGTGAGTTCGCCTATCTCGGGAGGGATCTGGAAGCCGAGCGCGGCAAGCACGCGGCTGCTGCCGATGTCGGGGCGAAGGGCCCGTCGAAGGGCGTCGCGACGACCGCGGTTGCCCCGACGAGCTCGGGGTGCTCGGCGCGGACCTCGTCGAACCGCGCTTCGACGGCTCGCACCAGCTCGCCGGCCCGCTCGGCCTGGCCGACGACGGCGCCGACGGTCCGCGTCAGCTCCTGCCACGGGATGCCGTAGTCCAGATGGCTCGCCCGGTTGGGCGACCGTGGGAGCGATCCGAGACAGCGTCTCGTAGTCCTGATCGGTGAGCCCGGCATAGAGCGCCAGGATCACGTCGGGATCCTGAGCGGCGATCGCCTCGTAGTTGACCGCCGTGGAGCCGCCGACCACGACCGGCTCGGCGTCGCCGAGCTCGTCGCGCGCCTGCGGCCACGTCGCGAAGGGATGGTTGCCGTACCATTCCGTGACCCCGACGGGTACGATCCCAGCGCGAGCAGCACGTCGTGATCGGTCAGACCGACGGTGACGATCCGCTGGGGCGGCTCGGTGATCTCCGTCCTGCCGAACTTGTGCTCAATGGTGACCGGGAACGCGCCCTCCGCTCCCGTGGGCTCTCCGGTCGCCGCGGCGCCCTCGCCGCTTATGCCGCACCCGGTGGACAGCAGCGCGAGCGCGAAGAGGGACCGGACGAGTCGTGCCGGTCTCATCGCCCTGCCCACGAGCTTTGGGTGGCCTCGTCATTCATCCACGCCCCGCCATCGTCTCGGGCCAATCCGTGCCCGCCGCCGAAACGCTCCCGTCTCCCTCGCTGAATTCGCGGAGGAACAATTAAAACATGCCAACCCTTATGTAGAACGGCAAGGCCCGGCAAGGCCCGGCTCCGATGCGCTGACTTTTCGGCGATTGGTCGACGCGTACGAAAATTCCGGTAGCCTAGGTTAGGAACACCGAATTATTTGGGTGCGGCTCTCCTGGAGTGACGTCGCAGCGTCCTCGCCCTCGCGCCGAGCAGCTAAAATAGATCAGCAGCGCCTCACTGCCGCAGTCCTCTAACTCCGACTTTGGGGGGGCATGTCCCCCCAAAGTCGGAGTTAGAGGCAATGCCGCCAACTTAGAGATTGCCGGCACGCCCGGTCCTGCCGGAACCAGATGTCAACGATCTCATTGCCGCACTTTTCTGGACGTTGACCGGACATATAGTCCGGTC
>JBOGEA010000199.1:0-10797 GCA_050743205.1 Egibacteraceae bacterium | reverse complement strand
GCCGCAGACACCACGGGCTCGGGCTCCGTTGGCGCGCGGGAAACCGTCGGATCTGACGGTTTCCCGCACGCCGAGGCCACCTGATCAGCCTCGGCGGGCCGGTGGCAACGGATCGGCGGGCTGGCACCGTCCCTCCGGGCGGGATGCCGATCGGGCCCGAGCGCCTCGGACAAGCCGAACTCCCGCACCATCCGGGTCGCCAGCCGCGTGGCCCCGGCCAGGTCGTTCGCCGCGCCGGTCGGGGCCTTCGCCCAGAACGACCGGCGCGGCGGCACGCCCGACCAGCCGCATGGCGAACGAATCGCGCAGGCAGCGCTCGTCCAGCGGCAGCTGCTCGGTGACGCCGAGCGCCATCCCGGCGGGCAGGATCGTCACCTTCGCGACCGGGTATGCCTTGTCGCTGAGCGCGGCGACCAGGGCGTGACCCGACTCGTGAACAGCGCCGGCCATGCGGTGACGGCCTATCCGGCGCTGAGTGGACGAGGGCGACAGCCTCGCTGTCCGCGTGCTCGGCACCCAGGCTGAGCAGCGGCGAGCGATGTGGCAGGGCACCCGCCGCGTCCTGCTGTTGCGCATGCCGTCGCCAGTCAGGCCTGCTCGAGTCCGCCTGACCAGCCGGCCTACTCAGGCTTCGTCACCGCCACTGGGGGCAGCGGTCGCCAGACGTGCTGGGCTGCCCAGAAGGCTCGGCGTGCACGGCTGAGACGGCTGTGGTTTCAGGGCGTGCGGAGCACCACCTCGGTGTCGAGCCTGCGCAGATCGGACGAGTCGGAGGTCACCACCACCCGGGCGCCGCGCGACCGAGCACAGATCACGACCGCGGCGTCGGCCACATCGCTGGTCCCCGCCTTGCCGCACAACACGCCGGCGGCCTGCCACGACTTCCTCGTGAGCAGGCGACCTCCACGAACGCACGTGTCGAGAAAGCGGGCCAGCAGCACCTGACGAGCGCCGCCCCGCCAGGCCCGCGCGAGGACCGCTGCGGGTGTCACGAGCACGCTCTTCGTTCGCTGCGCCTCAGCGATCAGCCCGCGCATGGTGGCCGAGCCCCGCTCGACCGCGACCAGGGCGCCGGTGTCGAGGACAATCGTCGGCGGGTCACTCGCCACGTGCGAGACGCACCGTCTCACGCGCCCAGTCACGGGCCGTCTCGGTCATCGGCTCACCGACGGCCTCCATGTCCGCCAGCGGTCTCGACGCTGACAACCTGTCATCGCAGAAGGGCTTCCCGCCCATTCCACCAAAGGGCGGGATCAGTGGGTACCGCTACCCGGATGTCTACAATCCGCCAGATCAAACCGCGATCGAGGTCAAGATCGGCTACGTGCGCCTCAGCGACTTCATCAGAGCGCAGATCCGCAAGGATGCCGCACTCCTCACCGCACCCAACAGCGGCATTCGCCATGTCGAATGGCATTTCTTCCCCAAGGCTGACGGTACGCTCGGTCCCGACCAGGCGCTGCTCGATGAGCTCACGCAGAACGGCATTCCCTACGTGGTGTATCTCCCATGACCCCGAGTTCCCGCTGGCACGTCTGGTCATCGATGCCCAGGTCGGGCGGTGGCGGCTGGCCAGGTATTCCCGCACCCAGTTGCGGGTGCTGCGCCACTGTCCGTCTGCGCCCTTCGTGGCCGCAAGCCGGCCACGGACGGCAGCGGCACGCAGGGCGTCCGCGCTGATCTGTGGGTCCGCGAGCGCGGCGATCGGCACCAGGCGGCCCGGGCCAGCGACGGCCGGCACAACGAACCTGTAGAGGTTGTCGAGGATGGCCCGGGCGATGAGTTCCCCGAGCGCGCCATGCTCACCCTCGTCTGCGCGGCCCAGCGCCCGGAGATAGCGCGGGCGTTGGTTCTTGTAGATGATGGCCGGCGGGTAGCCCAGGCGGACAAGCAGGAGATTGAGGACGAGGCGCCCCGTACGGCCGTTGCCGTCGAGGAAAGGGTGGATCCGCTCGAACTCGGCGTGCAGCGCGGCGATCTCCTCGGCGAAGAGCGGCGACCGCGGACGCAGCTGGTTGGCCCGGTCCAGCCAGACGCTCATCAGCATGGGCACCTCGACCCACGGCGGCGGTCGCATCCCTCCAGGGAACGGAGCGATGTCGTGCTGTCGGAACGACCCTGGCGACTCCGCGGGGTGGCGTGCTCGTGCGGGGCGACGTCCCAGACCGGCGTCATCGCCATGCTGTGCACCCGGCGCACCTCGGTGAGGCAGACGAGCTCGCCGGTCGTCCACCCGCCAGGCTCGAGCGCCTGGCCGTACACCCAGTCCGCGGCGTCCGCGTAGCCTCGGACCTCCATGTACTCCCCGAGCAGCTTGTCGCCGACCGCCCGGCCTTCGGACAGCAGCGCCTCCACCTGTTTGAGGACCAGGGTGTTGCCCTCGATCGCGGTGGAGTGGTGCGCCTCCTGGAACCACATCCCTCTCCAGATGGCTGCGGCTTCGACGGGGCTGGGCAGGCCCCCCATGCGTTGCCACAGCGCAGCGATCTGGGTGTCGAGCCGCTGGTAGACCACCTCCCGTGGAGGCCGGCCACGAGGTGACATCACCGCTCCAAGTTGTTCAGTTCGGCCCTCAGGTAATTGAACCGTACAACTTCAGTGACCCACATCCTCCGGATGCGTCGCGCGGGCCGTGGCCGGCGCCTCGTGCACACTTGGTGCGGGTCCTGTCGGGGTAAGGAAGCGCGATGGACAAGCAGTGGTACTGGTGCATGAAACACGGACGGGCCGAGCAGGGGCCGGGCTGTCCCGCTGACCAGCGGCTGGGGCCCTACCCGTCGCAGGAGGCGGCCCGTGACTGGCAGCGGACAGCCGACCAGCGCAACCGTGCCTGGGAAGAGGATGACGCGCGCTGGGAGGGCGGAGAAGGCGGCTGACCGCCCTCGACCAGACGCGCCAGGACGTTCGACTGCCCTCGGCCTGGGCCCAACGAGGGCATGCACGGTCTGGGACGATCGACGATCCGGTCCGCCACCACAAGGTGGACCTGCTGCGGCTCACTCGACGCCGGGCGCACCCGGGACGGCCACCGCGTGGGTCTCATGCGATCTGACGATCGGCGGGCTGACTGGCCGAGCCGCTGATCAAGGACGTCTCCCAGACCTCTGTGTGCTCGGCCAGCTCGACGGGGTCGAGGGCACCCGAACGCACGGCCTCGGCGCAAGCCGTCAAGCGCAGCGCTTGCGCGTCGCGCAGCAGCCCACCCAGGCAGCCGGGGGAGTCGTCGGCAAGGCCGAGCAGATCTTCGAGACCGCTCAGCGCGTGCTCGGCCGGGTCGACCGCCGCCTTCTGCGCAGGCGAGGCCACTGTGGGCACCTCGCGGCAGGCTCGTACCGAGGTCGCCTCGGCCTGAGGTGTTGGGGAAACTTTGCCGTCGATTGGCGTCCAGCCGCAGCCGCCGAGCGAGGCTCATGGGGCCCACGCTACGCTTTGCGGATGGACGGGGGCGGTTACGACGTTTTTCTGTCCCATCATCACGCCGATGCGATCGCGGTCACGCGCATCGCCGAGCGGTTACGGGATCAGGGGATCCAGCCGTGGCTGGACCGTTGGGCGCTGACGCCTGGCCGTGACTGGCAGCGGCAGATCGCCGAGGGCCTGCGCGTCTCCAGGACGTGCGCGGTCTTCGTGGGTCGTCACGGGCTGGGCGACTGGGCCCGCGAGGAGTTGGCGGTCGCCCAGGACCGAGCGGCCAAGGACCGCGGCTTCCACCTGTTCATGGTCCTGCTCCCCGGGGCGGTCAAGCCCGACGACCCCAGCGTGGCGTTCCTGCTCTCGCGCACCTGGGTCGACCTGCGCGGCGCGATCGACGACCCGGACGGTTTCCAGGGCCTGCTGTCCGCGATCACGGGTGCCGCCCGCCGTCCCGCCACCAGTGCTCCAGAGCGCGACGACCGCTGCCCCTACCGGGGGCTGGAGGTCTTCGACGAAGCCCACGCCGAGTTCTACTTCGGGCGTGACGACGACATCCGGCGGGTCGTCGCCAAGCTCGAGGACAGCCGCTTCCTGGCGGTGCTCGGCCCCTCAGGGTGTGGGAAGAGCTCACTGGTCCGCGCCGGGGTGATCCCCGCGGTCCAGGCCCTGCCCGGAGGCAAGGCCTGGACCGTCCGCCTGCTCACCCCTGGCGCTCGCCCGTTGAGCGTGCTGGCCGCCCAGGTGGCGCGGCTGTTCCCGGGAGAGTCGATGCAGCGCACCCTGGACGGGTTGGGCACCGACGAGCGGAGCCTGGACCTGGCCGCCTCGCTGGCCCTGGCCGAACGGCCTCCCGACGAGCGGCTCGTGCTGGTCGTCGACCAGTTCGAGGAGGCCTTCACACTGTGCGCCGACGACGCCGAGCGCGCCGCGTTCGTCGGCAACCTCTGCTACGCCGCGAGCATCCCCGGAGGCCGGGTCGTCGTGGTGGTGGCCATGCGCGCGGACTTCTACCACCGCTGCGCCTTCAACCCCCAGCTCGCCGGGCTGATGGCCACCCAACAGTTCCTCGTCAGCCCGCTGTCGCTCAGCGCGCTGCGCGAGGTGATCGAGCAGCCGGCCAGGCAAGCCGGCCTGGAGCTGGAGGACGGGCTGGTCGAGGCCATCCTGGACGACGTCGCCGACCGGCCCGGCAGCCTGCCGCTGCTGGAGCACGTCCTGTTGGAGGTCTGGCGGCGCCGCCGGGGGCGGACGCTCACGCTGGCGGCGTACGCGGCCAGCGGTGGGGTCCAGGGTGCGCTGGCCCAGCGGGCCAATGTTGTCTACTGCGGCCTCGTCCCTGATCAGCAGCAGATCGCCCGCCGGATGCTCTTGCGGCTGATCCAACCGGGAGAGGGCACCGAGGACACCCGCCGCCGCGCCGCGATGAGCGAGCTGCTGGTGGAATCCGACCAGGAGATGGACCTGGAGGCGGTGGCCAAAGCCCTGGCCGACGCCCGGCTCTTGACCCTTGGACGGGACGACGTCACCGGCGCGCGGGTCGTCGATGTCGCCCACGAGGCGCTGATCCGCGGCTGGCCGGAGCTGCGCGCCTGGATCGACGCGGACCGGGACCTGCTGCGGGCGCAGCGCCGCCTGAGCGAGGCGGCCCGCGAGTGGGACGGCAACGGGCGGGAGGAGGGGTTCCTCTACCGCGGCGCCCGCCTGGCGGCCTGGCAGGACCGCCCGCCCGACGACCTCAACGATCTGGAGCGCGCCTTCCTGACCGCCAGCCGCCAACGCGAGGCGCGCGAACGCGCCGCCAAGCGCCGGCGTGTGGGCCTGGCGCTGGTCAGTCTCATCACGGCGCTGGCGGTCATCAGCGCCCTGGCGCTCCAGGCGGCCGACCAGGGCCAGCTGGCGGTTTCCCGCGAACTTGCGGCCAACGCGCGGACCCAGCTACCGGTCGACCCCGAGCTGAGCCTGCTGCTGGCCCGGGAGGCCTTCAAGGTCCGCCCCACCCCTGAGGCCGAGGCCATCCTCCGCCAGGCCACCTTGGACTCCCGCATCCGCGCCACCCTCCACGGCCACCAAGGCCCGGTGTTGAGCGTCGCGTTCAGCCCCGACGGCCAGCGCGTCGCCAGCGGAGGCGCCGACGGCACGGTCCGGGTCTGGGACCCGCTAACCGGGACCCAGCTCGCAGAGCTGCGCGGCCACGAGGGCACGGTGTACGGCGTCGCCTTCAGCCCCGACGGACACCGAGTCGCCAGCGCCGGCGAGGACGGCACCGTGCGGGTGTGGAATCTGGCTGGTGCGGGCGAGCCGATGATCGTGCGCGGCCACGAAGCGACCGTGCGAAGCGTCGCGTTCAGCCCCGACGGACACCTGCTGGCAAGCGGCAGCACCGACCGCATGGTTCGTATCTGGGACCTGACGGGAGAAGCTGACCCGATCGTCCTGCCCGGCCATCAGGGCGCGGTGGGCGGCGTCGCGTTCGCGCCTGACGGCCGCCGCCTTGCAAGCGCCAGCGCTGACGACACCGTACGGCTCTGGGACTTGGCGGACGGGACCCCGCCCATGGTCCTGAAGGGGCGGGGCGACTTACCCGGCGTCGCGTTCAGCCCCGACGGGCAGCGAGTCGCGACGTCTAGCATCATCTGGGACCTGACGGACGAAGCCAACCCGGTGGTGCTCTCCGGACATCAGGGCACCCTGTGGGGAGTCGCGTTCAGCTCCCTGGACAACCTAATGGCAACCGTTAGCGGTGACCGCACGGTGCGGCTCTGGAACGCGGTAACCGGAACGGAGTCCGTTGTCCTTCGTGGCCACCAAGGGACGGTGTACGGAGTCGCGTTCAGCCCTGACGGGCACCAGTTGGCAAGCGTCGGCGAGGATGGCACGGTGCGGATCTGGGACTCGCCGAGCGGTGAGGAACGGGTGCTGCTGGGCCACGGAAGCTGGGTGCAGGCGGTCGCGTTCAGTCCCGACGGGCGCCGGCTCGCCAGCGCCAGCAGTGACGCCACTGTGCGCATCTGGGATGCGGTTCGCGGACAGGAACTGGCGGTACTTCGCGGCCACGAGGGCCGCGTGCGGGCTGTGGCATTCAGTCCTGACGAACAGCGGGTCGCCAGCGGCGGCGACGACAGAACAATACGGATCTGGGACTCAACAGGAGGGACCCCCCTCATGGTGCTGCGCGGCCACGAGAACGATGTAACGGAGGTCGCGTTCAGCCGTGACGGAAACCGGCTCGCCAGCGCCAGCGGTGACGGCACGGTCCGGATCTGGGACCCGGTAGCTGGCACCCTGCTCAGCACGCTGGGCGGCCACCAGGGCACGGTCTGGAGCGTCGCGTTCAGCCCTGACGGGAACCAGCTCGCCAGCGCCGGGGCCGACGGCACCGTACGGATCTGGGACCTAGCCAGCAGTGTTGATCCGGTCGTGCTGCGCGACCACCAAGGCCCGGTGTACGGCGTGGCGTTCAGCCCTGACGGGCGGTCAGTAGCCAGTGCCGGCGGTGACGGCACCGTACGGGTATGGGTCCCGGTGAGCGGGAGTGACCCAGTCGTCCTACACGGACATCAAGGCCTGGCGAACGACGTAGCGTTCAACACCGACGGACAGTTGATCGCCAGCGCCGG
Source organism: Egibacteraceae bacterium (assembly GCA_050743205.1). Classification (GTDB taxonomy): domain Bacteria; phylum Actinomycetota; class Nitriliruptoria; order Euzebyales; family Egibacteraceae; genus JBOGED01. Next base: position 3,766 of record JBOGEA010000199.1, on the reverse strand, counting down.
CGGCGACGGCACCGTTCGGGTATGGGACCCAGCCAGCGGTGTTGATCCGGTCGTGCTGCGCGGCCACGCCGGCGTGGTAGGTGACGTCACGTTCAACCAGCTAATCGCGAGCGCTGGCCAAGACGGCACGGTGCGGGTGTGGGACTGCGAGGTGTGTGGGCGGCCGATCCAGGAGGTGCTGGCGTTGTCCGACGGGCGGGTGACCCGTGAGCTGACCTGCGAGGAGCGCGTAACGTTCCTTCACGAGCCACCCTGCTCCTGATGCACGGGCGGCCCGTGTCGCCGGGGGGCTTGGAGACGCAGCCAGTCGTGAAGGTCGCGCACGACGCGGAGGCTCTTCCAGTTCCTCGGGGAACCCGTGACGCTCATCCAAGCTGACCGCGTCCCCTGGCGAGCGACCCGCCCCGAAACACAGCACAGCATCCCATCCCATCCCATGGCGGCTGGCGCCGGCTCCTGGCCTCGCCCCGAACAGGGGATGCCTGTCTGCGGCGGACGGCCTATTTACGGCTCTTGGTATGCACCTCGACTTTCGCAGTTTTGGGGGGCCGGGGGGCCGGCGGGCGGCGCGGTACGTCCGAGATGCGTGACTTGAGAGGCTGAGTACGGAAACATCAGCGGTTGACAATAACCGACTCTCAAAGAGCGACGGTGCCGCTGATGCCTCCGCACGTGAGTCTACCCGCCACGCTGACCACCCTGTTAACCGCCTTCCAGCGCTGCTTCACCACTCCCACGTTCGCCAACTTCTCCGCGTTGGTCTTAGGGCTCATCCGTCAGACCGCCGCGCGCACCGTGTGCGGCATGCTCACCGGCGCCCGGTTGGAGCAGCGCTGGCATCACAGCCGAGCCCACTGGCTGTTCTCCCACGCCAAATCGTCCGCCGACGCCCTCGGGCTGATCCTGGCCGACCTGATCGTCGCCCGCCTCATCCCAGCAGACGCCGCGTTGACCGTGGCCATCGACGACACCCTGCTCCACCGGTCGGGCAGATCAGTCCACGCCGCCGGCTGGTGCCACGACGGCGCCGCCAAAGCACCTGAAAAGATCGCCTGCGGTGAACAACTCAGGTGTCGCGGCCTGGTCATCACCCTGCCGTTCATGACCAGGCCCGTGTGCCTGCCGGTGCTGTTCCGCCTGTGGCAACCCACACCCAAACCCAAAGGCAAAACCAAACCCAAAGGCAAAACCCAGGGCCAAGGCAAAACCCAGGGCAAAGGCGTGACCAAGCTGGTCCTGGCCCGCCAACTCATCGACGCGCTCGCCGAGCGCTACCCCGACCGGACCATCCACGTGGTCGCCGACGCCGCCTACGCCACCGGCGCGATGGCCGGCCTGCCCGCCCACGTCAGCGTGACCTCCAGGCTGCGCCGCAATGCCGTGCTCTACGATCTGGCCCCGCCCCCAACCGGCAAGCGGGGACGGCCCCGACGCAGAGGCGGCCGGCTGCCCACCCCCGCCGACCTGGCCGCGGCCGCCAGTTGGGACAAGGCCACCGTGACCCGCTATGGGCGCCAAGAGCAGGTCTGGGTCGCCGTGCGCCGCTGCCTGTGGTATGGCGTGTTCGGCGCCCAGCAGGTCCGCGTCGTGCTGGTCCGCGAGACCGACCCCAACGACAAAGACGGCAAGGGCGGCTATGACCTGGCGTTGGCCGCCACCGACCTGGACAGCCCCGCCGTCGAGATCGTCGCCCGTTACGCCGCCAGGTGGTCGATCGAGGTCGCGATCTTTGACGCCAAACAGACCGCGGGGGTCGGCCAGGCCCGCAACCGCACCCCCAGGGCGGTCGAGCGGACCGTGCCGTTCGGACTGCTCTGCCTCAGTCTGGTCATCGTGTGGTACGCCCTGGCCGGGCACAGCCCCGAGGTCGTCGCCGAACGCCGCCGACGGGCTCCCTGGTATGCCTGTAAAGCCAACCCGTCGGTGGCGGACATGTTCGCTGTCCTTCGGCGGGGCGCTGATCGCCGCCGAATTTCGCCCACAACACCCTGACCAGCCCACATCCGAACAAATCACCGCTGTATGTCTGGCCTGGGATCAAGCCGCAGCATAACTACGAAAGTCGAGATGCACCCGTGGGTGGTGCCGCCACCGGTCCTCCTGATGCTCCAGGGCGAACGTCCTGGTAGAGGGCTAAAGGTGCAGGGATCCCACCTGTTCGGGCGGTACCCGTTGCAGCGGCTGTGCACTTCCGGGCGAATGTGCTCATTTTCACCAGGCTGGGATGCACGACAGGGACACAGCCACCCACGGATGTGTGAGAAGACCCCTATTTTGCGAGTCAGCCAAACGGCACCAGACATGTTGGCGAGCCCGATATCCTCCCCCACCATAACCCATTAACTTGTGAATGTCCTTGCGTGATGGCCTCGGCCATGCCATATATCAAACATATGTACGAGACGGTGGTGTTGGGGGAGCACGAGGCGGCGCGCGGCGCCGTCGACGCGCTCGCGCCGCCGCTCGACACCCTCGCCGCCGTCGCCTGGGACACCCTCGACGGCGACACGCTGAGCCGCTGCGTGGTGGACATGTCACGCCACCGCGACCGGCTCGACGGGCTGTGCACCCTCGCCATCGCCGCCCACGACCGGGCGCAGGCGTGGAAAGCCGACGGCTGCCGGTCAGAGAAACAATGGCTCGCCGCCCGCTGCCGCACCAGCATCGGCGAGGCCGCGGGCCGTGCCGAGACCGCCAGACGGCTGGCGCGGCTGCCGGCGACCGCCCAAGCGCTGGCCGACGGGACGATCACCCCCGCCCATGCCAGGGTGGCGGCCAAGGCAATCCGCGATCTGCCCGACGAGGCGGTCGAAGGGTTGGACCGCCTCGTCGCCGAGCAGGGCGCCCACACCGACGCCGGACAGCTGCGGGAAGCGCTCAGCGACTACGCCCACCGCGTGGCGCCCGAAAGCCTGCAAACACGGCAGGAGCGGGCGTGGGCCACCCGCCGGCTCAACGTCACCCCCACCGCTGACGACGGCGCGATCCTGGAGGCCAAACTCGACAAAATCGGCGCCGAGACCGTCCTGACCGCGCTCGCGCCGCTGGCCGCCCCCCACGGCGAGGACGACGCGCGCACCGCCGAGCAGCGGCGCGCGGACGCGCTGGTCGAGCTCGCCCGACGCAGCCTCAACCACGGCGGCCTGCCCGACACCGGCGGCGTCCGCCCCCACATGACCGTGATCGTCGACCTGCCCACCCTGCTGGGCCAGCCAGGCGCCCCGGCGGCAAGGCTGGACCGCCTCGGCGCGATCAGCGGCGAGACCGCCAGACGGCTGGCCTGCGACGCGGCGGTCTCCCGGGTGATCGTCAACGGGCCGTCCCAGATCTTGGACGCCGGCCGCGCGCCCGCACCGTCACCCCCGCCCAGCGGCGCGCGCTGGTCGTTCGCGACGGCGGGTGCGTCGGCTGTCAAGCCCCGCCCGCCTGGTGCGAGGCCCACCACATCGTGCCGTGGGCGGTCGGCGGCCCGACCGATTTGACCAATTTGACCCTTCTCTGCACTGTGTGTCATGGGAATGTGCATGAGCGACGGTGGCGGCTGGCTCGGGAGCCTGACGGGCGGTGGCGGCTGCACCCGCCGGACCGCCAATGACCGCCCGGCCGGCAGCGGCTTGAGAATACGCATGAACGGAAGTGACGGCTGGCCCGCGAGCCCGACGGACGGTGGCAGCTGCACCCGCCGGACCGCCAATGACCGCCCGGCCGGCAGCGGCTTGAGAATACGCATGAACGGAAGTGACGACTGGGCCGAGAGCCCGACGGA
>JBOGEA010000198.1:0-10885 GCA_050743205.1 Egibacteraceae bacterium | reverse complement strand
CCACCGCAACCGCATCCGGCGTCCGCGCCACCTGCGCCTCAAACAACACCGGCAAACTCGCCGACGGCACCTCCCGCACGGTGTCGTTCCACTCCACCAACACCCGCCGACGCTCCTCAGGCGTGAGGATGTCGATGCGGCCGACCGGCCCGTCAGGATCGGCAACCACCGCCTTCAGGATCCGCACCAGCCGCCCAGCCATCGCCTCGGCCGCAGCCCGATCGAACAGATCCGGCCGATAAGTGAACTCAAGAGCCATCCGTGGCCCCGGGAGGGCCACCACGGTGAGCGGATAGTGGGTGACGGTATAAAGCTCTTCACCGGTGACCCGCAGGCCGGGCGCGGGCTCGGCCAGGCGCCTGCGGTCAAAGGGGAAATTCTCGTACACCGCCAGAGTGTCGAACAGCTGACCCATGCCGGCCAGCCGTTGGATGTCGGCCAAGCCGAGGTGGTGGTGGGCCAACAGCCCGGCCTGCTCAGCCTGCAGCCTGATCAGGACCTGCGCCACCGGCTCCCCAGGCCGCAGCCGGACGCGTACCGGCACCGTGTTGAGGAACATGCCGACCATGGTCTCCACCCCTGCCAGCTCAGCAGGTCGGCCTGACACCGTGGCGCCGAAGACCACATCGTCACGACCGGTCAGACGGCCCAACAGGATGCCCCACGCCGCTTGGATCACGGTGTTGGGCGTCACGTCGAGCCGCCGGGCCTGACGGGTCAGCGCGACGGTTAACTCCTCGGATAACGCGGTCACCACATCTTTGGGTACCAGCGGCAGCCGCTGCCGGTCAGCGGCGACCACGAAGGTGGGCTCGTCCAGCCCGACCAGAGCGTGACGCCAGGCATCCTCAGCGGAGGGACGGTCCTGCGCTGCCAGCCACGCCAGATAGTCACGGTAAGGCGTGACCGGCGCTAACCCGCTGGAGTCGCCACAGCCCGCGTACAGCGTGAACAGCTGTTTGCGCACCAGCGATATCGACCAGCCATCCAGCAGAATGTGGTGATAGGTGAACGCCAAGCGGTGCCGCTCCGGGCCCAAACGGATCAACGTCAACTGCATCAGCGGCGGGCTGGCAAAGTCGAACCGTCGTTGCCGGTCCTCGGTCAGGCAGCGCGCCAGCTCGATTTCACGCTCGGCGGCGTCCAGCCCCGACAGGTCCAGCTCATGCCACGGCAGCTCAACCCAACGCGGGATCACCGCCACCGCCCCACCCGACCTGAGGTGTCGATACCCGGCACGCAGGTTCGCGTGACGATCCAGCAGCGCCTGCCCCGCCGCACGCATCGCCGCCGGGTTCAACGGCCCCTCCAGGTCGATTCCCAACTGCACCGTGTAGACATCGGGGCCAGCGTCGTCCAGCAGCGTGTGGAACAGGAACCCCTCCTGCAACGGCGACAGCGGCAACACGTCTTCGAAACCGGATCGCTTGATCATCATGTCATCCACTCCGCTTCAAGCTCGTCGAGGTCTTCCTGGGTTATCGAGACCAGCGGCAGGTCCGAGGGGGTGTGGCCGCCAGCGTGCGGCGCGGCGGCATGGACGGCCAGCCCGTCCAATGCCTGGAACCAATCCTGCGCCAGCTCACACACCGCGTCTTCGGTGAACAGCGCCGCCGGCCACGACCATCTGACATGCAACTGCGGCCCGCCCGGCCGGTCCTCCGTCCAAGCGTTGATCTCCAGACTGTGGCTCATGGGCAAGCCCGGGGCGGCGCCGCCACCCAGCCCGGAACCGGGGATCAAAGCCCAGTCGGCGACGTCGGGAACGGCGAAGCGGCCCAGATAGTTGAACACGATCTGCGGAGCCGCCAGCCCCGCGAGGACCGCCCCCGTCTCAGGGTTCAGGTAGCGCAACAGGCCAAAGCCCAGACCATGATCGGGCACGACACGCAGCTGCTCCTTGACCCCCTTCAGCGCCTGACCCGCCGCCGGACCACCAGCCAACGCCTCATCCAGATCAACCCCGCTCACATCCAAGCGCACCGGGGAGATGCTGGTGAACCAGCCCACGGTGCGGGACAGATCCACATCCTCGACGACCTGCTCCTGACGGCCGTGCCCCTCCAGATCCACCAACACCCAGCCCTGCCCGTCTTGGCCCCGCCGCCGACGCCAGGACGCCACGGCTAACGCCAGACCTGTCAGCAGCACATCGTCCACTCCGGCATAGAAGGTGTCCGGCACGCTGGTCAACAACGGCTCCGTCCGCGTTGGGAGCGTCAGCGTCACATCCCGGCACGTGCCCCAGGTGTCGCAGGCCCAGTCCAGCGACCGGCTGCCCAGCAGCGGCTCCGTAACGTCCAACACCTCGGTCCACACCGCCAGCTCGCCCGCCCGCGCCGGGTCCAGGGCCTGGGAGGCCAACAGCTGCGCCCACCGCCGGAACGACGTGGGACACGGCTCCAACACCGGCGCCTGGCCCGCCACCATCTGCGCCCAGCCGACCGCCAGGTCCTCCATCAGGACCCGCCATGACACCCCGTCAACCACCAGATGATGGATCAGCACGAGCAGCCGGCCCGGCTGCCCTGGCCCCCGGTCGAACCACACCGCTTGAACGAGCACTCCGGCCTGGAGAGCCAACCTGCCCACAGCCGCCGCCTCCTCGGCCTCGATGGCCCGTCGCAGACCCCGGTCGTCCAACCCGGTGGCGTCCACTCGCACCACGCACGCGGAGGCCGTCACCGATCCGACAGGTCCCACTGTCAAGACGCCATCGCCGGGGGACCCATCTGGGCGTTCAAGACGGGCCCGCAGTAGGTCGTGACGGTCCAACACCGCCTGAACCAGGCGGGCCAGACGCTCCTGGTCCAGATCTGCCGGCGCCTGCACTGTCACCGCCTGGGCGTACCCGTCGATGGGACCGCCACGCTCCAACAGCCAGCGCATGACCGGCGTCAAGGGCACCACGCCGACTCCAGCGTCAGGCGCCTCAATCATCGCCCTGGCCACGTCCCTGGCCACTGCCGCCAACGCCGCCGCCGTCTTGCGCTCAAACACGTCCCGGGGGCTGATCACCACCCCCGCCCTGCGCGCCCGGCTCGTCAGCTGGATCGAGATGATGCTGTCGCCACCCAGGGCGAAGAAGCTGTCGTCGACGCCGACCCGGTCCAACCCCAACACCTCAGCGAACAGCTCGCACAGGATCAGCTCCTGCGGCGTCTCCGGCGCCCGGCTGGGCGTGGTCGGGGTCGGGTCTGGTACGGGCAGGGCCTTGACGTCGAGTTTGCCGTTGACGGTCAACGGCAGCCGGTCCAGAACCACGAGCGCGGCTGGGACCATGTAGTCGGGCAGCCGCTGTATGAGATGCTCCCGCAACCGTGGGACAAGCGCGTCGATCTGACGAGCCGCGACCGGGTCGTTGGCGTAGTGCGCGAGCGTCTTGTGGCCGGTGACGGCGGGGCGGTACATCCCACTCAGCGCGGCCGCCTGCTGGGCTGGGACGAACACCGCGTCATAACTGCCATCGGCGACATCCGACCACGTTGTGGCCACCCGGTACCCGAGACGCTCACCCAGCTCGTGGAGGGTCTCCGGCTCCACACCGCCGCCGGCGTCGAGTGCGCGCAGGACGTCAGCGATCGACCCACCCTCCTCCAGGGCGCGCAACGCCGCCGCCTCAGACACCACACGCGCGTTCGGAACCCGGCACACCCGCAGCCGGGATGGCCGCTGCGCCGCCAGATGACCGGCCAACCCGTCGAGATCGGTGACCTGGCCACCCCAGACCAGCTCTGGAGCGTCGGCCAGAGGCACCACCTCGACCGGAGCCTTCAGCAAGACGACGTCGTAGCGGTAACGGGTCAGCTCGTTGTGAGACCAGCCCCGTTTGAGGCGGATGTCGACTCCGCCGATGTCGGGCACATGCTCGCGCAGACAGGCGAAGTAGTCGGGGGCGACGAGCAGCTCGCGTTCCAGCCTGATGCCGCGCTCGATGGCCTGCCGCGCTTGCGCCGCTTCGGTGCCGTCGATGCGGGCCAGTTGGACCGCAGTGTGGAAGCAGCGCAGCAGCCGGAGGTCACGCACGTCACCGATGAAGATCGCCCCGCCAGGAGCCGTCAGCGTCATGACCTTGCCCAGCACGTCGGTGAGGTAGTCGACGCTGGGGAAATACCGGATGACAGAGTTGAGAATGACGGTGTCGAAGAAGCCAGCGGGCAGCCCGTCGATCACATCGGCGGGCTGGCAGGACAGCTCGACCCGGCGCTGCAGCCGCGGGTCACCGGCCAGGTCGGCACGCAGGTTGTCGATCACGGGAGCCGAGAAATCGGTGGCCCAGTACACCTCGCAGTCCGGCGCCAGGCGGGACAGCAGCAGCCCGGTGCCGACCCCGATCTCCAGCACACGGCGCGGTGCCGGCTCGCGGATACGCGCCACGGTCGTCTCCCGCCACTCACGCATCTGCGCACGCGGGATGGGCCGGCCGTCGTAGCTCGAGTCCCAACCGGAGAAGTCCTCAGCCGACAGCGCGGTGCCGATCTGGGCGTGCCCGGCATCGTAGACCTGCCGCCACTCCCCTACCTGCTCGCGCTCCGCCCGGTCACGCTCGGTCGCGTCCACAGGCGCGGGAACCACATAGCCCACCAGACGCTTGACCCCAGAGACATGGGCGTTATCAGCGACCACGGCCGCCTGCGCCACCTGGGAGTGCTCGGCGAGGACGGCTTCGATCTCCCCCAACTCGACACGGAACCCGCGGATCTTGACCTGATCATCGACCCGGCCGAGGAAGTCCAACATGCCATCAGGACGCTGGCAGACCAGGTCACCTGTCCGGTACATCCGCCCGCCCGGCGCACCGAACGGGTTGGCGACGAACCGCCCAGCGGTCAGCCCAGGCCGACCCAGGTACCCTCGGGCCAACCCGTGCCCGGCGATGTACAGCTCGCCGGCTACGCCGTCGGGGACCGGACGCAGCCAGAGATCCAGCACGTAGGCGCGGGTGTTCCAGATGGGGCGCCCGACTGTGGGTGTGGGGCTGTCGAGGGTGCCGCCGCCGAGCGTGTTGATCGTGTACTCGGTCGGCCCGTACAGGTTGTAGCCGACCACACCGTCGGTGTCACGCAGCCGCTCCCACACCGCATCTGAGACCGCCTCACCACCCAGCAGGACCAGCACCGGCCGATGACCCCCACCGTCCCTGTCGAGCAGCCCGTGCTCGAACAGCAGCTGCGCATAGGTCGGCGTCACGTTGACGACATCGATGCGATGGCGGTCGCAATAGGCCACCAGCGCCAGGGGATCGCGACGCAGGTCCTCGTCCAGCACGTGGACCTCGTGGCCCTCAACCAGCCACAGCAGCTCCTCCCACGACATGTCGAAGGAGAACGACACGGTGTGCGCGATCCGCAGCCGCCGACCACCCGCCGCCTCAACCACAGGTGCGAAAATGTGCTCCCGATGGTTGAGCTGCATGTTCGTCAAACCCCGATACGGGGTGACCACGCCCTTGGGCCAGCCTGTCGACCCCGACGTGTAGATCGCATAGGCGGGATGCTCCAGACGCAAACGGTCCGCACGGGCGAAACCGGGCCGCTCTGCATCAGTCAGACCGTCACCGGGCAAGGCGTCGATCTGTATGGCGATGCCAGGATCATCCAGGACGATCCTGTCGACCTCCACCTCAGGCAGCGTCACCGCGGTGGTGGTGACCACGCACACCGGCGACGCGTCGGCGAGCATGAACGCCAGCCGGTCAGCCGGGTAATCCAGGTCCAACGGCAGGTAGGCGGCGCCGGTCTGCAGCACCGCGAACAGCGCCGCCACCATGCCCGCCGAGCGCGGCAGCGCCAACGCCACCACCCGCTCCGGACCCGCGCCATGCGCAACAAGCAGCCGGGCCAGCCGGTTGACCCGCGCATTCAGCTCCGCATAGCTGAGCGTCACCGCACCAAAGACCAACGCCACCGCGTCCGGGGTGCGCGCCGCCTGAGCCTCCAACAGCTCCGCCACCGTCAGCTGGGGCACCGGCCGGGCCATGGTGTCCCACTCATGCCGCAGCTGGTCACGCTCACCCGACGTCAGCACATCCAGCCGGCCTACCGGCAGTGTGGGGTCGGCGACCAGCTGCTCCAGCAGCCCGACGAACCGGGCGGCGATTGTCTCGACGGTTGCCCGGTCGAACACATCCGGCCGGTACTTCCACTCAAACGACAGAGGGTTGCCCGGGTTGGTGGTGAAGGTGAGGGGAAAATGGGTGCTGTCGTCGAACGACAGATCCTGGATTCCCAGGGAGTCGGCAGCCTGCTCATAGGCCGCCTCATCGCTGGGGAGGTTGCGCAGAACCTGGAGGGTGTCGAAGAGCTGGCCGATCCCCGCAGCCCGCTGGACTTCCCCGAGCCGCACGTGGTGGTAAGGGAGCAGCGCCGCCTGTTCACGTTGAAGCCGGGTGAAGAAGTCGATGAGCCGCTCCCCCGGACTCAGCGTCATCCTGACTGGAAGTGTGTTGAAAAACAGGCCGATGGTGTGCTCCACCCCAGGAATCTCGGCCGGCCGGCCGGACACGACCAAACCGAACACGACGTCATCCCGGCTGGTCAACGAGCCCAGCAGGATGCCCCACGCGCCGCTCAGCACGCTGTTCAGCGTCAGTCCCTGGCTGCGGGCAAACGCATCGACACGCGAGGTGAGCGTCGTGGAGATCTCGACCAGGACCTCTTCGACGACGACGGACGCGCGTGCGGGGTGACCGGGGGCGACCAGAGTGGGTTCGTCGATGCCGTCCAGCGCCGCCCGCCACGCCTCGGTCGCGGCCCCCTCGTCCTGCGCGGTGATCCATTTCAGATAGTCGCGGAACGGCGTGACAGCTGGCAGCCCCGCGACGTCGCCTCCGGAGGCCAACAGGGTCAGCAGCTCCTGGGAGAACAACCCCACCGACCAGCCGTCTGTCAGCAGCGTGTGGTTGGTGACCATGATCCAGTGCCGGCTGTCCCCCAGCCGCACTGAGATCGCCCGCATCAAGGGCGGGTGGGCCAGGTCGAACCGTTGCCTGAGGTCCTCGTCGTAGAGCCGCCGCAACTCGGCCTTCTGGCTGTCGATGCTCAGATGGGAGCAGTCGACCTCGATGATGGGCGTCTCTGCCGTGCGCGGGATGAACTGGACCGGGCGCTCCAGTCCCTCCTGCAGGAACCCGGCCCGCAGGGTGGCGTGCCGGCCCAAGATCGTGCGCAGGGCCGCATGCACCTGCTCAGCGTCGATCGGCTGCTGCAGCTCGATCACGGTCCGGATGTTGTAGGGATCCAGCGCTTCGGTGTCGTACATCGCCTCGAAGAACAGGCCCTCCTGCAACGGAGCCAGCGGCCAGACGTCCTCGACATCGGACGCCGCACCCATGACGAGCGCGCGCTCCGCCTCGCTCAGCACAACCAGCGGCGCATCCGGATCCAACCCAGCGCTGGGGTGACCCTGCACCGCCAAGTCCTGCCGGCTGCGAGCCACGGCCGCCAGCCCGGCACCGGTCGGATGCTCGAACACATCGCGGGGGCTGAGGTCCAGCCCTGCTGCTCGCGCACGGCTGAGCAGTTGGATCGAGATGATGCTGTCCCCGCCAAGGGCGAAGAAGTTGTCGTCAACACCGACCCGGTCCAGGCCCAGCACCTCGGCGAACAGCTCGCACAGAACCTGCTCCCGCGGCGACTGCGGGGTCCGGCCGGACGTGGTCGGGGTCGGGTCAGGTGCGGGCAGGGCCTTGACGTCGAGTTTGCCGTTGACGGTCAGCGGCAGCCGATCCAGGACCACCAGGTTGGCTGGCACCATGTAGTCGGGCAGCCGCTGCTGCAGATGCTCCCGCAGCTGTGGGACGAGCGCGGTGACCTGGCGGGCCGCAGCCGGGTCGTTGGCGCAAGCCGCCAGCGCCCTTGCGGTGGCGGCGGGGCGGTACACCCCGGTCAGCGCATCCGCCTGCTGCGCTGCCAAGAACACCGCGTCGTAGCCGCCGTCGGCAGTGTCAGCCCAGGTGCACACGACCCGGTACCCCAGACGCTGGCCTAACTCGTGCAGCGTCTCCGGCTCGACACCGCCTCCGCCGGTGCGGAGCGTCCGAAGGGCGTCGGTGATCGAGCCGCCGTCCTCCAACACACGCAGCGCTGCGGCCTCAGGGGCCATCCGCGCGTTAGGGATGCCGGTCACCCGCAGCTGCTCAGGCCGGTGCTGGTCCAGATGTACCCCGAGTGCATCGACGTCGAGCACTTGGGCGCCCCAGACCAGTTCTGGACCGTCAGCCAGCGACAGGACCTCAACCGGCGCCTTGCGCACGATGACCTCGTAGCGGTAACGGGTCAGTTCGTTGTGAGACCAGCCGCGTTTGATACGGATATCGACCCCGCCGACATCAGGCACCTGCTCGTGCAGGCGGGCGAAGTAGTCAGGGGCGATCAGAAGCTCCCGCTCCAATCTGACAGCGCGCTCGATCGCCTGGCGCGCCTGACCCACATCGGCCGACCCTTCCAGTCGGGCCAGCTGGACAGCGGTGTGGAAACAGCGCAGCAGCCGCAGGTCACGCACATCCCCGATGAACACCGCCCCACCAGGAGCTGTCAGCGTCATCGCCTTGCCCACCACGTCGGTGAGGTAGCCGATGCTGGGAAAGTACTGGACGACCGAGTTGATGATCACCGTGTCGAAGAACCCGGTGGGCAGCCCGTCGATGACATCGGCGGGCTGGCACGCCAACTCGACCCGTTGGGCCAGCTGCGGGTCGCGAGCGAGATCGGCACGCAGTTTGTCAATGACGGCGGCGGAGAAGTCGGTGCCCCAATAGACCTCGCAGTCCGGTGCAAACTCTGACAGCAGCAGCCCGCTGCCGACCCCGATCTCCAGAACACGCCGGGGCGCCAGCTCAGCGATGCGCGCCACTGCCACATCCCGCCACTCGCGCATCTGGGGCAAGGGGATCGGCTGGCCGTCATAGCTGCTGTTCCAACCCGAGAAGTCCTCGACCAGCAGCGCTGTGGGGGCTGCGGTGTACTCGACGTCGTAGACCTGCCGCCACTCATCGATCTGCTCGTCCTCCACCCGGCCACGGTCCGCCGCGCTCATCGTCCGTTCGGGGACGACATAGCCCACCAGACGCCTGGTCCCAGAGACCTCGGGGGCGAGGACAGCGGCCTGCGCCACCTGAGGATGCTGGGCAAGAACAGCCTCGACCTCGCCGAGCTCGATGCGGAACCCGCGGATCTTGACCTGATCATCAGCCCGGCCCACAAACTCCAACACTCCATCAGCACGCCAACGGGCCAGATCACCCGTGCGATACATCCGCGACCCCGCAGGCCCAAACGGATCCGCCACGAACCGCTCAGCGGTCAGGGCATGACGGCGCAGATACCCCCGCGCCAACTGCACCCCAGACAGGTACAGCTCCCCCACCACCCCCACCGGCAGCGGACACAACCCGCCATCCAACACATACACAGCGGTGTTCCACACCGGCCGCCCGATCGGCACACTCCCCGCAGCCGCGCCGTCGCAGTCCCACCACGTGACATCCACCGCCGCCTCAGTCGGACCGTACAAGTTGTACAGCGGCACGCCGGTCAGATCACGCCAACGGCCAACCGCCTCGCCGCCGAGGGCCTCGCCGCTGCAGAACACCCGCCGCAGGGTCCTCGCCCAGCCCTGATCGCGGATGACCTCGTCGTCTTGCAGGAACGCCTCCAACATCGACGGCACAAAATGCAGCGTCGTGATGCGCTGCTCACCAATCAACCGGGCAAGATACGCAGGGTCGCGGTGCCCATCAGGTCGGGCCAAGACCACAGCGGCGCCCTCACACAGCGCCCAGAAGAACTCCCACACCGACACATCGAAACTCGACGGGGTCTTCTGCAGCACCCGGTCATCGCAGCCCAGCCCGTACTGGCCCTGCATCCACGCCAGCCGGTTGCCGATCGACCGATGCGACACCACCACCCCCTTCGGGCGGCCAGTCGACCCGGAGGTGTAGATCACATACGCCGGATGATCCGCCCACAACGGCACCAAGCGCTCCGCCTCACCCACATCGTGACCGCTGAACCGCTGCAGCTCCTCTGTCATGGTGGGGTCGTCGAGCACGACGCGATCCGCGTCACCGGCCTCGGGCAGCCGGTCTGAGGCCGCAGACACGGTGACCAGGCAGACCGCTCCGGCGTCTTGGAGCATGAACGCCAAGCGGTCGGCGGGATAATCCAGATCCAAGGGCAGGTAGGCGGCGCCCGCCTTGAGCACTGCCAGCAGCGCAACCATTAGCTCCACCGACCGAGGCAGGGCCACTGCTACCACTCGCTCGGGCCCGGCCCCCCGGCCGATCAGCAGCCGCGCCAACCGGTTCGCCCGCTCGTTCAACTGCGCATAGGTCAACACCGCGTCGTCGAACACCACCGCCGTCGCATCCGAAGACCGCGCAACCTGCTCCGCAAACAGCGCAGGCAACGAGGCCGACGACGCCTCCACTGCAGTGTCGTTCCACTCGACCAGAATCTGGTGGCGCTCCTCGGCCGAGACGATGTCAACCCAGCCGACCGGCCGATCAGGATCAGCAGCCACCGCCTCCAAGATCCGCACCAACCGGGCGACCATCACCTCAGCCGCAGCCCGATCAAACAGATCCGGCCGATAGGCGAGCCCGAGAGCCAAACGTGACCCCGGGACGATCGCCAAGGTCAGCGGGTAGTGGGTGGCGTCGTGAGACTCTTCGTCGGTGACCCGTAGACCAGGCACGGACTCGTGGCTGGGGTTGGGGAAGTTCAAGTACACCACGAGGGTGTCGAACAGCTGACGCAGACCGGCCAGCCGTTGGATGTCGGCCAAGCCGAGATGATGATGGGCCAACAGCCCCGCCTGCTCAGCCTGCAAGCGGGTCAGGACCTGCGCCACCGGCTCCCCGGGCCGCAGCCGAACACGCACC
>JBOGEA010000197.1:0-10978 GCA_050743205.1 Egibacteraceae bacterium | reverse complement strand
GTTCGGGGACTGCGGCAGTGAGGCGCCGCTGTCTATTTCAGCTGCTCGGCGCGAGGGCGCTGCGACGTCACTCCAGAAGAGCCGCACCCATTCACTTATCCTGACGGATGTCCAATCCGGTACCCTGGAACGACTGAGGGCGTGCTTTGCCAGGAGACCTAACCCGTTGCCGAGCGAGGTGAGGAGGAGGCTGTGATCCGCCAGCTCACGGTGGACTTCAACGAGGAGACCGATGACGGTCTCATCGTTGCGCACGAGCGGGATGCAGTCCCGGGCACGTTGATCGCTGTCGGCGAGCGACTGGTCGTCGGCGGCGACGACGCGGGAGTGTGCCGGGCCGAGATCGCGGGTCGCGGCCCCGCAAGCGGCTTACTGTTCGTACGGCTCCTTGACGAACGACTGTGCGAGGAGCGCGACGGAGTGTCTGGGCAGACCCGCTGAGCGAGAGGCCGCGCAACCTTTGCGACGATCGGCCGCCCAGGCGCTCTATGTTCTCGCGCGATCCGTGACCTGGCGACGAATGCCGTCCTAGCGGACGCGCCGATGGTGGTGCTGGAGTGAGTATCGAAGCGGCTGTGGCCGAGTTGGCTGGGGCGGTCTCGCCGGTGGATGAGGCGGTGGTCGAGGAGGCGCTGCGCCGGCACGATCAGCTGGCGAAGCCGCCGGGCAGCCTCGGTGCGTTGGAGCGGTTGGGCGCGCAGCTATGCGGCATCGCCGGCCGCTGCCCGCCGCCGGTCCCGCGCGAGCCGGCGGTCGTGGTGGCGGCGGGCGACCACGGCGTGCACGCGCAGGGCGTGACGCCGTGGCCTCAAGAGGTCACGGCCGCGATGGTGGAGCTGTTCTGCCAGGGCGGGGCGGCGGTCAACGCGATCGCCGGGGCGGTGGGGGCGCGGGTGGCGGTCCTCGACGTGGGCGTGGCGTCGCCGGTCGCCCGCCATCCGCGCCTGCGCCGCGCGCGGGTCCGCGATGGCACCGCCGATCTGTCGCAGGGTCCGGCGATGACCCGGGAGGAGGCCGCCCGCGCGGTCCTGGCCGGGGCGGGGCTGGCCGAGGAGCTGGTCGGCAGCGGCCAGGGGTCCGGGGACGTCTCCGGTGGTGTGGACCTGCTGGTGGCCGGCGACATGGGCATTGCGAACACGGCGGCGGCGGCGTGCCTGGTCGCCGTGTTCACTGGCGCGGACGCTGTGGCGGTCACCGGTCCGGGCGCCGGCGCTGATGCGGCGATGCTGGCGCGCAAGCGGCAGGTGGTGGCCGGGGCGTTGGCGCTGCACCGTCCGGATCCGGCTGATCCGCTCGGCGTGCTGGCGGCCGTGGGCGGGTTGGAGCACGCCGCGTTGGTGGGCGTGATCCTGTCCGGCGCGGCCGACCGTGTCCCGGTCGTGCTCGACGGCGTGAGCGCCAACGCCGCCGCGCTGGTCGCGGTCGCGCTGCAGCCGGCCGCCCTCGGCTACCTCATCGCCGGTCACCGCTCGACCGAGCCGGCCGCGACCGCCGCGCTCGCCCACCTCGGCCTCGTCCCGCTGCTGGACCTGAGCATGCGCCTCGGCGAGGGCACTGGCGGCCTCCTCGCGGTCCCCCTGGTCACCGCCGCCGCCGCCGTCCTCACCCAGACAGCAACGATCGCCGACCTCCCGACCTAACGCCCGTGGGCCGCGCGATGAGTCAGTGCCCACAGGGCTTGACGCAGATTCGAATGTGGCCAGTTCAAGGTCCAGAACCACCTCGCCATTCGGCCGCAGGTCGATGACCTCAACAACGCAGCGGTCGCCTTCGTCGTCGCCGCCGACGAGCTGGTCCCCAATGCTCGGCTTCACGCCGGGCTCAGCGAATCGCAGGAGTGTCCTCGCCCGTCCCTGCTCGTCGATATCATTGAAATCTACCCATATCTGGCGGTGCATCCGTTTCATCTCCTCACGCCGCTGGTGCGCTTCCGTGTGTTTCGGTGGCCAGATCGTGGAGTGGTAGGGCGGGCCGGTTGGTCGGTTCCACCGCGAACCCTTGATGGCGGACCTGTCCAACGTTGCTGCAGCTAATGAATCGCGAACACCAGTGTCGGGACGTGCCAGACGAGTTCGGCAGCGTCTGGGGCCTCCGCCGCCCAAGCCGACAGACCGTAGCGGCCCGTGGCCACCCTAGTCCGCTCGGCGTTCTTCACCAGGTCAGAAGCGCATCGGACCACCACGGCTGTATCGGAGAGCAGCTCCTCCCGAACCATCTACGTTCACTCCGACCGAAATGAGAGTTGGTGGGAACATGCAACGTTGCGCTCATGTTAATGGAGGCTGCTCCGCGATCGGGGCAAGCGCCCCTGCATGTCGGGGATGTCGAGGAGGTAGGGGTGGCGACGACCGGACCTTGAGCACGGCATGCTGAGCCGACGGGACTGGTCGCCCGCCTTATCGCCGCCGACCTTGCGGGGACCTGTGCGCGTCTGGCGGCCGACCTGCGGACGTTGAGGCGGACGCGCTGGCCAAACCCGGAGGCAGTCTCGATGCGCTGGAGCGGTTGGGCGCTCAGCTTTGGGGAATCGCCGGCCGCTGCTCGCCGCCGGTCCCGCGCGAGCCGGCGATCGTGGTGGCAGCGGGCGATCACGGTGTCCACGTGCAGGGCGTGTCGCGCTGGTCGGCGGCAGGTCACGGGCCGCGATGGTGGAACTGCTCTGCTGGACCCGGACCGGCAGTCAACGCGATCGCCGGGACGGTGGGGCGCTGATGCTGGCGCAAACAGCAGGTGGTGGCCGGCGTGCTGGCGCTGCACCGTCCGAGTCCTGCCGACCCGCTCGGTGTGCTGGCGGCGGTCGGCGGTCTGGAGCACGCGGCGCTTGCGGGCGTGATCCTGTCCGGGGCGGCCGACCGCGTCCCGGTCGCGCTCGACGGCGTGAGCGCCGTTGCGGCCGCGCTGGTCGCGGTCGCGCTGCAGCCGACCGCCCTCGACTATCTGATCGCCGGTCACCGCTCGGCCGAGCCGGCCGCGGCCGCCGCGCTCGCTCATCTCGGCCTCGCGCCGCTGCTGGATCTGAGCCTGCGCCTTGGTGAGGGCACCGGCGGCCTCCTCGCCGTCCCCCCGGTCATCGCCGCCGTCCTCACCCAGACCGCAGAGATCGCCGATCACACGCCCTAAATGCGCCGGCAGGTCTGTCCCGCGCGGACATGCCCGATCCGATGGCCCTGAGCGGCTGCCCTGGGGCAGATCAGATGGAGGTCATGCTATCGCGACTGTGACAGCGCGCGTGGACGCTCACGTCCGTCGGTCACATTGCCGGCGCCACTGATCACGACACTTCTGCTGGTCTCGCTTCAGAACAGCAGCTTTCAGGGTTGAACCTGCTTGGTGGTTCTGGGCTGTGAACACATCTCCTCTTAGGTCCCCAACGCGAGAACCACACAGGCTCGAAGGGCGACCCAATCCGGCGAGCTGCGGCTCGAAGCAATGGGATCTCGCTCTTGGGTCAGAGGTTAGCCGTTTCCTGCATCGTGGTCTTCTCATCGCTGGCGAGGGAAGTGAAGTGTTCCAACAATAGTCGATGAACAAAGACATAGCCGCCTCCAACCCTGCGGAGAAAAAGACGCTCAGCCGCATAGTCGAGAAAGCGCACGTACCGCCAAGGGATATGGCCACTGTGGATAAACCAGATCCTCAAGAGCGCATGTTGGAGGCATGCCATACCGCCGTAGAAGAGCCAAGCCAACAGTCCGGCGAATAGGCCGACCAGCAGACTGCGGCGCAGCCCGGCCAGCAGTCCCGCTTCGGGGTAGTAGATCAGCCCGGCGAGCGCCCCGACAGATATCCCCACGGACAGCCCGATAACTGACGCGTTCCATGCTGATCTCCGCATTCCTTCATTGGGAGTTCCAGGAAGCGTGTCCAGCCGGCTGGTAGATAGTCCGTGGTACAGCCCTCCGAGCAAACAGGCGAGCGGACCGGCAAGCAGACCGAAGATGAAACTGACCTGCAGCCCCAGCTCTTCGCCGGCCAACAGCACCACGAGCAGACCGACGATCAGACCGGCGAGCAATGTCGAGCGGAGCCTCCCGCGTACCGCTGACCATGACCACCGCAGGCGCGCCGCCGGGCGTATGGCTCCGCAACGTTCGCCGAGTTCGTAGAGCAGCCCGGCGATCAGTCCGGCGACCGCGCCGCTATACAGTGCGGCGAGCAATCCGACACGCAATCCACTGGACAGCCCGTAGAGCACCCCATCGGTCAGCACTCGGCGAAGCCCGACCAGTGCCGCGACCAACAGCCCGACCCGCAGGCCTATGACCAATGGGTTGCGCCATAACCTTCTCATTTCTCTACGAGGGGCTGTATTAGATACGGCCGATTGATATGGGCGCATCCCACTGGCAAGCCCGGCGAGCAGCCCGACGAGCAGCCCGTGGGTCGATCCGCGGAGGAAGCCCAAGACGAGAAAGGTGCGCAGGCTGTAGACCCCCCAGCCGTAGATCAGCCCGCCATACAGCCCGAAGCCCAGCGCGACGAGCAGTGTTGATGGGAGCCTCCTGCGTGCCGCTGACCATGACCACCGCACGGGTGCCGCCGGCTGCGTGGCTCCGCAACGTTCCCCCAGCGAGCAAAACAGCCCAGCGATCAGTGCGTAGAGAGGCCCCATGAGCGGCCCGAGGAACAGCACGGCGAAGATCGCGACGAACAGACCGATCAGCAGCGCCGACGCGGCAGTGAACCTGCGCTGCTGTGCCGGGGTCGGCAGCCAACTCGGCTGCATCCTCTCCAGATACAATTCAGTCTGATTCTGTCGTTGCAGCGACCTGGCAAGCCAGGCCAGCCACTGAATCGCCTTGGGCTTGGGAAACCGACGATCTTTCGCACGGCGCTGAAACATGACCTCGACATAGGCAGCGAACAGCTGCTGACGCCGCTCCTGCAGCGTACCGGTCCTCGGCACCGCCGCTGCCGGCTTGTCCCGATAGACCAGCGCCACGATGCTCAACAGCAGCGGCGACTCCAACAATTCCCACAACAATGGGTCATCCTGGAGAGCGGCGCGTACCCCTGCCAAGGGTCTGCCAACCTGCTCGAGATGCGCGTTGACCTGTGCGCGTGACAGCGGTTGGATCTCGATCGCGCCACACAGCCGTAGCTGGACCGTCAGCGCCTCATGCGCCGCCGTTCGGCTGCACACGGCCATGGGCACAAACCCGTGCTGCTGCCGGAAGGCGTTGATCGCCTCGACACAAGACTCCCGATAGGCTGCCGCGACCTCATCAAGGCCGTCGAGCAGGGGCAGGATCTGGTCGTGGTCGACCCAGTCTTGCCCGACCGGACGAGGGACGTCATAGGTCTCGTCCAGCTCGTCGACCAACCACTCTGCAAGCGGGGGGCGTCGTATAACCCACGACGCAAGGTTGAACACCACCGGGATCGGATGGGTGGGATTCTCTTTCGCCCGGGTCAGCAGCTCACGGGCGAGGTAGAGCTGGTCCGGCGGTCTCTCGGAGGCAGCGCACATCCGAGAACAGCAACGTTATTGCTGCCCAGGGCCTTAGTTGGGGAGGTGGGCGGCGTGGGTCCGGCGGCGCAGCAGGGCTTTGCGGGCGGCTTTGGCGAGCCAGTCGGGGGCGAGCGCGGCCAGGGCTTCGAGCGCGTCGGAGGTGCCGGGCTCCCGGGCGTCCCACAGCGACTCGATCAGCGCGCTCTGGTGGTCCGGCGGATGATCGGTCGCCAGCACCGTGCGCACCATGCGCTCGGCCCCGGCGACCCGCAGGACCATCGCCATGTTCTCGGCCAGCATCTCCCGAATGTCGTCGGGGTCGTAGATGACCGGCTCGGCCAGCCCGCGCCTGACGAGCCACTCGGTCGCGTAGATCCGGCATCCCGGTGAGTCCCACAGCTCACGCACCACCGGATACGCGGCCTGCCCCAATTCGCCGAGCGCCCGGAAGGCGACAGAGCGGCTGAACACATCGGCGGTGTCGTGGGCGAACTCGCCCAGCTCCATCGCCGCGGCCACGAGACCACGACGGGAGGCCCAGGCCGCGACCGCCATCTGTGCCAGTGGCCAATCCCAGCCACGGCAGATCGCCAGCAGAGTCTCGGCGTCGGCGCCCACCAGCTCGCAGGTCAGCGGAAGCGCGTTGTTGGCCATCACCATCAGCGGGCGCACGAGCCATTGGCCGAGCGGGGAGAGGCGGATCTCGACGCCGGAGTCACCGTCATCGTGGCGGATCAGGTCGAGCGCGGCCAGCCGGTCCCAGAGCACCTGCAGGTCCGAGGCCAGCGCGCCGAGCCACACGTCTCGGGAGAGCCTCGCGGCCCCCGGATCCCGCGCCATGAGGTAGTCGACCAGCTGCAGGCCCAGAGCCGTCGGGTGAACCGCGATTCCCTCGCAGTACCGGACACACAGCCACCCGATGATCACATCGTCGATCGGTGACACCCAGGGCGGCAGGAACTCCCGTCGAGGGCCCCAATACCAACTCGCCACCATCCCGATCTCGAACAGCGTCATCGCGGCCTGACGCCACGCGTCCAGCGGCTGCGTCTCCAGCTTCTCGGCCACAGGCCCGGGCAGCACTCGCGTCCCCTCGACCTGCAGGAAGCCGGCCCGCAGCGCCCAACGGAAGAGCATGTCGACCTCGGGCAGCTCCGTGGTGCTCGCCGTCCGGCTGCCGCTGCGGCGCCACGGGACGAAATCGTCGGCCGTGCCCAGCAGCTGGACCAGCTCTCCGCCGTCCGCGAGCCGCAGATTGCCCGCCGACGTGATGCGGCGGCCCTTGCCGATGAACCGGACCAGCCCGCGTAGCTGCACCAGCGCCGGCGCCGCGGCGGCCAGCGCGTCCAGCGCCTCGCCGTGCACGACCGTCATCGGAACGGCCAGGCGAGCGCGCGCCTGCACTCCGGTGACGCCGTCGAAGCCGTACCGCGAGCAGGCGAGCAGGCTCCCGGGAAACAGCCTGGTCAGCCGGCGGCTCTCTCCTTTGAGGTCGAGGACGGGGTCGCTGTCCTGGTGCAGCAGGCCCGAGTCGGACAGCCAGCCGAGGAACTCGTGAAGCGCCTCGGCCGCGAACGGCGAGAAGGCGTCCTCGGCGGCGAGTTGGCGGGGGAGCGCGTCGAGAACGATCTCCACCAAGTCGTCGCAGCGCCAGCAGTTCAGCTGCGGGTCGCGGTGGGCGAGCTTGCAGGCGAGCACCGGCCGGAGGTCGGCTCGGTCGTGCTCGGTGACCCAGTCCCGGATCCGAGCGAGCAGGCTCTCGTCTCCGGAATCATCAGACCAGTCTCGATCGTCGACCAGACGCAACATTGCGATCGCTTCCTACTCACGAATCCTCTGCACGGCGACGGCGCCTCTGTCCGAGAACAGGCACCGACGCAGTCTACGATCCCTCGCGCCGTTGGGTGACCGGCATCGCGAACCCGTGGCGCCGGTTAGAGTGGCCTGGGCCGGCGGCGCCCAGGTCGCCGGAGACGGGATGAGAGGATGTTCGAGCGGTTCACTGACCGGGCTCGCCGTGTTGTGGTGCTCGCGCAGGAAGAGGCGCGGATGCTCAACCACAACTACATCGGCACGGAGCACATCCTGCTCGGGTTGATCCACGAGGGTGAGGGGATCGCCTCGCAGGCTCTGCTTTCTCTCGGGGTCGATCTCGACGCCGTCCGTCGCCAGGTCAGGGAGAGCATCGGGCAGGGCGAGACCGCACCGGCCGGCCACATCCCGTTCACCCCACGGTCGAAGAAGGTCTTGGAGCTGTCGCTGCGCGAGGCGCTGCAGCTGGGGCACAACTACATCGGCACCGAGCACATCCTGCTCGGGCTTGTCCGCGAGGGTGAGGGCGTAGCCGCCCAGGCACTGCAGAGGCTCGGCGCCGACCTCAACCGCGTCCGCCAGCAGGTCATCCAGCTCCTGTCGGGAGTCTCCAGCGGTGCGCCCTCGGCTGCCCGGCCGCTGCGTGTGCTTGAGCACCTCACCGACGCCGCGCTGCTGGGGCTGGTCGCGGCGCGGCGCGAGGCGCGGCGCCTCGGTTTGGACACCGTCGAGGTCGGCCCGCTGTTCGTCGGCCTGCTCGCCGCTGAGGGCGGGGCCGCCGGTCAGGCGCTCGCCGAGGTCATCGGGCCCCTCGACCGGCTCCAGGCGATCCTCGGCCAGCCCAAAGAGCAGGCCGAGGACGCCCATCCAGACGCCGCCCCCCTCCCCTTGAGCCACAGCGCGCGCCGCGTGGTGACGGCGGCGGGGGACGTGGGAGGGCCGATCGGAGCAGGCCACATCCTCGCCGCGCTCGTCGCCGAGGACGCGATCGCCGGCCTGCTGCGCGCCGCGGGGATCGACGTCGGCGAGGTCCGGGACCGGGTGGAGGCCCTGCGCGGCAGCGCGGGGCCGCGGTAGGGGAGGGGCGATGTTCAAGCGCTTCAGCGACGCCAGCCGGCACGTCGTGGTGCTGGCGCAGGACGAGGCCCGCGGCCTCGGCCACGGCTGCGTCGGGACCGAGCACATCCTGCTCGGGTTGCTGGCTGCGGGCGACAGCCCGGCGGCGGGGATGCTGCACGCCTGTGGCATCACCGACGAGGACGTCCGTGAGCACATCGGCCGCGGCGACGAGCCAGCGGGCGAGAACATCGCGTTCAGCCCCCGGGCCAAGGAGGCGATCGAGGCCGCGTTCCGCGCCGCGCAGCGGCGCGGAACCCTGGTGGAGCCGTCGCACCTGCTGCTCGGCGTCCTGAGCCAGGTGTTCGGCCGCGCCTGCGAGGTGATGCAGCGGCTCGGCATCGACCTGCGGATGCTCGAGGCGGCGCTGAGGCGCGACCTGCCCGGGGGCTCAGTCCGTTTCGAGGACGTCTGGGTGTCGCAGCTAAGCGCGTTCTCCCCCCCCACCATGCGGGCGGGGGGCCTGGAGCTGCTCGACCGGCTGAGCGACGCCGCGCTGGCGGGGCTCGCCGCCGGGCAGCTTGAGGCGCGGCGCCTCGGGCAGGACAGCCTCAGCCCTGAGTTCCTCATGCTCGGCCTGCTGGCCACCGAGGGCGAGGCTCGCGACGCGCTGGTCACCGCGGGCGCGTCCGAGCGGGCGGCCCGTGAGGCGCTGGAGGTGATCTGCCCGCTGGTCGAAGCGGCCGGAGGGCCTCCGCTGCCCGACGAGTCGGTCCGCCGGGTGCTCAGCGACTGCCAGGCGGGCGCGCCCGGGGAGCCCATCCGGTCCTCAGACCTGCTCCGCGAAGGGCTCGGACGATCCGCCGGCGCCTGGATGCTGCTGCGCGCGGCGGGCGCGGACCTGGCCGTGCTGAAGAAGCTGACCAGCCCAGACGGTGGCAGGGGCGAGGGTGGGAGGGTAGTGTGACGCGCTCATCCCTGGAAGGCCGCGGTCCGGGCGCGGCTCTCCGTAATCCACAGGTGACAGGTCCAAAAACTCTGCCCTCCGGTAGAGACATGGCCGGTGCTACAGTTTCAGTAAGGCACCCGAGTAGGGGGCAGTAGATGTTCGAGAGGTTCACCGACCGGGCTCGCCGTGTTGTGGTGCTCGCGCAGGAAGAGGCGCGGATGCTCAACCACAACTACATCGGCACAGAGCACATCCTGCTCGGGCTGATCCACGAGGGCGAGGGCGTCGCCGCGAAGGCCCTCGAGTCCCTTGGGATCTCGCTCGAGGGGGTGCGGGAGCAAGTCGAGGAGATCATCGGGCAGGGCCAGACCGCACCGGCTGGCCACATCCCGTTCACTCCTCGCGCGAAGAAGGTCTTGGAGCTGTCGCTCCGTGAGGCGCTGCAGCTGGGCCACAACTACATCGGCACCGAGCACATCCTGCTCGGGCTGATCCGCGAGGGCGAGGGCGTGGCCGCTCAGGTGCTGCAGAAGCTGGGCGCCGACCTCAACCGCGTCCGCCAGCAGGTCATCCAGCTGCTCTCCGGCTACTCCAGCGGCGAGCCTGGCCAGGCCGCGGGCAAGGCCAGCGTGTCCGGCGGGTCCGGCGACGACCCCAAAGGCTCGCCGGTGCTCGACCAGTTCGGGCGCAACCTCACCCAGCTGGCCCGCGAGGGCAAGCTCGACCCGGTGATCGGGCGCCAGCGCGAGCTGGAGCGGGTGATGCAGGTCCTGTCCCGGCGGACCAAGAACAACCCGGTGCTGATCGGCGAGCCGGGGGTCGGCAAGACCGCGATCGTCGAGGGCCTCGCCCAGATGATCACGACGGGCACGATCCCCGAGACGCTGAAGGACAAGCAGCTCTACACCCTTGACCTCGGCGCGCTCGTAGCCGGCAGCCGGTACCGCGGCGACTTCGAGGAGCGCCTGAAGAAGGTGCTCAAAGAGATCACGACCCGCGGCGACATCGTCCTGTTCATCGACGAGCTGCACACCCTCGTCGGCGCCGGCGCGGCCGAGGGCGCGATCGACGCGGCCAGCATCCTCAAGCCGATGCTGGCGCGCGGCGAGCTGCAGACGATCGGCGCGACGACGATCGACGAGTACCGCAAGCACCTGGAGAAGGACGCGGCTTTGGAGCGGCGGTTCCAGCCGATCCGGGTCGAGGAGCCGACGGTCGCCCACACGATCGAGATCCTCAAGGGCCTGCGCGACCGGTACGAGGCGCACCATCGCGTGACCATCACCGACGATGCGCTGGTCGCGGCGGGCAACCTCGCTGACCGCTACATCTCCGACCGTTTCCTGCCCGACAAGGCGATCGACCTCATCGACGAGGCCGGCTCGCGTCTGCGTATCCGCCGCCTGACCGCGCCGCCGGACCTGAAGGATTTGGAGGACGAGGCCGGGCGGATCCGCAAGCTCAAGGAGTCCGCGATCGATGAGCAGGACTTCGAGAAGGCCGCCCGCCTGCGCGACGAGGAGAAGCGGGTCTTGGAGCGCAAGGCCGCGCGTGAGCGTGAGTGGAAGTCCGATGGCATGGACTCGGTGCTGACCCTGGACGAGGAGGACATCGCCGAGGTGCTGTCCAACTGGACCGGCATCCCGGTGTTCAAGCTGACCGAGGAGGAGACCGCCAAGCTGCTGCGGATGGAGGGCGAGCTCCACAAG
>JBOGEA010000196.1:0-11055 GCA_050743205.1 Egibacteraceae bacterium | reverse complement strand
GCTCTGGCGTCTTGGACCGCTCTGGCGTCTTGGACCGCTCTGGCGTCTTGGACCGCTCTGGCGTCTTGGACCGCTCTGGCGTCCTGGACCGCTCTGGCGTCCTGGACCGCTCTGGCGTCCCGGCCGTCCTGGACCGCTCGGGCGTCATGGACCGCTCTGGCGTCCAGGACCGCTCGGCGCGGGGCGCCGGTGGCCCCCGGGCGGGCTGGCGCGGCAGGCGCCCGTGTGAGGCTGCCGACCGGCACCGGCAGGTCGGCCATGCCGATTGCGCTGACCACGCCGCCCGTGGTCGGTCCATTGCCTGGCGACGCGCCCAGCTCCAGGGCAATCTGAGAATGCCAGTCTGACTCGGCCCCAGGAGGGACCAGAACGCTGGCCCGCTCACGGCCAGCGGAGGCCCGCACCTGGCATGCCCCGACTGTGCATACCGGCTGGGACACGGGGTCGACGTGCTGGTTCCGCGCCTGCACGCCGTCGGGCGGCTCCGCGGCCGCGGTCCCTTCGCGCACCTCCCCCTGCCCTCCCTGTCAATGCCGTAGGCATACTCCGTGGCGGTCATCGTCAAGGTCACGCGCACACAGCCAGCTGTGCGCTGCTCCGATCCGCACACCACCGCCCGGTGCCGCAGCGCCCACGGATGAGACCCGCGATGGCGGGCTTCCCGTCCAGCCCACACGCTTGCTGAGCGCATAGTAAGTTCGGCCTTAGCGGCTGTCCAGCAAATAATCCACGCCCCGCGCTCGCGTCTTTCCTACTGGTTGTCCGTCTGGTACGGTGACGGGCGGAACGCCGAGTGAGGAGAAGCCATGGCGACACGGGCTGGGGGCGAGACCCGCGACAGGATCCTGGACGTGGCCCAAGAGCTGTTCGCCACCAAGGGCTATGTCGGCACGACGCTGCGCGACATCGCTGAGCGGCTGGGCACCACCGTGGCCGCGCTCTACTACCACTTCCACCGCAAAGAGGACCTGCTGGCCAGCCTCACCTCGCCGATGTTCACGCACCTCGACTCGGTCCTTGACCGCGCCGCCGGCCTCGACCCTGATGAGCGACCCCGCCGGCTGCTCGCCGATCTGCTCGACGCCATGCTGGAGCACCGCCCCACCATGACCGCGATCACGCAGGACCCCTCAGCCCTCGAGCTGGGCGGCCTGCGAGCCCGCGCCCAGTCCCAGGGCATGCGCGCCGTCGAGCTGCTCGCCCCAGGTGGCGACGAACTCGCTCAGCTGCGCGCCCGCTGCGCGATGGCTGTCCTCCGCGGCGCCCTCGACGCCCGCGACCTCAGCGCAGTCGCCGCCGCCAACCGCGCCGTCGTCGTCGACGCCGCCATCAGCGCCCTGCAGTCCGGCCTTCCGGGCGAATGAGCAGTTCCAGCCACATCTGTCACGATGTGCTCATCACCAGGCTCAGTGATGGCCGGGAGGGCGCCCACGGCTACGCGATGGGGTTCGATAAGCCTTCCACACCGGAGCTCCGCCCGCGTACACCCTCACGCTAAGAGGGTATCATCTATCCCCCAATGGGGGGGTGTTACTGCTTCTTGGGTGTCCGCGCCGTCGGCACTGTTCGCGAGGAGTGCCAGTCCAACGAAAGCAGGCTCTCATTCCTTTATGGCGACTGGTTGGGGGAGGTGGACCGCGATTTGGGTGAGGCGGTTGCGGTCGACCCGGGTGACTTGGAGGCGCGTGTCGTCGATGTGCACGATGTCGCCTTCGGTGGGGATGCGGCCGAGCGTGACGATGACGAAGCCGGCGATGGTCTCGTAGTCGCCTGAGGGCAGGCGCAGGCCGGTCAAAGACTCCAGCTCGTCGGGACGTGTCGTGCCGGCGATGAGCAGGGGGCTGTCGGGACGGCGTGCGGGGTGGGGATCCGGATGCGCGCTGGCGGGGTCTGACTCGTCGTCGAATTCGCCGATCAGCTCTTCGATGACGTCCTCCAGCGTGATCAGGCCGCTGACGGTTGCGTACTCGTCGATGACCAGCGCGACGTGCTGGCGCTGCTCGCGCATGTCCAGCATCAGGTCGGTGAGCAGCCGCGATTCAGGGGTGACGAGCGCGGGCCTTGCCAGGCTGGCGCTGGTCGCGTCCCGTCCCTCTGGGGGGAGCCTGAGCAGGTCTTTGACATGGACGATGCCGACGAAGCGGTCGAGGTCGCCGTCGTAGACCGGCAGTCGGGAGCGGCCGGTCTGGGCGGCGACGCGCTCCAGCTCGTCGACGTCCGCGGTCGCTGGGACGGCCACGATGTCGCGGCGGGGGATCATCGCGGCCTGCGCGTCGAGGCCGGACAGCTCCAGCGCGCGTGCGAGCAGGGCTGACTGGTCGGCCTCCAGCGTGCCGTGCTCGGCGGACTCTTTGAGCAGCAGGACGAGGTCGGTGGGGGAGTGGGCGAGCGCCAGCTCGTCTTGCGGGGTCACTCCGCAGGCTCGCACGAGGCCGTTGGCCAGGGCGTTGAGGAGGCGGATGATGGGGCGGAAGACGAGGGCGAACGCGCGGAAGGGGCGGGCCAGCCGCAGCGCGGACCGCTCCGGGTGCGAGATCGCCCAGGATTTGGGGACCATCTCGCCGATGATGATGTGGAAGAAGACGACAACGCTCAGCGCGACCGCGAACGCGGTGGTGTGGCGCAGCGCGACCGGGATCGCCGTGCCCTCCAGCAGGTGTTCGAGCACGCTGGCGAGCGCCGGCTCGGCGACCGCGCCCAGGCCCAGCGACGCCATCGTGATCCCCAGCTGCGCCGCGGCGAGCATGAGCGACAGCTCGCGGATCCCCTTCAGCGCGCTCACCGCCGCCTTATTCCCACCAGCGGCGAGCTGCTCAATCCTGGACCGCCGTGAGGCCAGCAGCGCAAACTCGGCCGCAACAAAAAACCCATTGGCAGCCAACAGCCCCACCGCCACTAACGCCGACGCAACGTTCACCAGAGCAACTGCGGCGTGAGAGACCGCAGCGCGAGCGTGGTTTTGGGTGGTACGGGCCGTCGTCTTGTGAATCGCAGTGTGAGGGACCGCAGCGCGAGCGCGGTTTTGGGTGGCCCTTGCCGCCCAAAATCGCACAGCTTCATCAACAAACCGGTGGCGAAAGGAACGAAGGGGTCGCGCTGCGTCGGGTGCAGCGACCTAAAGGGTTCTCCGGAGCGGAACCCGACGCAGCGCGACCCTGAAGATGGAGATTCACGGTTCATTCTAAAACCGCAGGCTGCAAGAGCACCGTTCGAACGGCGAGTCCGTCCATCGCCTCGACGCGCAGCCGCACCCCCGAGACGGATACGGATGCGCCAACCTCAGGGACCCTCCCCAGCAGCGCGAGGACGAGTCCGGCGACGGTTTCGTACTCCCCTTGGGGCAGGGCGATCCCGGTGTCGCGCTCGATCTCGTCGAGCCGCCAGGCGCCTGGCACCAGAAAGCCGCCGGTTACGCGCCGGACCGTCGGGCCGGCGGGGTCGTACTCGTCGCGGATCTCGCCGACGATCTCCTCGACGATGTCCTCCAGGGTCACGATCCCCGCGGTGCCGCCGTGCTCGTCGACGACGAGGGCGAGTTGGCTGTGGGTCTCGCGCAGCCGGGACAGCAGCCGTCCCAGCGGCGTGGACTCGGGCACGGCGAGGATGGGCCGGACCAGCTCGGCGATGCCGGTGCCGGCGCGCCTGCCGATCGGCACGCCCAGCACGTCCTTGGCCTGCGCCACGCCGAGCACCTCGTCGAGGCTGTCGCCGAGCACCGGGAACCGTGAGTGGCCGGTGGCGACGGCCAGCGCGCGCAATTGCTCACAGGTCGCGGTGTGGGCAATCCCGACGACGCGGGGGCGCGGGACCATCGCCTCGCCGGCCCGGAGCGCGCGGAACTCCAGCACCCGGCTCAGCAGCGCCGCCTGCTCCTCCGCCAACGCTCCTTGGGACTCCGACTCGTCGATGATCATGCCCAGCTCTTCGGCTGAGACCCCAGCGGGCAGCTCCTCGGCCGGGGTGATGCCGACCGCGCGCAGCAGCCTGTTCGACGACTCGTCGAACAGCCGGATCACCGGGCCGGCCAGGCGTGTGTAGAGCGCGGTGCTGGTGGCGAGCCTCCGCGCGGTCGCCTCGGGTTTCGCGATCGCCAGGTTCTTCGGGCCCAGCTCGCCCAGGACCATCTGGACCACCGTCGCCATCACGAGCCCGACCGCGATCGCGACGCGGGCGATCGCCGCCTCGCCCAGCCCGACCGGGCGCAGCAGCGGCCGCAGCGCCGCGGCGAACACCGGCTCGGCGATGAAGCCCACGGCGAGCGTCGTCACGGTGATGCCGAGCTGGGCGCCCGAGAGCACGAACGACAGGCGCCGCTGCACCGCCACCGCGCGCGCGGCCTTGCGGTCGCCCCTGCTCGCCAGCTCCTCCAGCCGAACGCGGCGGGCGGCCACGAACGCGAACTCGGCGGCGACGAAGTAGCCGGTGCCGAGGGTCAGGACAAGGACGGCGAGCAGGCCGAGCGCCACGGTCATGGGGTGTTCCGCTCGATGATGCGGGGCTCGGGCATGTACCTCGTGCGCAGGGGCTCACGCGCCACCCGGCCGTCGGGAAAGCGCAGGACGCGGGTGACGACGACGTCGAATCCCGGACGGCCGCCCTCCTGCACCACCTGCTCGGTTCCGGGCGCAAGCTCGTCGTTCTCTCGGTGGATCGTCTCCGCGGTGGTCGGCTCGGTGCGTGGCCCGGTGACCGAGGAGACCGCGACCCACCTCGTGCCCCACAGCGACACGGTGATCGTCGTATCGGTGTACGACGTCAGGACGAGGATGCCGTGCGGCGAGTTGTTGCGGATCTTCAGATCGACCGTCGGGTAGTTCAGGGTCGCCTCGCGTCCCTCGGGGTAGCGGCTGATGAAGTACGAGTGCGGCTTGTGCTCGACGATGTCATACCCGCCGAAGTAGGCGGCGTTAAACATGGTCGTCGTGAACTGGCTGACACCGCCGCCCACCTGCTCGACGAACTCGCCGTCCTGGATCGCGCCGCCGTCGACGAACCCCTTCGCCGCCGTGCGGGACCCCACGTGGCCGTTCAGTGAGAACGTCTCGCCCGGCCGGATCAGCGCGCCGTCGACCATGTCCGCGATCCGGTGGATGTTCGTGACCCGGCTCTGGCAGCACGCGTGGCTGGTCGTGAACGCTGCCACCTGCTCCGTGATGCGCAGCTCGCGCGCCTGCTCTGTCGTGAGCGAGGGCTGCAGGACTTCGCCCCCCAGCTCGACCTCCCGCGGCCCGTCGCCGATCGCCACCGCCAGCACCTGCGCGGCCGTGGCCGCAGGGTCGAAACGGAATCCCGGGCTGGACTCGCTGATCGACACGGTCCCGCCGGCCACCCGGAACTGGGCGTTGACCGGTCTGACCTCGAACAGCGCGCGCCTCTTGGGCGTGATCACTCGCTCGACCGCGGTCGCGTCCGTGACGAGCCTGAGCGGCGGCTCGCCCCGCGGGCCGGGCTCCGTGCGCAGGAGCGCCCCGATCTCGGCCGGGATCAGCGTCAGGGCTGCGTTCCCCCGAGACAGCGTGATCGGCGCGGACATCGCCTTCGTGGCCAGCGCGAACACCGCATCGACGTCGGCGCGTTCCATCCGCGGCGCCACCGGCTCGATCCTGGCCACGATCTGCGAGTCGCCGCCCCTCAGCAGCGCCGCGCGGACCGCCTCGCCCAGCGGACCGGGAAGCGCCCGCGCGCCAGGCCGCGGGTCGACCCGGACAGCGCTGGCCCCCTCGAAGCGGACGGCGCCCTCGACTGGGGCGGAGCTGAGCTGAGCCGCCGTGGCCATCGCCCATTCGTCTACGCGCGGCTCGTCGAGGCGCTGGACCGGCTGGACCGTCGTCGTCCTGGTGAACGCGTGGAGGTGATCGGCGAGCGCCGCGAGTGGGTTGCGCTGGCGGCCCCTGGAGAGCACCGCCTCGACCGTGCCGCCGACGTCCATCTCGTACCCGAACTCGGGCGCCGTTGCGGTGACCCGCTTCCCGCCCTGCACGGCGGTCAGCTCTGCGGCGGCGCGTCGCTCGGCGATCACCGCGACGGCGGCGTGCAGCTCCTGGCCGGACAAACCGCCCAGCTCGACGTCTGACAGCACCACTCCGGGCAGCGCGCCGGGGCGGGCCAGCCGCAGGACCACGAGCGCCAATCCGATGAGGAGAACGGCGCTGGCCAGGCCAGCCAGTGGCCGGCGCGCAGGCGAGGGAGGTGCTTCGATGGGGATCTCCATGAGCCCGAAGGGAAGGGTACCAGGGACCGACAGCATAGCTGAATGTGCAATTTTGCAACCTCATAAGACCACAGTTGTATTCAATTGAATAATTCCATGCATGGTTATGTGTACCGAGCGTGACATATCGTTGACCTTTCGCCGTTTGCCTGAGTAGGCTGATGCGGCTTCCTCCTGACTGGTGTAGTTCCTTCTGCGCAGGACTGCGTTCCGTGTTCGGAGTGATTGTGCTGCCACGTAGCCGTGCGTGTCGTCAAATAGCGTCGCTGCTCAGCGTCATTGCCATGCTCCTGTGCGCCGTGGCGGGCCCCGCCGCCGCGTCGCCAGAGGAGCGTCGCGCCGCCGACAGCCGCGCCAAGGTCTCGGCGGTCCTCGCGGAGCTCGAGAGGGCGCGCGTCGACAGGGCCGGCAGGGCCGCCGCGCTCGCCGACGCCGCGCGCAGCTTCGCCGTCGTCATGAACGCGGTCGGCGCGGCGGAGCTGGCCGTCCAGCGCCAGCAGGTCGCGGTCGAGCAGGCGCAGGCCGAGCTGGCCGCGCTTGAAGCCCTCGTCGACGACCAGCGCCAGGCGCTGGCCGCGCGGGCCGAACGCCTGTACAAACAGGGCACCACGGGCAGCCTCACGATACTGCTGGAGGCTGCGGACCCCGCCGACGCCCTCCGCAGATCCGCGTACGCCGAGGCCATCAGCCGCACCGAGCGCCGCACGTGGGAGGGCGTCGAGGTCGCGCGCACCGCTGTCGATGCGCAGCGCAGGAAGCTGCGGGCCGAGCAGGCGAGCCTGCGGCGTGTCGTCGCCGACCAGCGCGCGCTCCTCGTGGAGGTTGCCGAGATCCGCGAGGACCGTGCCATCGCGCTCATCGCCGCGGACCAGCGGCTCGCCCTGATCGAGGGCCACCTCGAGGCGGAGAACCGTCAGGTCATCGCGATCACGCGCCGGTCCTCAGTCGAGGAATTGTCCAGCGATGTCGCCTCGGCCGCGCTCGACATCGCCGCTGGCGCCGCCAGCGCGGTCGGCGCGGTCGGCGCGGTCGGCGGCGACGGCTGGATCTGGCCGGCACGTGGGCCTGTGACCAGCGGGTTCGGCTTCCGCTGGGGTCGGATGCATCAAGGCGTCGACATCGGCGCGTCGACAGGCGCCGCGATCGTCGCCGCGAGGTCCGGCGTGGTCCGCTACGCGGGCACCATGTCCGGCTACGGCAGGGTCGTCATCCTCGACCATGGCGGCGGCCTCAGCACCCTCTACGCTCACCAGAGCGCCATCGCCGTCGACCGGGGTGAGCAGGTGGGGCAGGGCCAGCGGATCGGCAGCGTGGGCTGCAGCGGTCGCTGCACCGGCCCCCACCTGCACTTCGAGGTCCGCGTGAACGGCGCTCCCCGCAACCCCCGAAACTATCTGTGACGCGTCTGGGCACGTGACGCAGACGCTGTTGGACCTCGCGGTCCACGCCGCGCGGGTCGCTGGCGGCGCGCTGCTGCAGCGGTACGGCCACGCGGGCGACGTCGAGGTCAAGTCCAGCGCGACCGACCCGGTCAGCGACGCCGACCGTGCGTCCGAGGCGCTGCTCGTCGAGACGATCCTGGCCGCGCGTCCCGACGACGGACTGCTCGGCGAGGAGGGCGCGGACGCGCGGTCGGAATCTGGGCTGCGCTGGGTGATCGACCCGCTGGACGGAACCGTCAACTATCTGTACCGCCACCCAGGCTGGTCGGTGAGCGTGGCCTGCGAGCAGCGCGACGGGGCGTCCTGGATCACGCTCGTCGGGGTCGTCCACGACCCGCTCGCGGGCGAGACGTACCGCGCCTCTCGTGGCGCTGGCGCGTGGCTGGGG
Organism: Egibacteraceae bacterium; assembly: GCA_050743205.1. Taxonomy (GTDB): domain Bacteria; phylum Actinomycetota; class Nitriliruptoria; order Euzebyales; family Egibacteraceae; genus JBOGED01. The sequence continues at coordinate 3,014 of JBOGEA010000196.1, read as the reverse complement.
GACAGACGCCTGCGGGTGAATGATCCTGTGCCTATCGATCAGGCGCTGGTGGCGACCGGCTTCGCCTACGACTCCCGCGTCCGGCGGCGGCAGGGGGCGATGGTGGCCGCGCTGCTCCCGCGGGTGCGTGACATCCGGCGCGTGGGCTCGGCCGCGCTGGATCTGTGCGCGGTGGCGGCAGGCCGCGTCGATGCGTACTACGAGGACTCGTCCTCGCGCTGGGACTGGCTGGCCGGCGCCCTGATCGCGTCCGAGGCGGGCGCGGTGGTCACTCCCCTGTCCGCCCCTGAGGGGTCAACAGGCGTGCTCGCGGCCGGCCCCGCCCTTCACCCCGCCCTGGCGGCGCTCCTCGTGTGATCCTGACGTCTCCACACGCTGGCGGTCACCCGGATGTCGCGCGCAGCTTCAGCCTGTGGCTCAAGCCGAGGCGCGCCAACTCCTCCGCCAGCGCGGCGCGGACGCGGTCAGCCACTTCCGGGACCGGAACGTCGTGTGTGGTCCTGGCATTGATCTTGGCGCGGCGCCGGCCGACGCGGGCACTCGCGGTGGCCACGTCGTCGTCGCTGCTGGCGACCGAGGCGAGCCGCATCTCGACGCTGCGCCGCTCTACGGCGCAGCGGCAGTGCTCGGTTGAGTCGGGCAGGGGGAGGGTCGTGGGGCGTCGCGGCTTGAGCTGCGCGAGCACCAGCACGATGCCGATGACCAGCAGCGTGACCGAGATGGGCAGCGCGCGCGGATCATCCCATGACAGCTGAGCCAGCTCGCGGCTCGCCACGGTGCGGTCGATCAGCCAAGACGCGCGGCCAGTCAGGCCGAGCGTGGCCTCGCTGACGACGATCACCCCGGCGGTCAGCAGCCCGAGGCCGAGAAGAAGCCCGAGCAGGCGGTTGACGACGATCACTGGGACGCCCCTCTGGGCTGGTGAAGGATCCGCGACGCGGGCGTCGCGGATCCTTCAGGGGAGTCGGCTAGGCGACGCGCGCGGGCTCGGCTGGGGCTGGGGCCTCGTCGTCCGCCTCGCCCGGGAAGTCCAGGCCGATCACCGCGATGTTGACCTCGACGACCTCGAGCCCGGTCAGGGTCTCGACGCGGTCGATGACGTTCTCGCGCACCTGGCCCGCGACCTGCGGGATCGGCACCGGATAGCTCACGCGGAGGGTCACGTCGATGGCGGCCTGCGTCGTGCCGACCTCGACGCCGACGCCCTGCGTGGCGTGCTCGCGACCGCGGATGCGGCTGACGACCTGGCCCATCGCTCCCGAGAGCGCGCCGCCGACGCCAGAGACGCCCTCGACCTCCCGGACCGCGAGGGATGCGATCTTCGCGACGACGGAGTCGGCGATGCTCGTGGTGCCGCGCTCGCCGGACAGAACCGCCCCAGAAGCCTTGGCTGGGTATTTGGCCTGCGTTCCCGTAGGCGGCGTGTCCGTGATTGAGATGTCAGTCATTGCAGCGTCGTCCTTGTCCGTGGGGTGGGTCGGATGATGGTCGGCTCCTCGGGGGGAGGTTGGCCGGCGCGGACCTGGCCGAGAATGCGGACCAGGTAGGCGCGATGTTGCAGCGCAAACGCGATCGTGTAGCCGACCGCGCTGAGCAGGCCGGCTATCACCGCGTCGCCGAATCCGGCGAGGGCCCAGATCGCGCCCAGGGCCAGGCCCACGAGTGCGCCGAAGCGGGGCGTGCTCAACTTTTCCTCCGGGATGGTCTGTCGTGAGGGAGTCACACAGTTCGACACGCCGGGACGCGAAAGGTTGCGCGGATTTCGTATCGCCCCGTCGTGTCCGGAAAACCGTACGTAGCAGGATATACACCAAGTTGTTACTGGAAAAAACTTCCTAAACAGTGTTGTTCATCGAATTTTCGTGATCTGAGGGTTCACTGGCCCCTCGCGATGTGGTACCTCTATTGGCTGTTGCGGCTCAGCGCTGCCGCACTCGCGGACCACGAGACCCACGGGTGACGACTCTGGCTCTCCGCGGGGCAGCTGAGCGGCGACCGGCGTGGTGTCACCGTGGCAAATGACGGGCCCCGACGAGGGGGAGCGGCGATTGCAGGACCGCCGTCGGGGTGTGAGGTGGGGGAGCGCCGGCCAGTTCACAGCGCTGACGAGCGCTTATGTCAATTCACACAAGGAGCAGTCATGACACGTACGAAGCGCGCGCTCACCGTAGTGGTGCTCGCGTTCAGCGCGCTGAGCTGGGCGGTCGTCCCGGCCTTCGCGACGCCCGCGGCAGAGGACGAGCTCGTCTTCGTCCAGGGCGTGGCCCCGGTGGACAGCGCGACCGGCGGCGACTCGACCGCCGTCTCCGAGGCTGACGCTGAGTCCAGCGCCACCGCCGACTCGGAAACCGTCGCCGCCGCCGATTCCAGCAGCGGTGACGCCAACGGTGGCGACGCCACCGCCTCGAACACGGCGCAGAGCGGGGACAGCTACATCTTTGCTCCGATCACCTGCGTCGCGGTCTTCGCGGAGGCTCACTGCAAGGTCACCATCGTCTCCAGCACCGGCGACGTGATCGCCGATCAGGACGCGGTCGCCCAGGGTGGCGACGGGGGCAACACCGGGGACACCGGGAACTCGAACGCCGACGCGGACTCGCAGACCAGCGCCGAATCCGACGACGCCTCAGCGCAGTCGGGCAACGCCAACTCCGACGAGGGCGGCGACGCCGCCGACTCCGACGCCGACGACGGCTCGCTGTCCAGCAGCGACGCCTGACCCACAAACCCGGGCACGTGGGGCGCGCCCTTACCCAGCGCGCCCCACCAGCCCGGTTTCCCGCATACAGCTTTCCGCCGCATCCGACGGAAATCCGCAGCTCCAGCGCCCACAGCGGCAGCTCAGGCGCATCTTTCCGTCGCGGGCGACGGAAAACCGTGGTTATCGCGGGTCCCCACGCCGCGACTGGATGGCCGCCCCCTACCCTGCAGGATTCCTCCGCATCCGGAGGAATCCTGCGGGGTAAGACGGCGGTGCCGCCCCGAGGGCGCGGCTTTCCTCCCCATCCGAGGGA
>JBOGEA010000195.1:0-11098 GCA_050743205.1 Egibacteraceae bacterium | reverse complement strand
GGGCACATGTGCCCCGAAGTCCCTGTTCGGGTGAGCCTTCACAGCAAGCTGACGCAGCCAGCCCAACAAACCGCATGTGCGGAAAACAGGACTAGCCCCAATACTGCTAATTTTGGGCGGTTTGTCCGGTAAGGTGGGTTCGGGAGGCGCCGAATGCCACGTGCTGGGCAGGTCAAGCCGCCGGGTGATGAGCGGTTGTCGGATCGGATCGCGATCGGGACGTCGACACGGGCGTTCCCCCCGGAACTGATCGACGAGGTCGTCGCCGAGACGGGGCGGGGAGACCTGCGTCACCGGCTGCTGCCAGCGCGGGTGACGGTGTATTTCGTCTTGGCGATGTGCGTGTTCTTCGGGCAGGGCTACGAGGAGGTCATGTGTCTGCTGGTCGGCGGCCTGGACTGGACGCAGCGGTGGGCCAAGGCCTGGCAGATCCCGACGACGGCGGCGATCTCCCGAGCCCGGGCACGGTTGGGACCGGCACCCCTGGAGGCGCTGTTCGCCCGGGCCTGCCGGGGTTAGCGACCGAAGACACCCCGGGAGCGTGGTATGGCGGTTGGCGGCTGGTGCCCATCGACGGCACCGTCCTGGACGTGGCTGACACGCCGGACAACGACGAGGCGTTCAGCCGGCCCGGGGACGGCGCGTACTCGTACAACCTGGACACCCTGCCCGTGCTGGAGACCCTCGCGCGCGGCCTGCACCCGGAATTGTTCGATTGAGCCGGCCTGGTGGTCTGGTCGAGGATCCCGCCACGGGATGAAAGCGCCCCAGGAGACCCGGGCGCGGTTGTCGGGGTACCTGCTCTTCGTCGTGGTCTGGGCGGTTGCGCTGGTGGCGGCGATGACGTTGGCGGTGAGCCTGGGGCCGGTGTCGATCCCGCCGGGCACGGTGTGGCAGGTCGTGGGAGGGCACCTCACCGGCCTGGATGTCCCGTACTCGTGGACCGAGGTGCAGGACTGGATCGTGTGGGTGATCCGCTCACCCCGGGTCGTGCTCTCGGCGCTGGTCGGGGCGGGCCTGGGGGTGGTGGGTGTGGTCATGCAGGCGCTGGTGCGCAACCCGCTGGCCGGCCCTACCTGCTGGGGATCTCCTCCGGCGCCGGTCTGGGTGCGGTGCTGGTCATCGTCGCCGGGGTCTCCTTCGGCGGCATCGCGTCGGTCAGCGCCGGCGCCTTCGTGGGGGCGCTGGGGACGTTCGTGCTGGTGTATGCGATGGCCCGGCGCGGCGGCACGATGGCGCCGCTGCGGCTGATCCTGGCCGGTGTCGCGGTCGGGTACGTCATGTCGGGGCTCACGAGCTGGGTCGTCCTCAGCGCCGATCAGAACGAGCTGCGGGCGGCGTTGTTCTGGCTCGCCGGCAGCCTCGCCGGGGCCGACTGGGAAGATCTGGGCCTGCCGGCCGCCGTGGTCGTGATCGGGCTGGCGGTCCTGATGGGATGGGCCCGTCAGCTCAAACGGCCTGGTGATGGGCGATGAGACGGCGGCCAGCCTAGATGCCTTGGAGGGGCGAGACCTGTTGCGCGTGAGTCAAGTCTGGCGGGTCGGGTTGCACGCGGCCGTCCCTTCCGTCCATGGCTCGTCGGGCCGGGGCGAAGCCCCGTTAGATCGTAGTCGTGAACCTGCCTCTTGTTGCTCACCATATACGATCCAATAGCGATAATGGCCGCGCATTCCATCAACCGGCATGCGACGTGACGATTGGCCAGCTTCTTCTCAAATTTGCCAAGGAGCTTCAGCAATGCAAGGCCAATGCCCGCGATCGCAAGGCCTGCATATACCTGAAGCAGGGCCCCCGCAAGCAACCTGCCAGTAGTGGCTCCATCGGCAGGACTCGAAAGCATTCTTGAATAAGAGTACCGCCTATTGAAACGTTGAACTGATGAATGGAAGCCATGCTGTGACGGCGACCTTTCGACTTGCGGAATCGTAAGTATTGCCTTCTTTAAGTCCATTCAAAGTTGACATTCGGGATCTCCTTGGTTCTGTGCGGGCCTCCGACACTTTGGCCGGTGGCGGTTGGGGGTAGCGCTGGGCACCGTCGGCGAAGTCCTCTCGGGTGTAGTCCACAACATGGTCGGCACCGATCGACCGAACGAGATCACCTCTGCCTATTTGAAGCAACGCTTCCACCCTTAACCACAAGCCAAAGCGCTAGCAGGAGTTCACCGAAGGATGTGAAGGCACCAACATTAGCCGAATAACCTGAAACAAGGAATGCGCCAAAGCTGTCCACGAGATAGCCAACCCCCGCAATGGCGACCAGAACACCTACGAGCTTAGGAACATCACCGGACCCGTACGCCAGGTACCCGATGAGCAATAGATGAAGACCAAAAAGAACAAGGCCGACATTCCAGACATCAAGAAAAGCGTTAATCTTTAGCAGTGCCTCGGCATGCAGCTGATCGGCGCTGAACGTCGTCAAATACTGAGCGCCGCTCAAAAGGTGAAGCGTTCCAAGGAGTTGGCTGATTGCAACGGCAAAGACCGCTGCATATGAAATCCTCAACCACGCCGCGAGCGTAGAAACGCCTTTGTGCGCCACTTTGAAAAATTCCAAAAGGGCCCAGGCAACTATCACGTCAAGAACGGCTACCAACACCAGGGCAGCTATCGCGAAGCGGAACAAGCCCTCAGAGGCTAGTATGTCTCGCGCTGTTTCTGTTGCGCTGCCTTCGGCAACAAGACCGTTTATAGCACCGACATAGGCAAAGCCGGCCAATGCAGCCAACAATAGAATCCCGACGCCTGCCACCAGAGCAGGCGTACGCATCGTTCGGTTTGCTGCTTCTGCAGTATCCATCGTGTCGCTCATGAATTGAATCCTCCATCATCGATAAGAACTTGTTATAGACTAAGTGGATTCCGAAGCTGACATTCGGGATCTCCTTGGCCGGTGGCGGTCGCGCGTGGGTCAGATCGTGATGACGATCTTTCCTCGTGCGTGTCCGGCTTCGAGGCGGCGCATGGCGTCGGGTACCTCGGCCAGCGGGTAGGTCCTGTCGATGACCGGAGCGACGCGACCGGCCTCGATGAACTGGCTCAGCAGTTCCAGGTCGGCGTGGTGTTCCTTGGAGATGAACGTGGTCAGTCGCTGGCGCACGAACAGCGAGAGCGCGAGCGCACGAATCTGCCGGTCGATGCCTCCGGTCCACTTGCCGCCTGCTTCACCGCCGACGATGACGAGCGTCCCCTTGGGTGTGAGTGCCCGCCGGAGCCGCGAGAGACGGCTGTTCCCACCGATGTCGAGGATCAGGTCGTAGCGCTGAGCACCGTCGGCGAAGTCCTCTCGGGTGTAGTCGACAACATGGTCGGCGTCGATCGACCGAACGAGATCGACTTTCGCGGCGCTGCACACACCGGTGACCGCTGCTCCGAAGGCTTTGGCGAGTTGCACGGCGTAGGTGCCGACGCCTCCCGACGCACCGACGATCAGCACCTTCTGTCCTGCCTCAACGCGCCCGGCGTCGCGCAGGCCCTGGATGGCGGTGAGCGCGGACACTGGAACGACCGCGGCCTGCTCGAAGTTGAGACTGGCCGGCTTGTGGGCGAGCTTGTCCTCTCGTGCGACCGCGTACTCGGCGAAGGAGCCCTGGCCGGTGCCGAACACCTCATCGCCGGCATGGAACCTCGTCACATCGGACCCGACCGCGACGACCGTGCCGGCCAGGTCCAGTCCGGGTACGGGGTTCTTCAGACCACGCAACCCGTAGCCCATGATCCGGATCAGGTAAGGCTGGCCCGTCATGAGATGCCAGGTGCCCCGATCCAGCCCGGCCGCACGCACCTTCACGAGTACCTCGTTCGCCGCGATGTCGGGCTTGTCGATCTCTGCGAGACGCAGAACATCGGCGGAGCCGTAGGCGTCCTGGACGATGGCTCGCATCACATCACCCCTCGATTCGGAGCCCCTCGATTCAGCGCCATCAACGCGCCCGTCGGCAGCGAGCGCAGCGTTGCCGGGCAGTCCTGCTCGTTTCGTTGATCCCATGATCGTGTCCTCTCTGAGAGGGGAGATGGCCTTAGGCACGTTGGCGACCTATGATCCCAGTTCCCGTACTAAGTGCCTCGTACTAAGTACGGTACCACTATGATGGAGGTTCGGCACGACAACTTCTGCCGGGCCGCCATCCACGGTTCGGTGGTCCGACGTTGATAAGGACGTGAGATGCCTCCAAAGACCGGCGAGGATGCAGCAAAGCCGGTCCCGCTCAGCCGGCAACGACTCCTGAACGGTGCCATCGCCGTTGCGGACGCAGCAGGCCTCGGGTCGCTGACGATGCGGTCGCTCGCCAAAGAGCTCGGTGTCAAGCCCATGTCGCTCTACCACCACGTTGCGAACAAGGAAGAGATTCTCGACGGCATCATCGATGTCGTCTTCAGCGAGATCGAACTGCCTTCGGCCGATGCCGACTGGCGGTCGGCGATGCGTCTTCGTGCGATCTCAGCCCGCAGCGTGCTCAGGCGCCACCCCTGGGCGACCCCGCTCATGGAGTCGCGAATGAACCCCGGACCCGCCACGTTGCGGCATCACGACTCGGTTATCGGCACGCTCCGCCGCGCCGGCTTCTCGATCCAGATGGCCGCTCACGCCTTCTCGTTGCTCGACAGCTATCTCTACGGATTCGCTCTTCAAGAAGCCGGCCTGCCGTTCGACAGCCCCGAGACGGTCGCAGATGCAGCAGAGGCGATCCTGGCGCGGTTCCCCTCCAAGGAGTACCCGCACCTCGCCGAGTTGACGACCGAGCACGTCCTCCAGCCTGGCTATGACTACGGCAAAGAGTTCGAGTTCGGGCTTGATCTGATCCTCGATGGCCTCGAACGGTCAGTGGCGAAATAGCGGATTTGGTCAGTGCGCTCCGATGCGGCATGCTCCTCGGTCACGCTGCGGCCGGCGGCGAACTCGAGCCAGTACGTGTCCGCCTCGGCCCACGCCTCCCCGGCGAGGTCTCGGCGGTGAGCAGCCGCGCCGACACCGTGGCGGTCACGACGAGAAGTCCGGGCTCGCGCCGCGGGCGTGCTCCGCCCGGCCCTTCGGCTCCTCCCACTCCTCCTGGCGGCCGAGGGCGGTGAGATCGAGGAAAGCGTACGAGCCGCCGAGCATCTCGGCGCCGCGGGCGATGGGCTGCCGTGCGGTGCGGTCTTCAGCCGGGTGCCAGCAGGGGGCTCGCGCTCGCAACGCCGGGCCCGAGTCCTCCAAGCCCGTTAGGGTGGGGGCATGGTGGTGACGGCCCGCGCTGAGCATGTCGGGAGTCTGCTTCGCCCGCGCGGGCTGCTCGAGGCCCGGCGGGCCTACGCGCGGGGCGAGTTCGACGACGCCGCGTTCAAGCGCGTGGAGGACGAGGCGGTGCGCGAGGTCGTGGCGCTCCAGACCGGTCTTGCGTTCCCTGTCGTCACCGACGGCGAGCTCCGCCGGGAGTCGTTCCAGAGCGACCTGTGCGCGGCCGTCGATGGATTCGAGGGCGTGACGATCGACGCGTGGCTGTGGGGTGACTGGCACTCGGGCGAGGTCGGCAACCTGCGCATGGACCGCCCGAAAGGGCTCGGCGTCGTCGCGCCGTTGCGGCCGCGCCGCACCGTGGCCGCGGAGGAGTTCACGTTTCTGCGCGGGCTCACCGACGCGCAGACGAAGGTGACGCTGCCCAGCCCCAGCATGCTGTCGAGCCTGTGGGACCCCCAGCGCTCCCGCGAGGCCTACCCCACCCTCGACGGCTTCCTCGCCGACGTGGTGGCGATCCTGTCCGACACCGTCCGGGAGCTGCGTCGCCTCGGCTGCACGTACGTGCAGCTCGACGCCCCGCACTATCCGCTGCTGATGGACCCCGGATGGCGGGCCTTCTACTCCTCGCGCGGCTGGACCGCCGATCGCTGGCTGGGCTACGGGCTCGAGCTGGACAACGCGCTGATCGACGCAGCGCCCGACCTGACGTTCGGGTTCCACCTCTGCCGCGGCAACCAGGGCAGCCGGTGGCTGGTCGCCGGCGGCTACGACGCGATCGCCGAGCCGGTGTTCTCCACGATCCGGGCTCAACGCCTGCTGCTGGAGTATGACGACGAGCGGTCAGGCGGCTTCGGCCCGCTTCGCCACGTGCGCGATGACACCGTGGCGGTCCTCGGCCTTGTCACCACGAAGACGCCGCGCCGGGAGACTCCGCAGGAGCTTGGCCGCCCAGGTGCAACAGGCGGCACGGCACCTGCCCTTAGAGCGGCTCGCCGTGGGGACCCAGTGCGGGTTTTCGACCTCGGTGGTCGGGAACGCGATCACGGTCGCCGACCAGCGCCGCAAGCTGGAGACCCTCGTCCGCGCCGCCCAGGCCATCTGGGGCTGAGGGCCGGTCAGGCGGGGAGCTGTCCGGACAGGAAGGTCAGGGATCGGACGAAGTGGCCGCCGGGACGGCGGAACAGGTAGGCGTCCGAGTCCGGATGCCACAGGGCAGCCAGCCTGGCCCAGTCCCGCTCGGAGGCGACATCGCGGATGAGCGGTCCGAGGCAGCGCCCGAAGCGCTGCCTCGGCCTCCTCGAACACGTCGGGCACCGGGGAGAACCGCTCGACGAGGACGCTGAAGCACCGCACCGACCGCCACGGCCTCCCTGGACGAACTCCTGGCTGCGCACCCACGAGCGTCCGCCGCCGGCGTCCGCGCCGAAACAGCGTCGGGACCCCTCCATGTGCGCCTGCTGCATGCGCAGGTCAAACGCCTTGTCCCACACATACGTCAGCCCAGGCAGCACGCCGCTGAGCTTGGCGATCACGCGACCGCCGGGCCGGGTGACCGCCGGGCCTCTTTGAGCAGGCTGGGCAGCCACACGTCGCCGAGGAGCACCGCGTCGAACGAGGCGTCGGCGAACGGCAGCGCCGTGGCGTCAGCCTCGTCGAAGCGCACGCTGCCTCTCACCGGCGGCGGCAGGCCCCGGGCGAACTCGATCATCGCCTGCTGCATGTCTACCGCGACGACCTCGCCGCCGCCGATCTCGGCCAGGATCAGGCTGATCAGGCCGGGACCGCAGCCGGCGTCCAGGATCCGCCGCGCATCGCCGATGCCGGCGCGGCGCAGCCCCGCGCGCAGCTCGTCGTGGAACGCCAGCGCGTTGAGGACGAGCGCATCGGGGTATCTCGGCCAGCCGCGCTCGAACGCGGGAGCCGCCGACCCGAGCGCCGCCGACCCGAGCGCCGCCGTCGCAAGCGCTGCCTCGGGCGCCAGCAGATGGCGAAGCCTGGGACGCCACTGGTCGACCAACGTCATGTCGGCCATCAGCATGCTCCTCCCGTCTGCCGGTTGTCCTGTCTGAGCTGCGCGCAGACCTTGACACGCCGCCGGCAGGCGAGCAAGGTGTCGCAACCGCTGATCGGTTGCGGCAGGCGGGCGCGGCCGGTGGCTTTCCTTTGACCGTCGAGAACCGCGGCCAGCAGGTCACGATCACCGGGCCCCCGGTGCGGGCGCTGCTCGTCACCAGGTACACCGTCCCGCTGCTGGAGGCCGTCGGCGTCCTCGACAGGGTCGTCGCCAAGGTCGGCGAGTTCCCTCCCGAGCTGTACGCCGAGCCGACGCGGGCGGCGCTGGAGGACATCCCGACGATCGGCGGTCCCGAGACCTCAAGCGTGGGGTGGTTCCTCGTCTGGGTCGACCTGGCCGCCCGCACGGTGCTCCGCCCCGCCGAGCCGACTGCCCCCTGACGATGAGCGCATCGGGAACTGCTCATTCGCCCGGAAGTCAGACGGGAGCGTGCCTTCATGCCCGCCGCTGTGCTCGCCATCGTCGGGCTCGGACTGGTCGGCTGCGGGAACGGCGTGGTGGGCGCCGCGGAGCCCGGCTCGGGCGTCCAGTTCCTGTTGACGTTCGGATACTTACCCCTGGCCGTCGGCCTGGGCGAGCCCGTGGAGCGCACCCGCCGGGTCGCGCTGCTGCTCGCGGTCGCGCTGGCCAGCTAGGCGGTCGCGGTCGCTGGCACGATCGGCTTCGTGGGACTGATCGCGCCGCACATCGCCCGGCGGCTGGTCGGCGGGCGGCACCTGGCGCTGCTGCCCACGGCCGCCGCGGTGGGCGTCGTGCTGATGCTGGTCGCGGACGCGGTCGGGCGCGGCGTCAACCCGCCTTTAGAGATCCCGGCCGGTCTCATCACCGCGCTGATCGGCGGCCCCTACTTCCTCTGGCTGCTGGCCAGGACCGCCAGAGCCACCACCTCCGGGAGATAGGCATGCGACTCGAGGCGAAGGGCGTCCAGCTCCGCTGCGACGAGAAGGTCGTGGTGGCCGACCTGTCGCTGGCGATCCCCGACGGCAGGGTGTCCGTGCTCATCGGACCCAACGGCTGCGGCAAGTCCACCGTGCTGCGGTCGCTGTCCCGGCTGCTCTCCCTAAGCCCGCGGCGCGGTCGTTCTGGACGGTCAGTCGATCAACACGCTGTCCACCCAAGAGGTCGCGCGGCGCCTGGCGATCCTGCCGCAGCTGCTGGTCGCTCCCGAGTCGATCTCGGTCGAGGATCTCGTCTGGTACGGCCGCCATCCCCACCGCGGGGCGTTGAGGATCCCGTCGAGGAAAGACCGGGAGTTCGTCGAATGGGCCTTGGAGGCCACCGGCATGATCGAGCTGCGCGGACGGTTCGTCGACACGCTCTCCGGTGGCCAGCGGCAGCGCGCCTGGATCGCGCTGTGCCTGGCGCAGGGCACCGACCTCATCCTGCTCGACGAGCCCACCACGTTCCTGGATATCGCCTACCAGCTGGAGGTTCTGGACCTGCTGGCCGACCTCAACCGCGATCAGGGCACGACAGTGGCGATGGTGCTGCACGACTTCAACACGGCGTCGGAGTACGCCGACCACATCTTCGTCCTCAAAGACGGCGCGCTCCTCACCGAAGGCACGCCCGCCGAGGTGCTGACACCCGAGGTGCTGCGCATGGCCTTCGGCATCGAGGCGCGGGTCGTTCCCCATCCGGTCAGCGGCAAGCCGCTGTGCATCCCCATCAGGCGCCGGCCGCGTTCGGGCGCGCGCGCATCCCCGGCCGGGTGATGAGCGCATCGTGACAGATGTGGCTGGAACTGCTCATTCGCCGGAAGGACTGGCGGGCGGGCGGGTGCGCCGCGCCAGCGCCGCGAGGTCGATGTCCACCTCGAACGGCTCGGCCAGCCGCAACGGCTCGCCCGGTGAGAACCGGCGCGCCAGCGCATACCCGCCTTCGCGCAGCACGTAGGTCATCGCGCAGGGCGCGCCCCGGCCCAACTCCACCCGCAGGTAGTACGGGATGTCCGCCCGGGCGTACAGCTCAGGCTTGACCGCCCGGTCCACCGCCACACTGCCCGGCCCGGAGAGCTCCACGATCAGCACGACCTGAGCTGGCTGGAAGACCTTGATGTCCAGGCCCGGCGGGGTGACGACGGCCAGATCCGGGATCAGGATCTTCCCAGGCGCCACCCGAACGTTGACCGCCTCGAGGACCTCGAACTCCTCAGGCGCGGCCAATGAGAGCGCATGGCAGAGGTGGAAGGACAGCCGCTGATGCCCGGAGCCGGCGCTGGGGCTCACCAGCAGCCCGCCGTCGAGCAGCTCGATGCGCTGCCGGTCCTCAGGCAGGGCGAGGTAGTCGGCCTCGGTCCACGAGCCCTCATGGCCGAGCAGGTCTGCCAGCGCGACTGCGCCCATCGCCCGATCACCTCCATGCGTTCCGGCTTGCCGCTCATTGTCGCACGATCCCCCACCGTAGTGGCAGCTCTTCTGGGGCCGGCGGGAACCGTCTGGAGCCGGCAACGAAATATAGCCGTCGAGCGCGTCTCGAGCGAACTCCGTGAGGGGGCCGCGGGGATCGCCCGCCGCTCCTGTCGCTGGAGTGCGCCGTGCCCACACCTGGCGATTCTCGTCCCGATACGAGCATGCTCGTATCGGGCTTGGGCACACTCTGGCCTGTGCCACAACAAGGATGACGTCGATGGCCTACAGTCTGTGGACGGAAGACATCGGCCTTGCGCAAACCACTCAGCTCGCGTCACTTTCACGATATTGGGACCAGATGGATGTCTTTGCGGTCCATCAGGATGGCGTTGTCTACAGCGCCTGGTGGAACGGTGACTGGAAGGGCAACCCCTGGAAGGGCTGGTATCGAATCGATGGCCAGGGCTTCGAGCAGCGGACGCCGATCGCCGCGGTGTCGCGCGGTCGCGATCAGGTAGACCTGTTCGCGGTGGGTCTCGACGGCGGCGTCTACAGCACCTGGTGGAACTGCTACCCCTGGTATGGCTGGTTCCGGATCGGTGATCGGAGCTTCGAGCAGCGAACGCCGATCGCTGCCCTGTCGCGCGACCGCAGGCGGATAGACCTGTTCGCGGTCGGCGACGACGGCGGTGTCTACAGCGCCTGGTGGAACGGTGAACCCTGGTGGAACAACCCGCGGCGGAACAGCAGCAATCCCTGGGATGGCTGGCGCCGGATCGGTGACCGTGGCTTTCCGCGGCGAGCGCCGGTGGCCGCGGTGTCGCGCACGCCCGATCGGTGTTGACCTGTTCGCGGTCGGTGGTGACGGCGGTGTGTACCACGCCGTGTGGGGTGCGTGGGCGTGGGGTGCGTGGGTGCGCGTCGGTCGCCGCGCGTTCGCCGAGCAGACGCCGGTGGCCGCGGTGTCGCGCATGCCCGATCGGATTGACCTGTTCGCCGTCGGCGAGGACGGCGGTGTGTACCACGCCGCGTGGGGCGGCGCGTGGGCGTGGGGTGCGTGGGCGTGGGGTGCGTGGGCGCGGGTCGGTCGCCGCGCGTTCGCTGAGCAGACGCCGGTGGCTGCGGTGTCGCGCACGCCCGATCAGATTGACCTGTTCGCGGTCGGTGATGACGGCGGTGTGTACCACGCCGCGTGGGGCGGCGCGTGGGGTGCGTGGGCGCGGGTCGGTCGCCGCGCGTTCGCTGAGCAGACGCCGGTGGCCGCGGTGTCGCGCACGCCCGATCAGATTGACCTGTTCGCCGTCGGCGCGCACGCCAGCGTCTACAACGCCGCCTGGAACGGCGCGTGGAGCGACTGGCTCAGGCTGCCTCTTCAGGCGGCCGTGTAGCGTTTATCGGTGGAGCATCCGCGACATATGCGTCGCGGATGCTCCACAAAAACAGAAAGCCGTCC
>JBOGEA010000194.1:0-11120 GCA_050743205.1 Egibacteraceae bacterium | reverse complement strand
CCCCCCCCCCCCCCCGCTGGATAGGCGACGCATACGTCGCCTATCCAGCACACAACCTCGGTCAACTCCGCGCGCGACCGTCCCTCCCGCCCACGACTCGTCGAGCCGGGGCAAAGCCCTGCTAGTCGATGTGGAGGGTGCCGTCGGCGGCGACGTCGGCCTTGACGGTCGCGCCCTCGCCGATGCGGCCGTCGAGCAGGGCCAGGGCGACGCGGTCCTCCAGCTGTTTGCGCAGGACGCGCTTGAGGGGGCGGGCGCCGTAGACGGGGTCGTAGCCGCGGTCGGCCAGCCAGTCCTTGGCCGCGTCGGTCAGCTCCAGGGACAGGTCGCGCTGGGCGAACCGCTCGCGGACCCGGCGCAGCTGCACGTCGACGATCGCGCGCAGCTCGGCGCGGCCGAGACGGTGGAAGATCACGATCTCGTCCAACCGGTTCAAGAACTCGGGCCGGAAGCGGGTGTGCACGGCGGCCATGACCCGCTCCCCCACCACCTCCTCGGTCTCGGTCGGGTCCAGGATGAACTGCGAGCCGAGGTTGCTCGTCATGATCACCACGGTGTTGCGGAAGTCGACCGTGTGGCCCTGGCCGTCGGTCAGCCGGCCGTCGTCGAGCACCTGCAGCAGCGCGTTGAACACGTCAGGGTGCGCCTTCTCGACCTCGTCGAGCAGCACGACCGCGTAGGGGCGGCGGCGGACCGGCTCGGTCAGCTGGCCGCCCTCCTCATAGCCCACGTAGCCGGGCGGGGCGCCGATCAGGCGCGAGACGGTGTGGCGCTCGCTGAACTCGCCCATGTCCAGGCGCACCAGCGCGCGCTCGTCGTCGAACAGGAACTCGGCCAGCGCCCGGGCCAGCTCGGTCTTGCCGACCCCGGTCGGGCCCAGGAACAGAAACGACCCCAGCGGCCGGTCCGGATCGGCCAGCCCCGCCCGCGACCGGCGCACGGCGTCGGCGACGGCGGCGACGGCCTCGTCCTGGCCGACGACCCGCTCGCGCAGGGTGTCCTCCAGCCGGACCAGCTTGGCGCGCTCGCCCTCCATCAGCCGGGAGGTCGGGATGCCGGTCCAGCGGGCGACGACCTCGGCGACGTCGGAGGCGTCGACCTCCTCCTTGAGCATCCGCTGGTCGGCCTGCAGCGCGGCGAGGTGGGCCGCGGCCTGCTCCAGCTGACGCTCCAAGGCGGGCACCAGCCCGTAGCGCAGCTCTGCGGCGGTTTGGAGGTCGCCGGCGCGCTCGGCGCGCTCGGCGCGCTCGCGGGCCTCCTCGATCCGCTGCTTGCAGTCACGGACCTCGGCGATCGCGTCCTTCTCCGCCTGCCAACGCCCTTTCAGCGTGCCCAGCTCGCCCCGCAGCGCCTCCAGCTCGTCGGCGATCTCGGCGCGGCGCACCAGCGCACTGCTGTCGCCCTCGATCGCGGCCTGCTCGATCTCGAGCTGCCTGCGGCGCCGGTCGAGCGTGTCGATCTCATGGGGCATCGAGTCGATCTCGATCCGCAGCCGTGACGTCGCCTCGTCGATCAGGTCGATCGCCTTGTCGGGTAGGAAGCGTTCGGTGAGGTAGCGGTCGGACAGCCGCGCCGCCGCGACGAGCGCGCCATCGGTGATGCGGACGCCATGGTGGACCTCGTAGCGCTCTTTCAGGCCGCGCAGGATGGCGATCGTCTCGGCGACGCTGGGCTCGCCGACGTGGATCGGCTGGAAGCGGCGCTCCAGCGCCTTGTCCTTCTCGACGGCGCGGTACTCGTCGAGGGTCGTCGCGCCGATCATGCGGAGCTGGCCGCGGGCGAGCATCGGTTTGAGCATGTTGCCGGCGTCCATCGCCCCCTCGGCCTTGCCGGCGCCGACGATCGTGTGCAACTCGTCGACGAACGTGACGATCTGGCCCTTGGCAGCCTCGATCTCTTTGAGGACGGCCTTGAGCCGCTCCTCGAACTCGCCGCGGTACTTGGCCCCGGCGATCATCGCCCCGAGGTCGAGGCTGACGATGCGCTTGTCTTGCAGGCCGGTCGGGACGTCGCCCGCGACGACGCGCTGGGCGAGCCCCTCGACGATCGCGGTCTTGCCGACCCCGGGGTCGCCGATCAGGACCGGGTTGTTCTTCGTGCGCCGCGACAGCACCTGGATGACACGGCGGATCTCCTCATCACGGCCGATCACCGGATCCAGCCGCCCGTCACGCGCGACCGCGGTCAGGTCGGTCGTGTACTTCTCCAGCGCCTCATACGTGCCCTCGGGCGTCTGCGAGGTGACCCGCTGGTTGCCGCGCACCTCGCGCAGTGCGCCGAGCAGCGCGTCGCCGGCCACGCCGTGGTCGCGCAGCAGCCGGCCCGCGGCGCGGTCAACACCCATCCCGAGCAGCAGATGCTCGGTGGAGGTGTAGTCGTCGCCGAGGGTCTGCGCGCGCTCCTGCGCATCGTCGAGCACGCGGATCAGCGACGCGGACAGCTGAGGCTGGCCGGTCGCCCCGTGCGCGACGGCCAGGCGCCTCATCGCCTCCTCCACCGCCTTGCGCAGCGCCGCCGGCGTCGTCCCCAGCCTGCTGACGGTGGGGAACACCGGCCCATCGGAAGGCTTGAGCAGCGCATGGAGCAGGTGCAGCGGCACGACCTCCGGCTGCCCCTGGCGCACGGCCAGCGCCACCGCGGCCTGTACGGCCTCCTGAGCCTTGAGGGTGAAACGGTCGAGATCCATGCCCGCCAGGCTAACCGACGACGGGCATTAAATCTATGCGCCTTGCTATAAAGTCTTGCTCAACGCCTGCGCCGTCGCCCGAACACCCACGGCAGGCCGACCCATAGCAGGGGCCACAGCGTCCACCCTAGGCCGTTGCTCCACAGCAGCATCGCCCCGAACAGGAGCAGTCCCACCAACAGGGGCATCAGCGCCAGCGGCCACATTACGGGCGGGCGGGGCATCGGTGCCACAGCCGGGCGCGGCATGGGCAGGGGCGTCGAGCGCGAGAGCGGCGGCAATTCGCGCAGCGCGAACTCGAGCTCTCCCCGGATCTTGGCCGAGTAGGCCTCATCCATGCGCTCGATGAACTCTTCCGTCGTCAGCCGCCCGTCGGCGGTGTGCTCTCGCAACTGCGCCACCGCCGCCTCGCGCTCCGCGTCGGACGCGCGAATCATGTCGTCCATCTCCATCACCTCCACCGTACCGTCAGGACAGACGCAACCGGGCCGGGGATCGGTTCCCGCGAGACGGTCCGCGTCGGCGGAATAAAGCCTGCTGAAGGCCCTTTTTACCGCTACCCCGGGCAGCCCGCGACTCGCGCGCCGAAGTCGCGGCGCCGGACGTCGAGCGAACCGAGAGCGCCTGACGGGCACAGGGGCCGCGCACGATCGTGTACGCAGCGTCAGTATGTGCGGCATGAGCGTCCCCGTGACCACACGCCTTGATGCGTCGGTCGTTGAAGCCCTCGATCGCGCCGTCGCCGCCGGGCCTGCTCCCAACCGTGGCTCGGTGATCGCCAAAGCGGTGGCGGAATGGCTGGCCCGGCACGGAGAGGAAGCGATCCTCGAGTCATATCGACGCCGTTATGCAGAACCCGACCCGGCCCATGATGAACTCACCGCCCGTATCGCTGCATTCTCGGCCGCGGCATGTCTCGCCGACACCGAGCGCTGATCTCGCGGGAAGACGTCTGGGATGCCGCTATCCCGGTGTGGGTGTGGGTCCACACCCAGTGGTGATCGCCCCGCGGGAATCGCCCTCGGGCTGTCCTGAGCGCCGGCCAAGCCATCCGGTCAGCGCTCACGCTTGCGGCGGCGCATGGAAAGAATACGGACAATTCCGGACCGCAGGCGTCATCCTGGTCCGTGCGACCGCGGTCGAGTCCGTCTCACCTACGGAAATCCGTCGGATGCGACGGTTTCCCGTAGGCGCGCCGCCGCGCCATGGCCGCGGCGAGCCGCCGCCCTGGGTCTTGGCCTTGGGCTGCCATGGGGCGCACCGATCACGCTCCGGTCACTGGTTGAGGAGTGCCCGCCGCCGCTCCAGCAGCCGAAACGACAGCCGAACGCCGAGTTCGGCCAGCGCGGCGCCGAGTGCCAAGGCTGTCCAGGCCAGAGAACCGGTGGCAACCCCAACGACAACACCTGCCCCCCGCCCGATGATCACGCGGATGGTCGGCCGCGCGCCGAACAGGACGGCCAACCCGACGCCCAGCCCGGCAGTCAAGGCGAGGGGCAGGCTGGCGTACAGCCCCGTGATCAGCGCGTCGGTCAGTCTTGCGCTGAACCCGATGTCCCGGTTCTGGCGCTGCTTTGGGGCTGAGAGCGTGTGGCGCAGGCGCCTGACTTGGACCACGACGCCAAGGCTGTGGAACAGGGGGGTGAGGTTGCCGGGCACCTGCGCGAGGTCGGCGAGCCATTCCTCCTCGTAGCGGGCGGTTGCCTCGGGGTCACGCAGGCGACGGGCGGACCAGCGGAGCAGGCGTTGCGCGAGCCAACGGCCGCACTCCGTGAACTCGGCGAGCAGCAGTGGGACGGCCACGGTCACGACGATCCACAGGAGGGCGTTCATTGGCTACCCGAGGGCGGGGTCTGGCCGGCGCACACCGGCGCGTCCAGCGGTGGGGGCGGGTTTTCGGGGACGGCCATGAAGGGCGGCGCGGGCGGCGGCCAGGCCCGCGGGGCTGAGCCGGTAGAACCGGCGTCGCGGGCCGCGGGAGGCGGCATCCGTCGGCTCCCACTCGCTTTGGACCCAGCCCCGCTGCTCCAGCCGGGCCAGGATCGGGTAGACGCTGCCAGTGGGCCGCCCTGTGGCCTTGGCGATCCTCAGCCCGTACAGCTCGTCGTCCGGGCCGAGCAGCACCTCGAGCACGTCCAGGGTGGCGGGGGTCATGCGCGGTGTCTCGCTCACCCCTCCAACTCTACACATCTAGCGGGGCTTCGCCCCAGCCCGACGAGTCGTGGGGTGGGAGGGGCGGTGGCGCGCGGGTTGACGGCGGTTTTGTGGAGCATCCGCGACGTATATGTCGCCGATGCTCCACAAAAGCATCGGCGACGTGCTCAGAGTTGGACGCAGACCGACTTGACCTCGGTGTACGCCTCGACGCCCTCATAACCCATCTCACGACCCCAGCCGGACTGTTTGTAACCGCCGAACGGCATCGCAGGGTCGAACACGTTCCAACAGTTGACCCACACCGTTCCGGCCCGAAGCAGCTTCGCCATGGCATGGGCTTTGCTGACGTCCCTCGTCCAGACTCCCGCGCCGAGCCCATAAGTGGTGTCATTGGCCGTCGCCGCGACCTCCTCAAGATCGGAGAAGGGCTCAGCGACCACGACCGGGCCAAAGATCTCCTCACGGACGATCGCCATGTCAGGACGGGTGTTGGTGATCACGGTCGGCTCGACGAAGTACCCCTCGCTGCCCTGACGCATGCCACCAGTCATGATCTCGGCGCCGTCCGCTCGACCCGAGTCGAGATAACCGGTGACACGCTCCAGCTGCTCATCAGAGACCAGCGGTCCCATCTGTGTGGTCTCGTCCATCCCAGCGCCAAGCTTGATGCCCTTGGCGATCTCAGCGACACCACCGACAACCTCATCGAAATGGTCAGCGTGCACGTACAGCCGTGAGCCGGCGACGCAGCACTGGCCATGGTTGAAAAAGATCGCATTGGCGGCGCCGACGGTCGCCAGCTCAGGGTCGGCATCAGCCAACACAATGTTCGGGCTCTTCCCGCCCAGCTCCAGCGTGACCTTCTTGAGATTGCCAGCAGCCGCCTGCACGATGAGCTTGCCGACCTCGGTCGACCCGGTGAAAGCGACCTTGTCGACGCCGTCGTGGGCGGCGAGCGGCGCGCCAGCGGTCTCCCCAAAGCCAGTCACGACGTTGACAACACCGTCAGGCACCCCGGCCTCCGCGATGAGCTGCGCCAGCAGAAGCGCCGTCAACGGCGTCTGCTCGGCCGGCTTGAGGACGACGCAGTTACCCGTCGCCAGCGCGGGCGCCAGCTTCCACGCCGCCATCAGCAGCGGGAAGTTCCACGGGATGATCTGCCCGACCACACCGATGGGCTCACGCAGCGTATAAGCGTGGAACTGCGCCCCCGGCATGAAGGGCACTGAGAGGTTGAGCGTGCTGCCCTGCAGCTTGGTCGCCCACCCTGCCATGTAGTGGAAGGTGTCCGCGGCCAGCGGCACGTCCGCGATCCGCGCGACGGCGACGGATTTGCCGTTGTCGAGGGACTCCAGCTGGGCGAACTCCTCGAGACGCTCCAGGAGCAGGTCCCCGATCCTCCAGACGATCCTTCCCCGCGCAGACGCGGTCATCGTCGACCACGGGCCCTCCTCGAAGGCCCTCCTCGCGGCCCGCACAGCGCGGTCGATGTCCTCCGCGCCACCGGAGGCCACGGTGGCCAGCTTCTCACCGGTCGCCGGATCGGGTGTGTCGAAGGTTTCGCCACTCGCGGCGTCGACCCACTGGCCGCCGATGAACAGCTGATGAGCAATGGCCGTGAAGTCCTGCACGCGTGCGTCGATGGCGGTTAGGGTCATCCGTGTCCCCTTAGGTTGCAACGGTCAGCGCTTCAGTAGTCTATATGTGACTACCGGATGTGAATAGACCTTTCCTCACGCCCGGTCGTGGGATCCGCCCCGTCGCTGTGGCAGGCTCAGGACGTGTCTGCCCCACACGTTCCGCAGCTCCCGCTCAGCGAGCTGGCGGTCCTGGCGCTCCTCGCGCAAGGCGCGACCCACGGTTTCGCGCTCTCCCGCGAACTCGCCCCCGACGGCGTGGTCGGCAAGGTATGGACGGTGTCTCGTCCCCGGATCTACCGCGCGATCCACCGTCTCACCGAACTCGCCCTTGTCGAGCCCGTAGGCACCGAGCCCGGCGACACCGGCCCACCGAGGACCGTCGTGGCGGCAACGGCCCTCGGGCGCGCCCAGGCGGACCGCTGGCTGTCCGAGCCGGTAGCCCACCTACGGGACATGCGCTCGGAGCTGTTGCTCAAGCTGGTGCTCTGCCATCGGGCAGGCATCGACACCCAAGGGCTGCTGGTCGCCCAACAGCAGCGCTTCGGCCCAATCGTGGAGCGCCTCACCGCGACCGCGGAGCAGGCCACAGGCATCGACCGGCTGATATTCACCTGGCGCGCAGGCTCCGCCCGCGCCCTCACAGACATGCTCGACGACCTCCTCCCAAAGCCTTGATGCTCCCGAGTATTGAGCGTCGGTCGCGCATTCAAAGCGCGGATGGGCTCATACCCAAAAGACAGCCCCAGAACTGTCGGGGCTGCGCCCCCGGCCCGACGAGTCATGGACAGCGGCGTTCCCTGAACGGTCAGCACATGGACGTCGAGGGGTCGTGCGCGTCGAGGCCGCCGGCGATCCAGCTGGCGTAGAGGGTGGCGTAGACGCCGGGCTGGGTGATGAGCTGGGAGTGGGGGCCGCGCTGGACGAGACGGCCATGGTCAAGGACGAGGACCTCGTCGGCGGCCTCGGCGGTCGACAGGCGGTGGGCGATGGCGACTGCGGTCCGGCCGCGGGTGGCGCCCTCCAGCGCCCGCTGGAGGGCCACCTCGGTGGCCGGGTCGACGGCTGAGGTGGCCTCGTCGAGGACGAGCAGGTCAGGGTTGGCGACGTACGCGCGGGCAAGGGCGACGAGCTGGCGCTCCCCCACCGACAGCGACTCGCCGCGCTCGCCGACCGGCGTGTCGAGCCCCAGCGACAGGGCGTCGAGCCAGTCGGCCAAGCCCAGCTCCAAGAACGCCAGCCGCACGCCGCCAGCGTCGATGCCGGGCCGGCCGCGGGCGACGTTGTCGAAGATCGTCGCGTTGAACAGGAACCCGTCCTGGGGGACCATGACGACGCGCTGGCGCAGGCTGTCGAAGCGCACGTCAGCCAAGGGGACGCCACTGATGAGAACCCGCCCCGAGATGGGGTCCATCAGCCGGGTGAGCAGCTTGGCGAGGGTCGTTTTGCCCGAGCCGGTCTCGCCGACGATCGCCACCCTGCGCTGAGCCGGAATCTCCAGGTCGATGTCCGCCAGCACCGTCGCCGGCTCCTCGCCGGCCCGCGATGGGTAGGCGAAGCCGACGTGCTCGAAGCGGATCGCGATCGGACCCGGGGGGATCCGCGCGCCGCCCTCGGGATCGGCGACGTCAGGTGCGGAGTCCAGGACGCCGAGGACGCGGCGCCAGCCGGCGATCGCCGCCTGCGCCTGGTCGAGCACCTCGGTGACGAGCTGGACCGGCCCGACGAACAGCATGACGAGGAACAGGAACGCGACCAGCCTGCCCTCGCTGATCTGGCCGCCGACGCCGAGCAGCACCCCCACGACGACCGCGGCGGCGCTGGCCGCCGCGGCGAACAGCTCACCACAGCTGAACATGAGGGCGCCGACCTTGGCCGCGCCGTAATCGGCATCGAACGCGCTGCGCACCGCCCTGCGGATGCGCCGGTTGGTCCGCTCCTCGATCGCGTACGCGCGGATGACGGGGGCGCCGACGACGCTTTCGCTGATCGCGCTGAGCATGTCGCCGACCCGCTGCCGCACCCGGTCGTACGCCGCCGACAGCCGCCTCTGGAACCAGCGCAGCACCGCCCACAGCGGCGCCAGGACCGCCAGCACGACCAGCGTCAGCCGCCAGCTGTACACAGCCATCACCGTCGCGGCGAGCAGCAGCTGGGCGACGCTGACGATGAGCGCGGCGCCGCCCCGCTGCATGAACTGGCTGATCGCGTCGATGTCAGCGGTGACGCGCGAGACCAGCGCGCCGCGGTGCTCGGCGGTGTGGTGGAGCAGCGACAGGTCATGGATGTGACGGAACGTCCGCACCCGCAGCGCCGACAGCGCCGACTCCGTGGCGAGGGCCAGCCGGGTTCCCATCGCGTAGCCCGCCAGCGCCGTGACCGCGACGGTGGCCAGCGCGAGCAGGATCAGCCGCGCGACCAGCGAGAAGTCGACCTGGCCCGCGCCACCGCGCAGCGCCCGGTCGACGAGCTGCTGGACCGTGATCGGCACGACCACCCTGCCCGCGGTCGCCACCAGCGCGAGCGCCAGCGTGAGCACGAGCCCGGCGCGGAACTCCGGCGACAGCCGCAGCCCCCGCACGAGCGTCGACCAGGCCGACTCCCGCGGGACCTGTCCGCTCATCGTCGAACCCCGTCTGCGTAGGCCGTGGCCAGACGCGCGTAGGCGGGGACCGTTTGGAGCAGCTCCTCTCTGCTCATTTTCGAGCCCCGTTCGCGTAGGCCGTGGCCAGGCGCGCGTAGGCGGGGACCGTGTGGAGCAGCTCCTCATGGGTGCCATGCGCCTGGACCCGGCCGTGATCGACGAAGACGATCTCGTCGGCCAGTGCGATCGTGGCCTGGCGGTAGGCGATGACGACGATCGTCGAGGGCAGATCGGCGGCGCGCAGACCGTGCAGGATCGCGGCCTCGACGGTCGTGTCGACGCTGGACGTCGCGTCGTCCAGGATCAGCAGGCGCGGCCGGCGGATCAGCGCGCGGGCCAGCGCGATCCGCTGGCGCTGGCCGCCTGACAGCGACAGGCCCCGCTCGCCGACCATGGTGTCGTAGCCGTCGGGCAGCGCCGAGACGAACCCGTCGGCCTGCGCCAGCCGGCAGGCGGCGCGGACCTGCTCGTCGGTGAACGGCTCGCCGAGCGTCACGTTCTCGCGGACGCTGTCGTCGAACAGGAAGGACTCCTGAAAGACGATCGCGACGCTGCGCGACAGCGTGCCGCGGGCCAGGTCGCGCAGGTCGCGGCCGTCCAGCGTGACCGCGCCCGCGTCGGGGTCGGCCAGGCGCACCAGCAGCGACGCGATCGTGGACTTGCCCGCCCCGGTCGGCCCGACCAGCGCGACCGTCCGTCCTGGCGCCGCCCGGAACGTCACGTCGCGCAGCACCGGCTCGTCGATGTAGCGGAAGCCGACGGCGACGAGGTCGGCCTGGGCGGGCGCATCGGAGACCGGCCCGTCGAGGACCCCGTAGGGGAACTCGCCCGTGGCCCGCAGCACCGCTTGGACGCGCTCCCAGCCCACGACCGAGCGCGGCATGTCGGACAGGACCCAGCCGATCGACCGGATCGGGAAGTTCAGCAGCGTGAACAGGTAGCCGAACTGGACGAGATCTCCGGTCGTCAGCGCGCCCTGCGACAGCCGCCATGCGCCGACCAGGAAGACGAGGAGCACGCCGATGTTGGGCAGTGCCTCCATCAGCGGATCGTAGGAGGCGCGCGCCCTGCCGTAGCGGATCAGCTCGTCGCGCAGCCGCTCGGACTCGGCCGCGAAGCGTTGGGTCTCGGCGCGCTCCTGACCCAGGATCTTCACGACCAGGGCCCCGTCGAAGCTCTCGTGAGCCACCGCGGACACATCGGCGCGACGCTGCTGGACCCGCGTCGCCGTGCCCGATATTGCCCGGTTGTACCGCCAGTTGAGCAGCGCGATCAGCGGGCCGACGACCAGCGCCACCGCGGTGAGGAACCAGTCGGTCGCGATCAGCGCGACGGTGGTGCCCACGAGCATGAGCACGGCGCCGCACGACAGCGGCAGCGGCGCGATCGGCCAGAAGGCGGCGTCGACGTCGGCGTTCGCGTTGGAGAGCAGCGCCCCTGTCGATCGCGTCCGGTGCCACGCCAGCGGCAGCTGGTTGTAGCGGGCGGTGACGCGCTCACGGTAGGTCGCGACCAGGGTGAGCTGCATGAGGGTCGCACCGATGCGGCGCCCGACGATCCCCACCGCCTTCAGCGCCGCCACACCGAGGATCGCGGCGGCGGCGAGCGCGAGCGCCCCGCGGCTCACCTCGCCGGACGCCAGCGCCGGGACGATGACCCGGTCGGTGATCCCGCCCAACACGAAGGCCGATGCGATGGTCATCCCGGCGTACAGCGTCGAGCTGGCCATCGCGAAGGCGAACGGCCTCGGCGCCATGGCGATGGCGTGGCCAAGGATCCGCAGGCCACGGCGCACCACCCTCGCGGTGGCGTCAGGCGAGGTCATCGACGTCACGGTCACGCTGTGGGGTCCTCTCACCCGTGTCGGACCGCCCAGCAAGCGGCACGGGCCCACCCACGCTAGCCCGACCGCGCCCCGCCGACCTCAGGGCTGTTTGAGGACTGCCCTTGAAGGGTCGCGCCTCGTCGGGTTCCGCTCACGAAGAGCCTTTTAGGT
>JBOGEA010000193.1:0-11155 GCA_050743205.1 Egibacteraceae bacterium | reverse complement strand
CCCCCCCCCCCCCCCCCCCCCCCCCCCCCCCCCCCCCCCCCCCCCCCCCCCCCCCCCCCCCCCCCCCCCCCCCCCCCCCCCGCTGGATCCGCGCAGCATGCTGCGCGGATCCAGCACAAGGCCTACGCCTCCGCGGGGCGGAGCAGGTCAGACGCTGGCAGGGTGCCAGCGGGCTGGACCCAGTCCTGGTAGCAGACCTCTCGGTAGGCGGTCTGGAAGCCCTCTGACTCGTACAGCGCGACCGCGCCCGTGCTTGCGCAGTCCACGTACAGCACCGCCTGGGCGCAGCCGCGGTCGTAGAGGTGCTGCAGGCCGGCGGCGAGCAGCGCGCTGCCCAGCCCCATCCCCTGGGCGGCCGGGTCGACCGCCAGGACGTAGACCTCGCCGATCGGCTCATGGACGGGGACATCCTCGGCCTGGTGGGCGTGCCACTTGGTCCAGTGGAACCCCAGCAGCTCCTCGCCCCGCCACGCCATCAGCAGGCCCTCGGGGTCGAACCATTCCCGGCCGCGGCGGTCGGCGAACTCCGCGGCGTTCCAGCCGCCGTTCTCAGGGTGGCCTTCGAACGCGGCGTTGTTGACCCGCAGGAACTCCGCGTCGTCCTCGCCCTCCCGGTATCCGCGCACGGTGACGCCCGCGGGGAACGGCACGTCGGCATGCCGGGTGCGCAATGGAAGGGTCATGAACGCCAACTCCCGCTGGACCTCGAATCCCAGCCTGGCCGCCAGCGTCTCGCGCGCGTCCTCGACGCGGTGCACCCACAGGTAGAGCAGCCCCCCGCCCGCGCGGGCCAATACCTCCCGGGTCTGGCGCAGCAGCGTGCTGGCCACACCCGAGCCGTACCGGTCGGGATGCACCACCACCTCGACCGCCACCCGCGGCCGGTCGCCAGCCCCGTTCCACCGTGTGTGCGCGTACCCGATCAACCGCCGCTGCTCGTAGGCCAACACCCCGATCCAGTTGCGCACGCCGACCCTCAAGTGCGCGTACTTGTGCTCGCCGACGGGCCGGTGGCCCTCGATGCGCCTCGCGGCCTCGATCAATTCCAGGATTTCATCGAGAATCACCTGGTCCAACTGGGTCCGCAGCGCAATCTCGTGCACATCGCAAGCGTAACGGGCATGATGAGTCCCGTGGACGTTGCTCACCGCCTCCGTACGGAGGGATACCGGCTTACCCCTCAGCGCCAGCTCGTCTGGGACGCGCTGCGCCGCGCTACCTCGCACCTCACCGCCGAGCAGATCCACGTCGAGGTGTCGAAGACCGTTCCCGACTTCAACGTCGCCAGCGTCTACCGCACCCTCACGCTGCTCGAAGAGCTCAAGCTCGCACAGTCCGTCAACCTGGGCGACGGCAAGGGCCATTGGGAGATCGCGCACCCCGACGACGAGTTCCACCTCGTCTGCCGGGTCTGCGCCACGGTCCTCCACCACACTGGCGACATCGTCCAACGGGTCCGCACCCACCTCACCTCTGAGCACGGCTTCGCGCCGGAGCGCATCGACCTGGTCGTCCACGGCCTGTGCGCAAGCTGCGCCGACTCTCATCCGTGAGCATTCCGGTGGGTGGACGCCGACCGCGTGGGGCGGCTAGACTTGGCAGTGCTCCGTTGTAAGGGAGTGTCGCTGCCCTGAACTTTGGGCCGTTAGCTCAACGGGTAGAGCTCCGGACTTTTAATCCGGCGGAGCGGGTTCGAGTCCTGCACGGCCTACGCTAGGTTTGCTGGACCACGAAGGAGCTGTGGAGCAGTTCGGAGTGCTCGTCACCCTGTCAAGGTGAAGGCCGCGGGTTCAAATCCCGTCAGCTCCGCTCCCCGGCCGGGCAACGCACCGCCCGGCCGGGCCCCGTTCAATCCCCGGTCAGGTAGCTCAGTTGGTACGAGCGCGCGACTGAAAATCGCGAGGTCGGCGGTTCGATCCCGCCCCTGACCACCCCGCGAAGCTGGTAACAGCGGCCTTCCCGCTTCTGTGCGCCAGTCGTTTCTCACCCTCTTCCTGATTCCAGCGCGTGAGTCGAGTTCGCCAGGTCAGGTTGCACGCGTTGCGGTCACGTCGGGCTGACTTTTGTGGAGCATCGGCGACATATATGTCGCGGATGCTCCACAAACTGCGGTCAACTCCGGACGTTCGGTCTGTCCGGGTACTGGGAGCGCCCGGTCGCGTCGATCGCCCACGCCGGGCCGGGCATCGCGTCCAGCGGCGGCGTCTCGACCCCGCCGGCGGCGGAGATGAAATGCAGCGGCGCGTCCACGTGCGTGCCCGTGTGCGAGCCCATGCCGAGCCGGCTCACATTGCACAGGTCCCCCGCGGCGATCGCGGCGTGCGCGCTGAGCCGCACGTCAGGGTCCCCCTCGTAGGTGACCATGCCGGGCCGGATCTTCACGGTGACATCGATCAGCTCCATAGGCGCCCATCGTGGCATGCTCGGTCTCGTGACTGAGCCGATTGTGGGCATTGTGATGGGCAGCGACTCGGATCTGCCGGTGATGCGGGCCGCGGTTGAGGCGCTGCGCGAGTTCGATCTGGCCGCGGAGGTGCGGGTCCTGTCGGCCCACCGGACGCCGGATGAGACGATCGCCTGGGCGCGCGAGGCCGCCGAGCGCGGCCTGCGGGTGCTCATCGCCGGAGCGGGCGGCGCCGCGCACCTGCCCGGCGTCGTCGCCGCCGTGACGTCGCTGCCGGTCATCGGCGTGCCGATCTCGGCCACGCGCCTGGACGGCTGGGACGCGCTGCTCGCGATCGCCCAGATGCCCGCTGGCGTCCCGGTCGCCTGTGTCGCCATCGACGGCGCCCGCAACGCGGGCCTGCTCGCCGCCCGCATCCTGGCAGCCGGCGACGATGGGCTGCGCGCCCGCATCGACGCCTTCCGCGCCGACCTGGCCGCCAAGGTGCGTGACAAGGACGCCAAGGTCCGCGCCGAGTTCGATCTCAACCGACCGCCCCGCCCCTTCGGCTTCGGCTGACCCAGCGGCAACCGCTGGGCTGGCACCAGCCTTGGTCCATCCATACGTTGGTCCATCCATACGAGAGAAAGGCCTCCAATGGATAGACCGTGCCATGGCTCTGCACGGCCGGGCCGCGAAGAGGCTCATGACCCGGACGCTCGTCGGTGGCTCGTGACCGCATGGCCTCGCTGCCCGTGAGAATGGTGAAGAAGCCCCGGACAGCCGCGGGTCCCCGGGTCAAGATACGCGGGTGACAGCCGCGGGCGTCGGCGCGGGGCAACGCGCCATCACCGACGGCTGGCTCAGGGCTGGGGTGCGGGAAGTGGTTCAGGGTTTCAGGCGCGGCGGCGCCGAGGTCGACGCGAGGGCCATGCCGTCCGGCCGGTCGAGGACCGCCGCATGACGGCGAGCCTGTGATGGTCCAGCCCATCGATCAGCGCGAGCAGGGCGCGCCGATGCGCCTGGGCGCTGATCGCCGAGCATGGCGGTTTCTCCACCGTCACGGCGCGCTCACGGTGTGCGGGCTGAGCCTGCCCTGGCTCATCCGCGGGACCCGGTCGGCGAGCGTTGCGAGCATGCGCTCATTGCGGCTGACCACCACGAGCGCCGACCCAGCGGAGGCCTCACGTTTCTGTGGGCGGTCGGGTCTGTGCAGGCGCAAGCAGAGTCACGCTCGCGTCCTCCTCGCGCAGGACGTGCGGGATGCCCGCGGTGGTGGTCACGTCGAGCGAGCTCGTGGGCTCGTCGGCCAGGATCAACGCCGGCTCGGCGATGAGCGCCCGCACGATCGAGACGCGCTGGCACTGCCCAATCGACAGCTGCGATGGCCGCGTGTCTGGGTCGACATGGTCGAGGCCGACACGCGCTGCTCGGCCGCGACCGCCCGCCGCGAGGCCCGATCCAGCCTTGGCCGGCGCGCCGCTGCCATGAGGGGCTCCGTGATGCTGCGCCACAGCGGCCAGCGCGGCTCCAGCGACGCGCTCGCGTCTTGGAAGACGGGCATCACGAAACCGGGCCGGGTGGGTGACGGCGCTGGCGGCGGCGCCCCTGCCACAGAGGGATGCCAGCGAGGCGCGCTGTCCCGAGGTCGGCGGCTCGACCGCCGCCGGGCAGCTGCGGCAGCGGACCCGGAAGGGCCGAGGATCCCGATGACCTCTCCTCTGAGCTGCGGCGAGGTCGACGTCGTCGATCGACCGCCGCCGGTAACGCCGCACAAGGCGCTCAGCCTCCACGACTGGGCCCAGGCTCACGGTTAGACCACGAAGCACGCGACCCCGTTGCGCGGCTGGGGCACGTGGGCTCGGCACCGATCATGGACGAGCGGACAGCGAGGGCGCGTAGCGGCAGCCTGGCGATCGGTCCGAGGGCGAGGGCGGCGCGCCCGGCAGGGGTGACGGCAACCCGGCGTCAGGACGGGGAAGGGCCTCGATCAGGGCTCGGGCGTAGGGTGCCGCGGCGCCCCCGAGACCTCACCCGCCGGTCCGGTCTCGACGACCCGGCCCGCAGACCATCACTCGGCCTCTGCGGGGGCCAAATCAGACCATCATTCCCACACCCGGTCGGCGTGGCCGGCTACGACATCGAGATCGTGCGTGACCAGCAGGAGGCTGCGGCTCGCCCAGCGGAGGGCACGCAGCACGGCGGCGGCGCGGTCGGCGTCGAGCGCGCTGGTCGGTTCGTCGGCGATCGTCAGCGTCGGCGCGTGGGCCGTCGCGGCGCCGATGGCCGCGCGCTGGAGCATCCCACCGCCCCACTGGTAAGGCCGCTGCCGGGCACGAGAGGCCGGATCGTGGATCCCCAGCTTCTCAAGCAGGCAGACCACCGCGTTCGGTGGCGGTCGAACCCTGTGGGCGAGCCACGCCTCAGCGACATGGTGCCCCACCGAGCGCAAGGGGTCGACGCCAGCGTAGGGATCCCGCGGCACGTAGCCCACCCGTCTTGCCGCGCAGCCGCCGCAGGACCCCCGGCTGGGCGCCGACGACCTCGACACCGGCGATCCTCACCGAGCCGGTCACGAGGGTGCCCGCTGGCAACAGACCCAGCGCTGCCTTGGCGACCCGTCGTCTTGCTGCGGCCGGACTCGCCGACGAGGGCGAGGCATCCCCTTCGCCGACGCGCAGGGTGAGACCGCGAACAGTCCACGCGCCGCGGGAGTACGCCACGTTGAGGCGCTCGACAGCCAGGACCGTCATGTGCGCTCCGCTCCAGCGGCGACGAGGTTGGCCACAAGGACGACGAGCGTGAGCGCGGCGCCTGGGGCGATCACGAGCCAGGGCGCCAACGTGAGGTACAGACGCGCCTCCGACAGCATCAGGCCCCACTCAGGCGTCGGTGGCTGAGCGTCGAAACCGAGGAACGAGCCCAGCGATCGAGAGGGCCACGAGCCCGATATCAAAGGTTGCGACCACGATCAGCCTGGTCTCGACCTCGGGCAGGACGTGCCAGATCACGACCCGTGGCCACATGATGCCGGCCATGCGTGCGCCGACCACCGGGGGACGTCACCGCGCCGAGATCGCGTAGCTGCGGGCGAGCCGCGCGAGATTCGCGGAGAAGGACACCGAAACCGTGAGCCCGAGCGCGGCGATCTCTGGCCCGAGCGCGGCGATCTCTGGCCCGAGCGCGGCGATCTCTGGCCCGAGCGCGGCGATGACGGCGAGGGCCAGCACCAGCCCCGGCATGGCGAGGAACACATCGACCAAGCGCGTGAGCGCGCTGTCCGCCGTCCTCCCGCCACGCCTGCGTTCAGGCCGATGACGAGACCGCATGTGACGCCGATGGCACCGACCAGCGTCGTACACGGCCCCTCCAGCCAGATCGGCGACGCACCCCACGAAGGCCGTGACCGTTCCCACCCGCGGCTTCTCCCTATTTCGTTCGGCGCGTTGAGGTCGCGGCTGGCCGAGCTATCCTTGTCGTATGACCAAATTAGAAATAGGGTCACACGATATTCGGTCACCGGTTGCCCCTGACTCTCGCCAGGAAGACCCGGCGACCACGCCAGGCGGACTGCCCAGCCAAGCCGCGCGGGCCGAGCGCATCCTGGACGCGGCCGGCGAGCTGCTGCTGCGCATCGGCTACAGGCGCGTGACCGTCGAGGACATCGCGCAGCGGGCCGATGTCGGCAAAGGCACCGTCTACCTGCACTGGAAGAGCAAGCAGGAGCTGCTCGCCGTGCTGCTGCTGCGGGAGATCGGCGAGGTGATGCGCGAGCTCGTCGATGGGATGCGCCGCGATGTGGCCGAGGTGCGGCTGCACCGGGTGATGCGGTCGCTGTTCGCGGCCATCATGGGCCGGCCCCTCGCGAAGGCCCTGTACACCCGCGACGTCGAGACCCTCGGCAGACTCGCCGCCGGCGACGTCGGGGGCATCAGGACCTGGCAGCAGACGTCGGCGGTGAGCTTCGACGCCTACCTCGATCTGCTCACCGAGCACGGCCTGCTGCGCGCCAGCGCGGACCGCAAGACCCAGGACTACGCGCTCCACGCCACGACGAGCGGCTTCTACCTCATCGAGCAGTTCCTGCCGGACGAGCTGCGTCTCCCGCTCGAGGGCAAGGCCGACTGCCTCGCGGAGGTCGTGCGGCTGACCTTCGAGCCGCCCGGCGAACCCGATCCGCAGACACTGCGCGCCGTCGCGCCGCGGGCGATCACGCTGTTCGACGAGATGCGAGCACAGTGCGATCCCCACACGTCCCAATCCACCACGCGATAAAAGGATAAACCATGACCACCGAAACACTCGCGCCGCCACCCACCACCGAGGACGGCGGCCACGCTCTGCTCACCTGGCTGCGCCAGATGCGCGACGACCACCCGGTGTGGCGCGACCAGTACGACATGTGGCACGTGTTCCGCTACGCCGACGTCGAGCGCGTGACCTCCGACCCACAGCTGTTCTCCTCCGACGCCAGCCGGGTGCTCCCGTCGATGCGGACGATCGCCGAGGGCATGCTGACCCAGATCGACCCACCGCTGCACCGCAAGCTGCGCCGGCTGGTCAGCCAGGCGTTCACCCCCAAGGTCGTCGCGGGGCTCGCGCCGCGGATCAGCGAGGTCACGAACGAGCTGCTGGACGCCACCGGCGGCTCGAGCGAGCTGGACATCGTCACCGGCCTCGCCTACCCGCTGCCGGTGATCGTGATCGCCGAGCTGCTCGGCCTGCCGATCTCCGACCGGGAGCTGTTCCGGGCCTGGGCCGCGCGGCTGTTCGACATGGCAGTGGAGGACCCCACCGACCCCGAGCTCATGCCGCGGGTCGAGGAGGCCATGGCAGAGATGCGCGCCTACCTGCTCCAGGCCTGCCTGGACCGCCGGGCCCGCCCACGGGAAGATCTCATCACCAAGCTGGCCACCGCGGAGGTCGACGGTGAGCGGCTGACCGACAACGAGGTGGTCGGCTTCTCGACCGTGCTGCTGATCGCGGGGCACATCACGACGACCGTGCTGCTCGGCAACACCGTGCGCTGCCTGGACGAGCACCCCGACGCGCTGGACGAGCTGCGGGCGGACCGCTCGCTGGTCCCCGCCGCGCTGGAGGAGGTGCTGCGCTATCGCGCCCCCTTCACCCGGCTCGGCCGGGTGACCATGCGTGAGGCGGAGCTGTCCGGGACGGTCGTGCCGCCGGACGTGTTCGTGCTGGCGTGGCTGCTGTCAGCCAACCGCGACGAACGCGCGTTCACTGACCCGGACCGCTTCGACCTCCATCGCTCGCCCAACCACCAGATGGCGTTCGGGCACGGCATCCACTTCTGCCTCGGCGCCCCACTCGCCCGCCTGGAGGCGAAGATCGCGCTGAACCTCCTGCTCGACCGGTTCGCCGAGATCCGCGTGCGGCCCGGGGTCCAGCCCGAGTTCTACCCACGCGGCATCTTCGGCGCCCGCTCCATGCCGATCACCGTCCGCCACGCCTAGGGCGAAATGTGCGGGCGAATGAGCAGTTCCTGTCGCATCTGTCACGATGTGCTCATCGTCGCCGGGCGAACTCGTCGGGCGCGCTGAGCATCCGCTCGCGCATCGTGTCGCTGCCCTGGTGCCCGGAGTCGGTGAGGGCGAAAAGCTCCGCGTCCGGCCAGGCGCGGGCGAGCTCCCACGCGGTGTCCAGCGGCGCGCTCAGGTCGAGGCGGCCGTGGATCAGGACGCCCGGGATGCCAGCCAGACGTCCGGCGTCGCGCAGCAGGGCGCCTTCCTCCAGCCACGCCCCGTGGGCGAAGTAATGCGTGCAGATGCGGACAAACGCCAGCAGGGCAGCCGGTGGGCGGTCACTGTAGGGGTTCGGCTTCCCGTTCGGCTCCAGCGAGACGACCGCGTCCTCCCACGCGCACCAGGCGTTCGCGGCTTGCGCCCGCACGAGCGGGTCGGGGTCTTCCATCAGGCGCGCGTAGGCGGCAACGAGGTCGCCGTCGCGGTCGGCCTCGGGGACACCGGCCCGGAACCGCTCCCATTCCTCGGGGAAGAAACGCGCGACGCCCCGGTAGAGCCAGTCGATCTCCGAGCGTCGAGTGGTCGTAACGGAGCAGATCACGATCTCCGACACCCGGTGGGGGTGACGCTCGGCGTAGGCGAGGATCAGCGTGGACCCCCAGGAGCCGCCAGACAGCAGCCAGCGGCCGATGCCGAGGTGTTCGCGCAGCCGCTCCATGTCGCGGAGCAGATGCTCGGTGGTGTTGCGGCTCATGTCCGTGGCGGGATCACTCGCGTGCGGGGTGCTGCGTCCGCACCCGCGCTGATCGAACAGCACGATCCGGTATCGGTCGGGATCGAACCCTCGGCGAGGCCCCGTCGAGCACTCCCATCCCGGCCCGCCGTGCACGACCAGGGCCGGCTTGCCGTCCGGGTCGCCGCAGGTCTCCCAATACACGAGGTTGCCATCGCCGACGTCGAGCATCCCCTGGTCATACGGCTCAATCGGCGGGTAGAGCTCGGCCATGTCCTGTCCTTTCCGCAAGCCGGTACCACGGGTGACGATGAGCATATCGTGACAGATGCGACAGGAACTGCCTCATCCGCCGTGCTCAACCAGTAGCCTGGGCGCCTCCCAACCGATGGAGGCTGCCTGCCATGCCCGTGCCTCGTGTCCGATTCGCACCCGCCCCGAGTGGTCACCTTCATGTTGGAAGCGCGCGGACGGCGCTGTTCAACTGGCTGCACGCGCGGAAGGGGGGCGGGGCGTTCGTGCTGCGGATCGAGGACACCGACGCGCAGCGGGCGACGGTGGCCTCGGCCGAGGGGATGCTCGCCGCCCTGCGGTGGCTCGGGCTCGACTGGGACGAGGGGCCTGAGCACGGCGGCCCGTACGGGCCGTACTTCCAGAGCGAGCGGCGAGGGCTGTACGCGGCCGTGGCCAATGCCCTGCTCGTGTCCGGGGCTGTCTACGACGCCTACGAGACAGCAGAGGAGCTGGCCGCCGAGCGCGAGACGGCCAAGCGTGAGGGCCGGCCTCCCGGGTACAGCGGCGGCCACCGTGACCTGACCGACGCGCAGCGCGCCGCGTTCCTGGCCGAGGGGCGCAAGCCCGTGCTGCGCCTGCGCACGCCCGACGAGGGGACGGTCGCCTTCGATGACGCCGTCCGCGGCCGTGTGGCATTCGACTGGAAGGACATTCCCGACTTCGTCGTCCAGCGGGCTGACGGCAGCGCGACGTACTACCTGGCCAACACCGTCGACGACGTCGCCATGGGCATCACCCTCATCGCCCGCGGCGAGGACCTGCTGTCGGCGACGCCCCGCCAGCTGCTGCTCCGCGACCTGCTGCTGCGCGACGGACTCATCGACAAGGCCATGGCGGACAGCGGCCTCCCGGCGCGGCCCACCGGCGACGCCGCGATCCGCTACGCGCACCTGCCGCTGCTGGTCGGGCCGGACCGCAAGAAACTGTCCAAACGCCACGCCGCCGTGTCGATCGAGGAGTACCGGAAACAGGGCATCCTGCCCGAGGTGCTGCTCAACTTCCTCGCGCTGTGCGGCTGGAGCTACGACGCCACGACCGAGCGGTTCACGGTCGACGAGCTGGTCGACAAGTTCTCGTTCGACCGCGTCGGGCGCAACCCCGCGCTGTTCGACACCGCGAAGCTGCGGATCATGAACGGCGACCGGATCAAGGAGTTGAACGACGCCGAGCTGGCCGAGCGGCTCATCCCGTACCTCAACGAAGCCGGACTCATCGGGCTGCCCGCCACAGCCGAGGAGCAGCGCCTGGCGCTGGGCCTCGCGCCCCTGCTGCGCGAGCGCGTCCAGACCCTCGCCGAGGCCGTGCCGCTCGTCGCCTTCTGCTTCCGTGACCAGGTCGAATGGGACGAGCGCGCGGTTGCCAAGCACCTCAAGGGCACCGCGCGTGACGTGCTTGAGGCCGCCGAGACCAGGCTCGCCGCGCTGGACGGGTGGACCGGCGCCGCGCTCCTCGCCGCGCTCGACGGCATCGCCGCCGATCTGGGCATCGGTCGGGGCAAGGCGTTCCAACCGGTCAGGGTGGCGGTTGCCGGCACCGCCGTCAGCCCGCCCCTGCCCGAGACCCTCGCCCTGCTCGGCCCAGATGTCGTCCTGCAGCGCATCCGCCTGGCCCAGGATCGCCTGCCCCAGGCCTGACCGGCCGCCACGTTGCCGGGGCCAGGCTCGGCGGTTATCCTCGGCTTTGCATTCCCGGGTGGTGTAATTGGCAACACGGCAGGTTCTGGCCCTGTTATTCGAGGTTCGAGTCCTTGCCCGGGAGCTGCGGCCACGCCGCGTGACAACCCACGGCCCCGTCTTCTAGCGGCCTAGGATACCGCCCTCTCAAGGCGGTGACGTCGGTTCAAATCCGATCGGGGCTGCATTGACTGACTAAAGAGGCCGGCATCTCATCGATGCCGGTCTCTTTAGCTCTATTCGGCGAGCAGCTCCGGGCTGTACTCGCGAAGAATTTCGACTGCATAGGCGACCTTGTCCTCAATGCGCTGGTCCTTGGGCTGGTACGTCGACCACAGCTCAAGGTTCTCGCTCCGGTTGTCCCTGCGGTTCCCGTTCTTGTGATGCACGACCTCGTCGGGGTGGAGCGGCCGGCCTAGCTGCCTTGGAGGGGCGAGACCTGTTGCGCGTGGGTCAAGTCTGGTGGGACCGGGTTGCACGCGTCGCGGGTCACGTCCTCTGGGTGGGTGGTTGTGTGCTGGATACGCGACGCATAACAGCCGGTACCCCAACCAAACCAACGTCAACACCCCCCCCCGCCCCCCCACCC
>JBOGEA010000192.1:0-11162 GCA_050743205.1 Egibacteraceae bacterium | reverse complement strand
GCATCCGTTCCCCAACGTGCGTTTTGACGCCCGTACCCAAGGCAGGAGCCCAGTGCGTTAGCAGCGCACGCTGGGATCTGTGCGGGGGGCCGTCCGCAAGGACGGTCCCTACCGCGAACCGGACATAGTGTCCGGTGAACGTCCAGAAAAGTGTGGAGGAGAACGCCGGTCAGAAACCTGTTGCAGGCTTCGGCGGTGCCACGAACTCACCGACCTACAACTTTCCTCCGGAAATGCCAGGATTGCCGCGGCTCAAGAACGCGATCTCTCCGCTCGGCAGCAGGTTTCCTCCATATGCGAAGGAAAACTGCGGCCAGCCGCATCGCCGCCCGGCGCACAGGCCTGCTGGCGAATCGCGACGTGCGCGGGTTGCTTCAGATCGACGCCGAGGAGGCCAGGAGGGTCTTGACCGTCGCGGTCGCCAGAGGCCTGCTGGAGGTGACGGGCGAGCGTCGTGGGCGCACGTATGCACCCACGAGCAGAAGCGAGGAGCTGCGATGAGCGCGAAGCGCGATGCCATCCCGGGGGATCCTGATGAGCGCGAAGCGCGATGCCATCCCGGAGGGATCCTGACGAGCACATACCGGCGGCTGATCAAGGACACGTTGCCGATCGCGGCGATCAACAAGGTGGCGGCCAGTGAGAAGGTCGGCGGGCGGTTGGGCACCCGGCGACGTTGCACCTGTGGTGAGCGCGGCTGTCGCTGGCGGAGGTATATGCGGCGCTCGTTCCGGCGGAGGACCGCGGCAAGACTGACGAGAGGAGTTCGCGCGTTCTTCACCGCCATGACCTGGGCGGTCGATCGCCTCGCGTCAGGCGGAGATCGAGCGGGTCCGGGCGACGTTGGCGCGTACGCCAGCCCTGGTGGAGCGGCTGTTCGCCGACCGGGAGCGGGCCGACTGCCGTTTGCGTGACGGCGGGTGCCGGGTGGGGGGGCTGGCCCACGCGGTGCGCGGCGAAGGAGGCGGTGGCCAAGGCGTTGGGCACCGGCGTGCGCGGGTTCTCCTTCTGTGACATCGAGGTGTGCCGCCAGGTGGGCGGGCGTCCGGTGGTGGTGCTGCATGGCGGGGCGACCGCCTGCGCCGCCCGCCTGGGCGTGAGCCGGATCCACGTGTCTCTGTCGACCAGCCTCCGCACTGCGGTCGCGAATGCCCTCTTGGAGTCCACGGGCGAGCGTTGAAGCCCTGGGGCGGGACGCTCGTCAACCGGCCGTGGAGGCGGCCCTCGATGCGCGGCTTGCGGACAGCGGCTTGCGGGGAGGAGTCCGAGGACGGGGGAGCGGCTGGGGCGTTCGATGAATGGAGAGCGGGCGGCGGCGCGACCGCCAGGGGCTGAGCGCGGCCAGCGTGGCGGTCAGGGGGCGAGGGCGCTGTCGGGGGTCAGGCGGCCAGGCGGAGCCGCTCGTCGAGGGCGCGGACACACGCCGTGTCGGCCCACTCCTCGGGCATACGGCCGCGCACGATGTGGATGCGCTGGATTCCCGCGCGGTAGCCGGTGGCCTCCGACACGTCGAGTGATCTCACGGCGGCCTGGCAGGCCGGCTCAGGCTCCCCAGCGATGGTATGCCCGAGGGAGATGTTGCCGTTCCATACCGCCCAGCCGCGGGCGTTGGCATGCGGGACAGCGAGGGCGTGGCCGAGCAGCGCGAGGCCCTCGTCGGTGCGCTCCAGGAGTAGATGGCAGAATCCCTGCCAGCCGGCCATCAGGTGAGGGCTGGCGTCATCAGCCAACCATCCGGCGGCGGAGAAGAACCCCTCGCCGTCGTCATCGACGCCGGCCGCCTCGGCGCGGGCGATCGCCGCGAGGGCCTCACGCTCCCTGCCCAAGGCGGCGTAGTGCTCCGCCTGGTACATCGCGAGTACCGCAGCGACCAGCCCGCGGCTGCCGATAAGCGGGGCTGCGGCGTTGAGCAGACTCAGCGCGGCTAAAGAGTCGCCGTCACCCCAGACAGGGGCGTGCGCGACAGCGGC
The DNA here is from genome assembly GCA_050743205.1 of Egibacteraceae bacterium. Lineage (GTDB taxonomy): Bacteria > Actinomycetota > Nitriliruptoria > Euzebyales > Egibacteraceae > JBOGED01. The sequence goes on along the minus strand of JBOGEA010000192.1, from coordinate 9,192 downwards.
GAGGTGCAAGAGAGAACAGCCCCGCAGGCAGTCTATGTCGGAGTCGATCGCCAGCCTGTGCGCCAAGGCACGGTAGGCGGAGGCCTCGCCAGGATGCGCGTCGTGCTTCGCGGCGTCGGCGGCGAGTGCGGCGGTGTCCACGGCGTCGACCAGGAGTAGACGGCGGCGGCCCGACAGCAACGGCCCGTCCATCGCGGCGGTGAGCGTGTCGAGGTGGATGCGGGCGTCGGTGAGCAGGTCGGCGGGCGCGGCGGTCGCGTAGCGGCCGACCAGGCGCACGGTGGTCTCGTGCAGGTCGAAGTCGGGTTGATCCGCCAGGTTGGGCCAGGCGAGGGCGGGCAGGCCCATCACGATTCGCAGCAGGTGTCGTCGGTGCATCTGTCGCTCCTGTCGTGTCCGGCCCCATACTGCCCGCACGAGCAAGCCGAGGGGAACCCCCAGCGCCGCGGCCAGCGCCCCGCGGTTGCGCGGGTACGGCTTGGTGTCGCCGGACTCCCAGCGTTCGACCGTGGACCGGTCCACCTGGCAGATCTCCGCCACCTGCTCGACGCTGCGCCCGCGCAGCTCGCGGATCTCCCCCAGCAGACCGGGATCGGCGTCCATCCTGTTCCCCTTTCAGATCCGGAGCAGACGCACACCTTGTCGCGGTGGCGCTGCGCACAGTGTTCCCGCTGAATCAGGCCCATGGCAAACCACACGGACTATGACCGGCCGGGGTGGCAAGCCCGCGCCGCCTGTCTCGACGAGGATCCCGAGATGTTCTTTCCTATCGGCGCGACCGGCCCGGCGCTTGACCAGATCGAGCGGGCCAAGGCCGTGTGCGCCCGTTGCGAGGTCCGCTCGGCGTGCCTCGCATGGGCCTTGGCCACCCGCCAAAGCGACGGGATATGGGGTGGTTGTCCGAAGACGAGCGCCGTCTCATCCGTCCCAAGCGCGCACGGCGACGCCGATGAGGGCCGACGCCGTGAAGCTGCTGTGGTGTCACAACGAGGGGTGGGAGCGAAACGGGCCGCCACCAGCCGACCCCTGCGCCTGGATCACCGTCGTGGACGGCGAGTCGGTCGCTTCGACAAGAACGGGCCGCTGCCGGTGGAATACGGGCGGCTGGGCGTCAGCTAGTGCCCGGTTCGGCGCCAACTCGACCGGCTCCCGCTGGGACGCCCTCGGCAACGTCGTCACTGGGCCCGCGCCCCGCAGGCCTCGACCGCTTCGACGTTCTGATCAGGCGCGACGGGATCGCGACCGTCGACTTCTCGCGCATCACCGCCGGCCTGCTCGGCTGGCAGGCCCACGCGCGCATCCCGCCCCGCCGGCCCCGACTGCGACACGATCCCCTTCGCTCGCAAACCCTGACCCTGGCCTCTAACTAATGGGTTCGCTTGTCTCTAGAGTGAGGCCGGATCCCGAGCCAGGATCGGCGTGCCCGGGAGCGCAGCCACGAGCGCCGCGATGTTTTCGGGATCGCTGGTGAGTACGACGGCGACGTCCACTCCTCTGCGGACGGCGACGACGTGGGCGTCACCCAGCCGATCGCTTCCGAAGCCGGTGTCGCGCATTATGCCGACGAGTTTCGCGAGGCGCTCGTCGGGTGGGACGACATGAATCCGCTGACCTCCGCGCTTGAGCGCGACCTCGACCTGCCGTGTACGCGTGATGCCTCGGCAGACCTCGGCAAGGGTGACGGCGGCGCACCGCACGTCCTCGCCCCGCGCTACCGTGCTGCGCGGAAGCTCCCGCGTCGTGCGGCCGTTCGGCGTGTCGAACACGTCGAAGGCGGTCGCATCAAGCACGCCCCGTATGCTCACGCCGCACTTGGCTCCTCTGCCGAGGAGCCAAATACCTCGTCGAGAACTCCGCGATCCGCGCTCTCGCTCCTCCGGCGTGGCGGCGCCGTACCGATCATCCAGCTCGTCCAGCCACGCCAACAGTGCCCTACGGGTGCGCCTCGGTCTCCAATGCCTCGCGCAACGCCCGCCGACATGCTGGCGTTCCCGACTTTCCTTAAGGACTCGACGATGTCCTCGTCCAAGTTGAGCGTCACACGGCACTTCTTCATGCGAAAACCGTACAGCTCCCTGAGCGGCCTCCTTGGCAGCCTTGACAACCCGCTGACGGCATCATCAGCGCGGCGGAAAGACGGTTGGGGGGCAAGCCGAGGATCGACTCGACGGCTCGGACGTGCTCGCGGGTCGCGTGGACGGGGGGACGAGCCGCGCGCCGAGCAGGAGCGAGGTGACCGCGGGCGGCGAGTGAGTTCTTCCCGAAGTTGTGTCCGGGGTCGACGATGATCTTGTCCCGTCTGACACCCCTTTTGACCATCTCATCACGTTGGCCTACCCTGCCAGAGGCGAGGCATGCCCTTGCTCAAGGGGGAAATCGTGCGGTTCTCCACATACCAGTGCGCTGCCCAGGAGACGAGCCAGCTGCGGCTGGGCGGCCCACAGGCTGCGATCGCTCCCATGCTCGGTCTGGCCAGCGAGACCGGCTCGATTCTCAATGTGTACAAGAAGTACCTGCGTGACGGCATCGACCTGGCTGCCAACCGGGAGTTCCTGCGTGAGGAGCTGGGTGACCTCTTGTGGTACACGGCGGCTGTGGCGACGGCCTGTGGTCTGGACTTGGAAGAGATCGCCGAGGCCAACCTGCGCCGCACCCGCGACCGCTACCCGCGTCAGGCTGTGGCGCGTCAGCTCGGGAATCTGCCGCTCTTCGATGCTGACTATCCCGAGCACGAGCGTTTCCCTCGTCGGTTGATTGTGGCGTTTGCTGAGCGGTCGCTGCCTTCCGGCCGCGCAGCCGCTGTCCTGACCCTGGTGAGCGCCGAGCCCAACGCGTTCCCGCATGGTCCGATCAACCTTGCCAGTGGCAAGCTTGCCGGCTTCCAGGCCGGTGTCGAGCTGGGTGACCCGCTGACCGACAACACCCGGCGCGTGGACACCTACCGCTTCCACGACGCCATCCACATGGGCTTCATGGCAGTGCTGGGCTGGTCGCCCACGCTCCGTGCCTTGTTGCGGCTCAAGCGCAAGTCCAACCCGCAGACCGACGAGTGCGAGGACGGAGCGCGTGCCATTTTCGCCGAGGAGGGGCTCGCCGCCGTGCTTTCGCGGCTGGCCAAACGCCGGACCGGCTTTCTCAGCGAGACCAGCGTCGACGGTGAGGTGATCGAAGTCGCGAAGGCCGCGGCGGTGGATTTGGAGGTTGAGTCGCTGCCCGCGTGGCTGTGGCGCAGCGCCATCTGCCAAGGTTTCCGCGCCATGCACCAGCTCGGCGAGAACGCCGGCGGCTATCTCGTCGCAGACCTTGATGCGCGGACGCTGGCCTACGAGAAGGTGCTCTCGTGAGCGCGCCGACGCACACCGAGTTCCGGGACGCGGTTGGTCGGCTGCACCGCGAGAAAGACGCCGCATACCGTGACGCTTGGAAGAAGCGCGGCGAGGTGCTCAGCGTCCTTGCGAACATCGCGCGCAAGGTGGACTGGCTCGAACACGTCCTCGACGGTGCGCCGACCACGCGGGACGGATCGCCGTTGGACACCGCGGTCGACCTGTTCGTTTATGCCCTCAAGTGCCAGACCGCTCGCCAGGGATCTGCCGAGGCACTGATGGATGCCACGGTGGGTCTCATCGGTGCGCTCAGCCGCGAGATTCCGACCTTGTACGGCAACTTCCTTGTTTCATGCCGTGAAGGGAATCGCGGCTGATGCACGCCGGGGACTACGCCAAGCTCCTTGACGACCTGGAGCATGAGCTGCTGTCCGGCGCCCGCTCCGTGGGAGTGCTCGGCCTGACCAGCGTCACGCTCCGCCTCCTGGCTGCTTTGGCTGCGTCCGGTCTTGCATGGGCCGTGGAGGCCGTCTACGCCTCAGATACCCGGCCGGCGCTCTCGGTGCCTGTGCACCCGTTCAACGCCCTCGTCGAGGCAGGCCATGACGTGCTTGTGGTCGCGGCCGACGAGGACAAAGAAGAGCTGCTGCGCGCTGCGCTGCCGTTCATTCGGGGCGCACCCAGGGTCATCATCGCTGGCTACGGGCATTTGGCGTTTCGTGACCCTATCTTCCGGGAGGAGCTGGCAGCGCTCCTCGTACCGTCGCTGGCCAATGGGTATCCAAACACGTTGACGCATCTCTACCAGTGCCTTGTCAACGCGACGCGGCTCGGCCTGCGTGGGGTGGTTGCCGAGTTCGGGATGTTCAAAGGCGGCACGACCATGTTCCTTTCGCGGGTTATCGAGCGGCTCGGCGAGGATTGGCCGGTGATCGGCTTTGACACCTTCAGCGGTTTCCCGCCACGGCGCAGCCCGCTCGATATGTACGACCACCCAGACTGCATCTTTACCGACTTGCCGGCGGTGCGGCGTTATCTCGACGGGCGGAACGTCGAGATCGTGCCGGGCGACATCGTGAAAACCTGTCAGCGCCTTGAGGACGAGGATGTGGTGTTGAGTTTTTTCGACACCGATAACTACAGCTCAGCTCGAGCGGCACTGGAGGTGGTGAAGGCGCGCACCGTGGTTGGCGGCGCCATTGTATTTGATCACTTCGCTGGAGTGGACCGTTTCCGGTACACGCTAGGCGAGCGCATGGCTGGCAGCGTTCTTCTTGATGACCCTCAATATTTTCATTTGCACGACACCGGCGTCTTCTGCCGGCAGCGTTGAGAGCGAGGGATGTGAGTAGATGAAGCGTCCACCTGTCCCGCGTCAGCGAATCTATGACCTTTATTGGAATTTTGCCTCGGAGCGGCAGCGCGCTTTTGAGCGTCGAGTGGCCGGTATGCCATGGCCGTGGACGGACGACCGGATCATTCAGACTTTCAAGTTCTGCAATGTTTTCCGGGCGGCCGACCGGGTCTCGCAGTACATGATCCACCACGTGTGCTACCACGACGAGCCCTGTTCGTCAGAAGACCGGCTTTTTCAGATCGTCGCTTTCCGCACGTTCAGCAAGGTCGAGACCTGGCGCAGCGTGCGTGACTTCCTCGGTCGTTACCCTACCCTTGATGACCTCGGCGACGGCTCCTTCGTCAAAGCGCTCGAACACGCCAGAGATCGCAATGGTGGGCTTTACACCGGAGCTTTTATCCTCTGCGCGACTGACGCGTACGGCCAGGGCGTGAAGCATCGCAACCACGTCGAGCTGTTCCGGCACATGTTCCTGCAAGACGGTCTCGGTGAGCAGTTGGCGCAGGCCACGTCGCTGCGTGGGGTGTATGAGCTGCTGCATGGCTATCCGCTGATGGGCGACTTCATGTCGTACCAGACCGCCATTGACCTGAACTATTCGGAACTTATTAATTTTAGCGAAAACGAGTTCACCCAGGCCGGTCCAGGTGCACTCAGGGGTATCAAAAAGGTGTTTGGCAGTCTGGGCGACTACACACCAGCTGAAACCATCCTCTGGATGGTGGAGCGTCAAGAGGAGGAGTTCGCTCGGCTTGGCTTGCCGTTTACTGGGCTCTGGGGTCGGTCGCTGCACGCTATTGATTGCCAGGGGCTCTTCTGCGAGACCGACAAGTACTGCCGCGAAGCAGCACCTGAGCTGATGAGCGCGCGGAAGCGCATCAAGGCCCGGTTCAACGCCTCAGCTGAGCCGGTGCAGCTCTTCTTTCCCCCGAAGTGGGGCATCAACGAGAGGGTGCCGAACGAGCCAGTATTCGGCGAGCTGCTATTGCTGACCAGTCAAGAGCAGCCTACATTGTTTTGACGTGGCAAGCTGATTCCTTGATGCCCTAGCATGCATACACACATGCAAGTGCGTTAGTGTTGCAATTTGAGGGCGGCAGAGCGGGTCTTGCGTCCACGGTGTCGGTTCGTCGCGGGCGATGCAGGTGAAAGGGCGCCTGCGCTCAAGCTTGAAGCTCGTACCTGTCGGAAGGTGTGGGAGCGAGGAGTCTGCTTGATGCTGAGCGCATGCCACGCCCCTCAGACGCCCACAAGCCGCCTTGGCGTCGGAACCTGAAGGTCCTCCCGAGCGGCACGGCAGGAAAGAACAAGAGGTACCGCAAGCCTGCCCAAGCAGACTAGGTCTCGGTCGCCAATTCTTGCAACATCTTCGTCACAGCCCTTTGGTTGCCGTCATCAAGCTCTGCGTGACCGGCGACCACTATCAGCTCTCCGACCTGTACCCCGGCTGCGGCTGAGATGTAGCGCTGAAGTTCGGCTACTCCTAGGTAATTGCCGTACGCCCGGCTGATCATAGCTTCGTTACGGTAGACCGCTTGCAGATGGGGCCTGCTGTTGCCAGTCCCTACCCCTGCGAGGACTTCCCATGCTCGTTGACGGCCAGCGGTACCTGATCACCGGTGTACTCACGCCTGGATCGATCGCCTTTGCGGTCGTCCACGAGGCGCTCGAGCACGGGGCCGAGGCCCTGCTCACTGGCTGGGGCCGCTCGTTGTCGCTGACCGAACGCTCTGCGCGGCGGCTCCCCAAGCCGGTGGACGTGCTGGAGCTGGACGTGACCCGACAAGAGCAGGTCGAAACGGTCGGTGTGGAGGTGGCCAGGCGCTGGGGCAAGCTTGATGGGATCCTGCATGCCATCCCGTTCGCCCCGCCGGACGCCCTGGGCGGAAACTTCCTCTCCGCGCCGTTCGAGTCTGTCGCGACGGCGTTCCAGATCTCGGCGTTCTCGCTGAAGACCCTGACCGTCGGCTTGACGCCGCTGCTGCGCGCGGCGGGCAGCAGCTCGGTGGTGTCGCTGGATTTCGATGCGAGCGTCGCCTGGCCTGCTTACGACTGGATGGGCCCGTGCAAGGCGGCGCTGGAGTCGGTGACACGATATCTGGCTCGTGATCTCGGCCCTGACGGGGTTCGTGAACACGGTAGCGGCCGGTCCAATCCGCACCATGGCGGCGAAGGCCATCCCCGGCTTTGCGCAGTTTGAAGAGGTGTGGTCGGCACGGGCGCCACTCCGCTGGAACGTCACCGAGCCGGCGCCGATCGCGCGGGCGGTGCTGTTCCTGCTGTCCCCGTGGGCAGCGGGCATCACCGGAGAGATCCTCCACAACCGGCGTGCGCGGGTTCTCCTTCTGCGATATCGAGGTGTGCCGCCAGGTGGGCGGACGCCCGGTGGTGGTGCTGCACGGTGGCGCGACCGACCACGCCGCCCGCCTGGGCGTCGACCGCGTCCACGTGTCCCTGTCGACCAGCCTCCACCCTGCGGTCGCGAATGCCCTCTTGGAGTCCACGGGCGAGCGTTGAAGCCCTGCGGCGGGACTCTCGTCCGCCGGCCGTGGAGGCGGCCCTCGATGCGCGGCTTGCGGACAGCGGCTTGCGGGGGAGGCGTCCCGAGGACGGGGGAGCGGCTGGGGCGTTCGATGAATGGAGAGCGGGCGGCGGCGCGCCCGCCAGGGGCTGAGCGCGGACAGCGTGACGATCAGGGGGCGAGGGCGCCGTCGGGGATCAGGCGGCCAGGCCCAGCCGCTCGTCGAGGGCGCGGACACACGCCATGTCGGCCCACTCCTCGGGCATACGCCCGCGCACGATGTGGATGCGCTGGATCCCCTCGCGGTAACCGGTGGCCTCAGAGATGGCGAGCGTCTGCTCGGCGGCTTGGCAGGCCGGCTCAGGCTCGCCACAGCCTTCCTCACAGGCCGGGAACCCCGCAAAGTGCGGACTAATTACAAGCTCGATCTGTGTCTTTAAGTCAGGAGCAACACAAGCGAGAGTGTGCCCAAGGGAAATGTTGCTGTGGCAGCGCGCCGGGTAGCTGGCATTAACCGGTAGGGCATCAAGGGCATGGCCGGCCAGGACGAGACCATCGTCCGTGCTCTTCGAGAGCAGCTGGCAGAACCCCTGCCACCCAGCCATTTTGCGAGGGTCGCCCGCGTCGGCCAGCCATGCCGCGGCGGAGAAGAACCCCTCGCCGTCGTCATCGACGCCGGCCGCCTCGGCGCGGGCGATCGCCGCGAGGGCCTCACGCTCTCGGCCCAAGGCGGCGCAGTGCTCCGCCTGGTACATCGCGACCGCTGCGGGGACCAGCCCGCGGCTGCCGATAAGCGGGGCTGCGGCGTTGAGCAACTCCAGTGCGGCCAGCGAGTCGCCGTCACCCCATACGGGGGCGTGTGCGAGGGCGGCAAGGAGGAGGGCGCAGCCCCGCAATCTGCCGATGCCGGACTCGTCGGCGAGGCTGCGTGCCAGGGCACGGTAGGCGGCTGCCTCGCCGGGGTGGCCGTCGTGCTTCGCGGCGTCGGCGGCGAGTGCGGCGGTGTCCACGGCGTCGACCAGGAGTAGACGGCGGCGGCCCGGCCGCAACGGCCTGTCCATGGCGGCGGTGAGCGTGTCGAGGTGGATGCGGGCGTCGGTGAGCAGGTCGGCGGGCGCGGCGGTCGGGTAGCGGCCGACCAGGCGCACGGTGGTCTCGTGCAGGTCGAAGTCGGGTTGATCCGCCAGGTTGGGCAGGGCGAGGGCGGGCAGGCCCATCACGATTCGCAGCAGGTGTCGTCGGTGCATCTGTCGCTCCTGTTGGGTCCGGCCCCATACTGCCCGCACGAGCGGGCCGAGGGGAACCCCCAGCGCCGCGGCCAGCGCCCTGCGGTTGCGCGGGTACGGCTTGGTGTCGCCGGACTCCCAGCGTTCGACCGTGGACCGGTCCACCTGGCAGATCTCCGCCACCTGCTCGACGCTGCGTCCGCGCAGCTCGCGGAGCTCCCCCAGCAGACCGGGATCGGCGTCCATCTCGTTCTCCTTTCAGATCCGGAGCAGACGCACACCTTGTCGCGGTGGCGCTGCGCACAGTGTTCCCGCTGAATCAGGGTCTTCTCACGTTTCCGTGGGCGGTCGGGTCTGTCCGGGCGCAAGCAGAATCACGCTCGCGGTCACCGCTGCTGCAGACCTCCACCGCCGAGCATGGCCGCGCACAGGCTAGCGGACCCGTAACGCGCACACGGCCAGCCCACGTCCTCGAAAGGCCACCGCGAAGGGCCACCGCGAACACAGCGCCACCAAGCGGCATGACGATCTGTGCATACCGGATATATAGGCTACCGAATCCCACACCATCACCTATTAACATGCGAATGTCCTTGCACTGCCGCTCACGCCATGCCATATATCAAACATATGTACGAGACAGTGATGTTGGGAGAGCCTCAGGCGGCGCGCGGCGCCGTCGACGCGCTCGCGCCGCCGCTCGACACCCTCGCCGCCATCGCCTGGGACACCCTCGACGCCGACACGCTCAGCCGCTGCGTG
>JBOGEA010000191.1:0-11185 GCA_050743205.1 Egibacteraceae bacterium | reverse complement strand
CTGGAGCGCGCCGTGGCGGATGGCCTCATCGACGAAGAAATAGACGTGGACGAACAGGTCTTCGGTTGGCAGCATGAGCCTGGCCTCTTCGCGGGTCGGGTCTTGGACGACCGCTTTCTCCCGCAAGAGGCCCTTCTGTGTCAAGGATCCGTTACGCCCAAACAATCCACATAACGCGCCTGAGGGGCTGGCGCGCAGGATCGACGAGGCCGCGTACGACTGCGAGCCACCGGTCATCACCGTCACCGAAGTGCTGGAGATCGACGGCAAGCACGTGGTCGTCGTCCGCATCCCGAAGGGCTCCGCCCGCCCCTACCGGACGAAGTCGGGGCGGTACTACGTCCGCACCGCCAGCCGCTGCAGGGCCGCGTCCAGGGAAGAACTGCTGCGCCTGTTTCAGGCCACCCAGAGCATCTTCTACGACGAGACCCCGCTGTACCGGACCACGCTCGCCGATCTGGACCTCGACGCGGTCGACGCCTACCTGCGCCGCGTGGGCATGGCCGATCTGGTGGATCAGGACATCTGCGGGCTGCTGCGCAACTGGCGCCTGTACGACGGCGAGCGCGCGACCCTCGCCGGCCTGCTCCTGTTCGGCCGGCGGCCCCAGTCACAGGTGCCGTTCGCCCAGATCAACGCCGCCAGGTTCTCAGGTCTGGACAGCTCCACCGACCCTGCCGACCGCACCGACCTGACTGGGCGGCTGCTCGACGTGATCGACCAGGCCGCGGCGTTTCTGCGACTGAGCCTGCGCAGTCCGCACCGGATCAGAGGGTTCGAGCCCGAGCGGCACCCCGAGCTGCCGGAGGAGGCCTTGCGCGAGGCGGTCGTCAACGCCGTAGCCCACCGGGACTACACCGTACGAGGCCCGATCCGGCTGTTCGTCCTGGACGACCGCGTCGAGATCCACACCCCCGGCACGACGCCGAACACCGTCGACGCGACCGCGATGCGCGCTGGCGTCCACGTCCCCCGCAACCCGTTCATCTACGCACGCCTGTTCGCTGCGGGCTCGGTGACCGGAGCTGGAACGGGGATCCCCCGCATGGCCCGGCTCGTGCGCGAGGCGACCGGCCAGGACATCCGAATCGACGTCCACGACTACGAGGTGCTTGTCACCATCCCCCGCACCCAGGCGGCTTCCGGCTAGTCCAAGGGCAAGGGGCGGGAGTCAGCGGTCATCCACTGCGAGAACGCTAGCCCGAGTTTCCTGGCTAGCAGCTGAGGGGGCGGGTTGTCTCGGGCTTGCAGTCGGTTTGTGGTGGGGCTGACCTGGGCGTTGTCTGTTGAGGATGCTGGCTTTCGTGACGTCTGTGGTGTATGACCTAAAGTGTGGCAAGCATCACGGGCAAAACAGTCAACGGCCAGACCTACTACTACCTTCGCGAGGTCGCCCGAGTCGACGGCAAACCCAAGGTCGTCTCGCAGCGCTACCTGGGCAAAGCCGAGGACATCGCCGCTGCGATGGACGGCGCGACGGCGCTGCCCGAGCGCACCCGCCACATCAAGTTCGGCGCGCTGGCCGCGGCCTGGGGGATGCTGGCACGTCTGGACGTGGCCGGGATCATCGACCAGACCGTAGGGGCGCGACGGTCGGACGCGGCCGCCTCGGTCGGCACCTACATCGCGCTGGCGGCCGCCAACCGGATCGTCAAGCCGTGCTCGAAGCGGCGCTTCGCCGACTGGTGGGCCACCACGGCAGGCGACCGCTGGGTCCGCCTGCCCCCCGCCGCTTGGGACCACCGCCGCTTCTGGGACGCCATGGACGCGCTGTCCGAAGACGACCTGCGTGCCATCGAGCGCCAGATCGCCCAGCGGATGGTCAAGGTGTTCGGGCTGGACCTGTCCGCGTTGGTGGGCGGACATGGCCAACTTCGCGACGTTCATCGACTCCGCGAACCCCAAAGCGCCGATCGCTCAGCGCGGCAAAGCCAAACAGAAACGCACCGACCCGCGGCTGGTCGCCCTGGCCCTGGTCGTCACCCGCGACGGCGGGATCCCGCTGGTGTCACACGCCTACCCCGGCGACCGGCCCGACGTCACCCAGTTCTCGACCGTGATCGATGAGCTGGTCGTCCGCTACCGTCAGCTCGCCGATCCCCTGGAGTCGTTGACGGTGGTCTACGACGCCGGGGGAGAGCTCGGCCGCCAACCAGGCCCACATCGAGGCGTCCGGGCTGGGGTTCGTCGGCTCGCTGGTCGTCTCGAGCCACCCCGACCTGCTGGCCATCCCCGCGACAGAGTTCAGTGTCGTCGACGCTGACCGGTTCGGCGGGCTGACCGGCTATGACACCACCGCCACCGCGCTGGGCGCCACCCACCGCGCGGTCGTCACGCACTCGCCGACCTTCCACACGGCCCAGGCCCGAGGGTTCGCTCAGACGTTGGCCAAAGCCGGCCGCCGCCTGGACGAGCTGGCCGCCCGCCTGGCCCGTGGCAAGACCCGTAAGGCCCGCCCTGGGGTGGAGGCTCCAGATCGCCGCGATCCTCAAACCGCGCTGGGTGGACCGGGTCATCGCTGTCGCCCTGACCGGCGAAGATGCCGCTGACTTGCGTCTGACCTGGGAGATCGATCAGGCCGCCCGCGACCGGCTGGCCGACGAGGTGTTCGGCAAACGCATTGGAGTGGACCAACCGCGACGATTGGCCGGTGGGCGAGGTCGTTGCCGCCTACCGCTGTCAGGCAGACGCCGAGGACGGTTCGGTGAGATGAAAGACCCTCATGTGGTGTCGCTCTCGCCGCTGCGTCATTGGACCGAGCAGAAGATCCGTGTGCGCGTCTTCTACTGTGTGCTCGCGCTGGCGGTCGCGCATCTGCTGCGTCGCCAGGCCGCCCAAGCCGGCCTGGCGATGAGCGTGCGTGAGCTGCTCGACACCCTTGAGGGCATCCAGGAGACCGTCATGGTCTACCCCTCCACCGGTGGGCGGCCCAAAGCCCGACGCATGCTCACCGACATGACCCCCACCCAACAGCGCTTGTACGACCTGTTCGGCCTCGATGCCTACGCTCCACATAGTTAGGTCATACACCAGATGACCCTCAAACCGTCCACTGACCAGCGACTCTTCCACCTACCGCACCCCTAAAGGGGAAAGTCGGGCTAGGTATGGCATCATTGGGGCCTGTCCCGGTTTGGTGGATGGTTGTGATTTAGGCCACCAAACCGGGACAGGTCCAATGTGGAGTATCCACGAAACCGGGGCTACTCCAGTCCACCAGCAGGTGGACACCACCGGGGACGTCCCGCCTACACGTGAAGTCGAAGAGTCTGTCAACCTTCGCGCGTACGTCGAGCATGTCTAGCATATGAACATGGTTCACCTGAGAGTGGGCAATTGAGGCGTGCTGCGCAGTCGCCCCGCCAGGGTGGACGACACCCTCGTCGACAAGCATGGTGGATTGGACCGCTGATAGTCGCCATTACGACCGCGACGACTGCCTTGGCGGGGTTTGCGGCGGGTCTTGACAGTGATCCGCGCCCAACGCAGCTTGGCTGGGCGCTCCTCTCCGCCGCGACCGCGGGAACTCTGGGATTCTTCAGTGCCGTGGCGGGAGGCTATGCCCTGCGAGCGAAGCGGCGCGCGCCTGCCAGCAAGGACCAGCGACTTCGTGACCGCCAGGAACACGACCGCAGTGTGATGCTGAAGCGGGTGCACACGAGGTGGATAGAGGGAGTGCTTCAGCGGTCCCTCGAGGTCATCACGCGGATGGAGCTGGGATTAGCGCAGCGACCGGACGCCGTGCCCACCCGCGCCCCGCTTATCACTTACCGGCTCAGCGGCGAAGGTCACCCGGTGCCCCCCGGCCGGTCGATAGGTGCGGTATTTGATGAGCTGGAAGAAGCCCTTCTCATCCTCGGTACTCCCGGCGCGGGCAAGACCACGCTGCGCCCGCGAGTAACTCAATGCGATCTTTGAGCGCCACATCCTCACCGTGCGTCATTCTCGCAAGCGCTAATGGCCAGGAAACGGCCTATGGCCAGGATTCGGCACGCATCCGTGCCGAATCCTGGCCATAGGGCTTCACACCACCAATGGCACCGTTATTTTCGACCCGGGTAAGCGATCGCGCCTCTCAGACGTGTTTGAGAGCTGTCGTGAAGGGGCCGCGCCCCGTCGCTTGCGTTTGATGAAGGTTTTCGCCGTGGGGAGGCTGTTGCAGAATCTCACGGGTCCGCCAGTCGGGGCACTCGAGCCAAAGAGGCAGCTTTCCTCCAGATCCGGAGGAAAGCTGCACCTCAAGCCCGACAGCGCGCGCCTGACCTGCGGGTTTCCTCCCAATACGGAGGAAAGCTGGTTGTCAGCGCAAAGGCAGGCTGAACGATCGCTCCTGGCCATCCATTCGAGCCCTCACGGGCAGTCTCAAAACACGTTGTCAGGCCTGGAAGGAGAAGCGGCGGATCAGGTCGAGGCATTCGGTGGACACCGCGAGGTCCGTCTGCTGCCGGTGCGGTCGGCTGGTGAGCCAGGCGGTCAGCCGGTCGCGCTCGGGGCAGGGGGCGAGTTCGTCGGCCACCTGCCCGAGTGGGCAGGGCTGGTCCTGCCGGCCCTCGATGAGTGCGAAGAGCTGCCTGCTCAGATCCGGCAGGCCCGTGGCGATGGCGAGCAGCAGCAGCACCCGCGTGTCGTCGCTCTGCCTGCGCATCGACTTGATGAGCAGGCAGATGTTCACGAACCGCTTGACCGACCGAGGGGTGGCGCCGAGCAGCGCCGCAGCGTCCTCGATCAGCGACAGCTCCTCATCGGTCACGGTCAGCCGCGCGGCCTCCAGCCACTGCTGGGGCACGGCCTCCCCGTCGTTGAGGGAGTCCACGAGACTGGCGAACTCGGGGTCATCGGCCTGTGGGAGCCACGCCGGCCCGATGTCAGCCGGCTCCGCCACACCGTTCCCGTTCCCTGCGGGGCGCAGGCTCGGAGTGATCAACCGGCGCGCCATCCGGACGCGGGACTCATGGCTCAGCCGCTGCACCCGGAACGGGATCTGAAAGATCTTCTCCAGGTAGTCACCGGGCGTGGCGCCCTGGCCGCTCAGCTGGCCGTAGTGCTCGCGCAGCGACCCGACCAGCCAGCGCTCGTCCACCGCGACCACGACCACGAACAGCGGGAACGCCAGCAGCAGGTGGACGGCTTGCAGCACCTTGGCGACCATGGGGGTGGGGCAGCGGTCGAGGTCGTCGATGTAGAGCACGATGCGGTTGATCGCGTTCCCGTGCCGCGGGCCGGGCTCCTCGGCGTTCTCCGCCTCGACCAGCCGTGACAGCCGCTCGAGGTCGCGGCGCACCAGAGCTGGGATGCCGAGGTGCCGCCGGTAGTCCTCGCTGCCCAGCCGCTCCTCGACGAACTCCTCGAGCATGCCGCGGCGTCGTGCGCGCCAGCCGCTGCTCCAGCTCGACGATCGCCGCGGCGAGCTCGCGCTCCCTGGCGACCGCGTTGTTGAGCTGTGCCTCGACGGCCGACAGCTTGTCCTGCGCCTCGCGGAGCGCCCTGTCGAGCGTGGCGCGCTCGGTCGCCTCTGCGGCCGCGAGGTCGGCCTGCGCCCTGGCGATGCCGTCGAGCGCCTTCTTCAGGTACGCCGAGCCGGCCTTCACGTAGGTGGTCGCGGACGCCAGGATCCACGCCAGGCTGCCCATGACGCCGGCCACCGCGGAGGAGCTGAGCCGCTGCAGGCCCAAGCTGATGAACGGTGTGACAAGCATGGCGCTTGCCAGCGTCAGGGCGTAGCGCCACCCGCTCCCCTGCAGGGGAGCGAGCACGGGGCCGGCCCGGCGCAGGGTCTTCCGCGCCTCGTCCAGGGTGGCGCGCAGTTGGGGGGCATCGCCCCCGAGGGCCACGATCCCGGCCTCGCCCGCGGCCTTGCGCACCTGGTCCGCCAGCTCCTTCGACGGGCTCCACCCGGCCAGGGGGTCCTCGCGCCAGCGGCACTCCAGCTCGACGAGGGCGGCCTCGCGCTCGGCCCGCCGCCGTTGCACCCGCGCGACCGCAGCCCGCTGCTCGTCCTCCAGCCGGTCACGCTCCCGCCTGGCCTCATGCCGCTGGCTGCCGGCCTGCTGGAGCTGCGCCAGGTAGAAGCGCTGGCGCTGCGTGATCAGGTCGTCGCTGTCGTCCGACGACACGCGCAGGTTGCGGAAGATGTGCTCGATCAGGCTGGCCCACAGATTGCTCTCGACGTACTGCCACGCGTTGAACTCGATCTGGACGATCGATTTGTAGAACGGCAGCTGGTCCTGCGGCCGGCTCCTCGCGGCGGGGTGGTTGACGAGCGCGTCAATCCGCCGCTGCAGGCTCTCCAGAAAGAAGCTCTTGCCGGACCCCCAGCCACCGAACAGCCCGATCGCCAGCGGGGGGTTCAGCGCCCGTGAGGCGATGAGGCAGGCGAACGCGTCCACCTCCGCACGGATCCCCACCAGGTCGACCGGCTCGACGGCGCCGACCGGCGGCGGGCGCGTCGACGGCTGATCGCTCTGGTAGGTCGGGATGGCGACGCGCGGAGGAACGTACGGGTGGCGCTGGAGAAGGAAGCGGTCGTACGGGATGGTCTCCGCCGACAGGAACTCCCGGTACGAGCCGATCACGGCGTCAGCGTCGACGCCGCGGGCGGCCAACGCGTCCCGGATCGCGCGCGAGGCGGGGTTGTCCAGCTCCAGCAGCGCCCCGAACAGCGCCTCCGACGGCACGAGCCCGTCGCGGTGGGCGTAGGCCATGCCGTTCACCGCATGGTCGCCGATCGCTCGCGCGTCCTCATCCAGCGGCGGCGGCTCCTCCGGAATCCTGCGGACGACGGCGAGCAGGTCAGCGGCCCGGTAACCGTTGTGCTGGCCGTTCACCGCGCCGTACGGGATGCCGAAGTGCTCGAACAGCTGCCGCGGCTCGCTGTTGCGGCCCCGAGCGAGGAGGATCCCGACCAGCACGTCCAGCGAGCTGACCGTCGCATCGGGCAGCGCGGCCTGGGTCCGCAGGACAGCGCTGGCCCACG
This sequence comes from Egibacteraceae bacterium, assembly GCA_050743205.1. Classification (GTDB taxonomy): domain Bacteria; phylum Actinomycetota; class Nitriliruptoria; order Euzebyales; family Egibacteraceae; genus JBOGED01. Next base: position 4,212 of record JBOGEA010000191.1, on the reverse strand, counting down.
CCCAGTGCAGCGCCGCCTTCGACGGCCCTTTTAGCTGATCCCAGAGCGCGCTAGCGGCCACCGTGAACGAGTCTCTCAAGGCCGAGGGGCGGAAGGTCCGGCACATACGGATCGAGCTCGCCGGGCTCGAACCGGCACAGCCCCACCGCCCACCAGCTACCGGACGCCTCGAACCTCCTCTCGCCGTCCGAAGGCGGGACGGCCGCCTCCCCGGCGAGCTCAGGCGAGAACGGCAGGCCGTCGGCGGCATCCCAGATGCGCACGGTGCCGTCGTCGCCGCCGGAGATCATCCAGCTGCCGTTCGGCGCCACCGCCACCGCGTTCACCGGGCCGCGATGGCCCGGGAGGATGCGCAGCTGCTGGCCGGTGACGCTGTCCCAGATGCGCACGATGCCGTCGTCGCCACCGGACACGATCCAGCTACCGTTCGGCGCCACCGCCACCGCGTTCACCGGGCCGCGATGATCTTTGAGGACCCGCAGCTGCCGGCCGGTTTCGCTGTCCCAGATGCGTACGGTGCCGTCGTCGCCGCCGGAGGTGATCCAGCTGCCGTTCGGCGCCACCGCGATGGCGTTCACGATTCCACGATGGCCTTTGAGAAGGCGCAGCCGGCGGCCCGTCTCGCGCTCGCACACCTGCACGCCGCGGTGCGCGCCACCAGAGATCACCCGAGCGCCGTCTGGCGTGACCGCGAGCGCCTGCACCGATGTGCCATGGCTCCGCAGGCTGCGCTGGAACGCGCCAGTCTTCAGATCCCAAATCTCCAGAGCGCCGGCGCCATTGCCGTAGACCACCCACTCGCCGTCGCCAGACACGGTGACCGCCCTCACGACAGATCGGAATTCCTCTGAGTACCCCAGGTCACGCCACTGCTTGCCGCTGGAGAGGTCCCACACCCGCAGCCGGCTGTCGTTGCCGCCCGATACGACCAGACGGCCGTCCGGCGTCACTGCCACGGCCCGCACCCCCGGTGTGCGCTGGTGGTGAACGGTGTACGACCTTCCACCGCCCCCGGCGACCGCATCGCATTCGTAGGCGGTGTGGCCTTTGAAAGGGGCCAGCTCACGCCCGCTGGAGATGTCCCACACCCGGACGGGGCTCTCGTCCCCACCGGAGACGACCCGGCGGCCGTCGGGAGTGATCGCCACTGCCCACACCGCCGGACCGCCCTGGGGACGCAGGACGCGGAGCTGCCCGCCTCTCGTGCTCTCCCGCACCTGCACCGTGCCGTCGTCCCCGCCGGAGACCACCCAACCGCCGTCCGGTGACACCGCCACCGCCCGCACGCCGTGCGTGTCGCCCTTCCAGGTGCGCACCTGGATCGCCGTCGCGCTGTGCCACACCCGCACGGTGCCGTCCCGGCCACCGGAGACGACCTGGTTGCCGTCGGGCGTCACCGCCACCGCCGGCACGGGGCCGGCGTGGCCCTCCAGCGTGTGGATCTGCTGGCCGGTGGACACGTTCCACAGGCACAGCCTGCCGTCGTCGCCGCCGGAGACGATCCAGCCACCGCCCGGCGCCACCGCCAACGCACCCACGGGACCGCTGTGGCCCCGCAGCGCGTGCATCTGCTGGCCGGTCGCCACGTCCCAGATCCGCACCGCGCCATCGTCGCCGCAGGAGACCACCCAACCGCCATCCGGCGCCGCCGCCACCGCCGTGACCGGGCCGCCATGGCCCTCCAGCGTCTGCAGGGAATGGGCGTCGGAGGTGTCCCATGTGCGGACGGTGCCGTCGTCACCTCCGGTGACCACCCATCCGCCGTCGGGCGCCACCGCCACCGCCCGCACCGGACCATGATGGCCCTCCACCGCGTGCGTCTGCTGGCTGGTGGACATCTCCCATGTCCGGATCGCGCCGTCGTCGCCGCCGGAGACGATCCAGCCGCCGTCTGGTGCCACCGCCACCGCCCACACCGGACCGCTGTGGCCTTTCAGCGCCCGCAGAAGACGGCTCGCGACAGCGTCCCAGATCCGGACCGTGCCATCCTCATGCCCGCTCACGAGCAGGGTGCCGTCCGGGTTGAACGCGACCGCGTTGACATCTGATCGCTTCACGGCCTGCGCCGTCGGTGGCACGTCGGGCAGGGCAGCCCCGAACGTGCTGGCCGCCACGGCCAGATCCTCCGGCCGGAGGTCTGTCCCGATCAGCACCGCGCGGTCCAGGCGGGCGCCGTCAAAGGCCGCGCCCACCAGGGTCGCCCCGAGCAGCCTGGCTTGGGCGAGCTCAGCGCCGGCGAGGTCAGCCCCGGCCAGGCACGCACGATCGAGCACCGCGCAGGCCAGCCGCGCACCGCGAAAACTCGCCCGCGCCAGGATGGCGGCCTCGAACGTGGCGCCAGCGAGGTCGGCCCCGTCGAAGACCGCTCGCGTGAGGTCTTGGCCCGTGAAATCTCGCCCACGCAGGTCTTGGCCGGCGTGCTGCGCCGGAGGCGTAGCGTCGTCGCGCCGCTGGAGGATGAGCGCGGCATTCGCCTTCGCGACCCGCCCGGGGACGCGCGGGCCTGTAGCGGTGCGCCGAGCCCACTCGACGATGGGCTCGTCACCGGCCAGGTCGCGGAGAAAATCCGCCATCAGCGGCGTCAACTCGTGGTCCGCGAACGATTCGTCGATGGTGCACGTGTCCTGCCGGTCGAACGCGCGGGCGATGTGGGCCGCCACGAGCCACTCCATCACCGACGGATGGACGAACCCGAACCTGCCGGCGCCATGGCGCGCTGGAAGCGGGAGGTCACTGATCGCATCAGCGGCTGCCCCCAAGGCCTGCGCGGTCACGCTGCGCTGGCCCGTGTGCCACAGCGCCAGCGCCACCTTCGTCACCGCCTCGAGCCGCTCCTCCTGCATGAGCCAAGCGTCCAGCAGCAGCTTGTAGAGATTGCCGAGGCGGGCCTTGCCCGACCGGTCGGCCGTGGCCCACACCTGGTCCTCGGTCACAAGGCCCGCGGCAAACCCGCTGATCACGAGCGCGAGGACGGCGGGGTTCGCGAGAAGGTGGTGCGGGTCCTCGACGGCGCCCAGCATATGGAGGAGCCGGCCCGCACGCGCCTCATCGCGCAGGGCCGCCAGCGCGAACTCACGCCGCTGGCCGTCCACGAGGGGGAGCAGGTGCAGGGTCCGCGACCCCGGCAACAGCTCCACCTCGCGGACGGCCAGCGCGTCGGGCATCGCTGGAGCGATCGCGAAGCACCGGGGGTGGCTGGCCACCACGACCCTCGCCGACCCCTCAGCGGCCTCCTTGAGCATGCTCCAGTGCTCTTCAGCCATGCATGACGCCAGCTCGTCGAACCCGTCGAGCAGCAGCACCACCCGCCCGCGGCGCAGCAGGTAGCGGAACGCGGTCAGGTCGAAGCCGTCATCTCGCCCAGCCATGTGCTGGGCGAGCACCTCGTCGAGCGTGTGGGCGTTCTCGAGCTGGCTGATCTCGATGAGCACGGGCGCATGACCCGCCCGCGCCAGCTCATACGCGACCTTGCGCATGAGGAAGGTCTTGCCGGTCCCGAAGTCGCCGAGCGCGAGGAGGAAACACGGCTGCGTCGTGTCGAGCGCCTTCAACATCTGTGACGCCCAGCGCTTCTCGACGTAGCCGTCGAGCGGGTAATCCAGGTCGGCTTGCAGCTGGGCCGTCTGCCGCTGCAGGTAGCCCGTGCAGTCCCACACCTGCTGGTAGTCCTCGAAGCGCCACAGTGTCACACCAGGCGCGACCGCACTCAGATCCCGATCTTGAGGCTCGGCGGAGTCCCGGCACACGAGTTCCGGCCTCTGTCTCGCGCCGTACTCGCGGCGGACGCCAGACAGGAAGTGCTGGGCCATTTCAATGGTGACCCGCCCTTCGTGGACTCCCACCACATGCTGTTGGACTTGATACCCGCGTCGGCATGAGACGACCAGATGGTCGATGTCGATGCGCCCCCCGCCGCCGGTCCGCTCAGCGATCTCGACATCCCAGTTGGCCGGATCTTTCGCCCACCGAAGGCGGCAGACCTCTCTGACTTCGCTGAGAAACTCCCGGCGTGACCGCCTATTCTCGGCGAGACCCTCATGCTCTGGCATCGCCACTCCCCAAAGGCGCATCGCCTGCAGTGCGAGCGTCTCTGAATGGTAGCAGCAGCCGGTGCTGATCGTGCACACCCGACAGACGCGTGAGAAACCGCAGCCTTGACCCGCGGGCGAAGCGAAGCGGAGCGCGGTTCGGGCGGCTCGATGCCGCCCGAAC
>JBOGEA010000190.1:0-11207 GCA_050743205.1 Egibacteraceae bacterium | reverse complement strand
GCGGTATACCGCCGCGATCCAGCACACAACCTCGGCCAGCTCCGCGCGCCACCGCCCCTGGCGTCCATGGCTCGTCGGGCCGCGGAGCAGCCCCGTTGAGAAGAAGGTCAGTGAGGCCCGTCGGTCGTGAGCAGATGGTGGAGGGCGTCGGTGTCGAGGTGGGCCTGGAGGAGGCGGAGGGCGGTGCCGCGGACGCCGTCGTCGGGGTCGTGCAGCATGCGATCGCGCAGGAGTTCCGTGACGCTTGCCTGGTCAGCGCCCGAGCGCGTCAGGAGGCGCAGCGCCTCCTGACGGACTGAGGGGGAGGGATCGTGCGTGGCGCGCTCGCGCAGCAGCTCACGCGTTCCGGAATGGTCCGGGCTGTACCGCACGAACGTCACGAGCGCATCCCGCCGCACCGTGTCGCTGGGGTCGGACTCGGCGACGTTGCGCACCCAGGGTAACCGGCCTGGCTCATTGCGCCAGCTTGTGGGCAGCGCCTTGAAAGCCTGTTCGCGACGAAGGTAGCCGAGCGGACGGAGCCTGGCGATAACCGGCTCGATGGAGTCCTGCTCAGCAGGCCAACCCTCCACCACCAGCAGCAGCAGGACGGGGTCTACAAAGTAGCCCCGCAGGTTGTCACCCACGGCGGTGAGGTCACGGAGAAGGTTTCGCGTTTCCGGGTCGTATGGCCAGCCCTTTGCCACCGCCTCCAGAGCCCTGTTCCGGGCAGTGGTGATGGGATCGGCGCTGGAGCGCTCGCGCAGGAAGGGGAGCGTGGCTGGGTCGTGCGACCAGCCGCGCACAATTGCCTCGAGTGCACTGGGGCGGACCGTCTCGTCCGAGTCCTCCACTGCCAACTGGCGCAGCAGGGGCAGGGTCCGTGGGTCGTCCGGCCATCCCTGTGCCAGCGTCTGGACAATGGCCGTGCGCACGTAGTACATCGGCTCCTCGACGGCGCGGCGCTGAAGCACGATCAGCACGTCCTCGCTCGGATCAACGTCGAGCGTCAGCCAAACCGCCTGCTGGCGCGCCCCTTCGTTTGGCTCTTCAATCACACGGTCGCGCAGCAGCGCTGATACGTCAGCCTCCCGGGGCCAGGCACGAACGGCCGAGCGCAGCGCGGAAGCACGGACAGAGCCCTCTGGGTCCGTCACACACCGGTCGAGGACGAGTGATGAGACCTCCGCGTCGTCTCGCCAATGCGTCGCGAGCAGGTCGAGCGCCGCCGCTCGGGCGCTGCCGTGTTCGTCCTGCGTGGCACACGATCGCAGGAACGTGCTCATGTCCGGCTCGTCACGCCATCCCCTCGCAAGGGCGCGCAGCGCAGCGGCGCGCGCGTCACCGTCGGGATCCTCTGTCGCCCGGTCACGCAGCAGCGCGACCGTCTCGTCGTCGGGCCAGGTCTCAGCCAGCGCCTGCAGCGCCGCCCCCCGAGCCTCGCCCGATGGGTCGGCAACGGCGTGCTCGCGCAGGAAATCACACATGCCGGGCTGGTCCCGGATGGTCTCAGCGAGGGCGCGCACCGCCTCAGCGCGGGTCTGCCCGTCCGGGTCGAGGCATGCGCGCTCCCGCAGGGTCGCGACCAGTGCTGCAGGCGCCGGGACGAGCTGCGTCAAGCCGCGCAGGACGGCGCGGCGGACCTCGTCGGCATTGTCCTCCGAGACCAGCCGCAACAGCAGCTGCGCGGTCTCCGGCTCCTTCGGGCAGCGCTCGACCAACGCCTCGACCGCTGCCTGCCGGACGGTGGCGTCGAGGTCGTCGAGCGCCTCGCGCAGGAGCACCCGCGTCTCGTCGTTGCCGTGGCGGCGGTCGGCGAGCGCCCGGACGGCGGCGGCGCGAACACGTGGGCTCGGGTCACATCGCAGGCGGTCGCGGAGCAGCGCGAGGGTGGCTTCGTCCCCTGGCCAGCCGGCGACCAGGCCAGCGAGCCCGTTGAGCCGCCGGTCCACCCCGGGACCCTCCGCTGCCAACTGGTGCAGCTCGTCACGCACTGTCGGGTCGTCAGCGAACAGCAAGCCCAGAAGCCGGCCGGGGACCGGTTGGGACAGCCAGCCAACGATGCGCAGGCCGCGCGTGGCGAACCACTCGCGCCACTGGTCGCGACCCGGCCACTTCCGGCCGATCGCCTCGAAGACCGGAGCGAGCGCCTCCTCCACCGGCTTGACTGCCTCGTCGTCACGGCGCCGGGCTAGATGCTCCAGGAGGTCGGCCACTGCCATGAGGACCGCCTCCGCCTGGCTGCGGATGGCGCTGAGGTTGCGCAGCTCCGTGAGGCACTGCGCGGCGAGGGTGACATCGCGGGCAGGCCGGTCGCCGAAGCGGGCCGGCCACGGCCGGCCGGCCTCGGTCGCGAGCCACGCGGCGATCTCACCAGCGAAGCGCTCGTCGAGCATGCCGGCCAGCAGCCGCAGCACCTCGTGCCACGACTCGTCCCGCCAGTGCGCGCCGAACACCTCGGTGCGCAGCTGCTCCGGATTGAGCTGACGGCGGGGCCCGAAGTCGAGGGCCAGTGACTGCGCGCAGAAGTACTCGAGGAAGGCGCGGTGGACAAAACCGTACAGGCCGGCGCCGTAGGAGCTGAGCACGAAGTTCCGGATGCGCAGCCGGTCGATGAGCACGTCTGCGGCCTTCTTGGCGTCCGGGCGGCTCAGCTCGTAGCGCTCGATCAGGTAGCCCTCGAACTCGGCGTGCAGCTCGGCGGCCGGGAGCCGGTTGCCCGCTTGGCCCTCGCCGCCCCGCTGCATGCGGACCGCCACCCGTCGCAGCAGCTCGCGCTTGTCGTCCTCATCGATATAGTCGAACGACAGCCGCGCGTCGTGCAGGTGCTTGTTGACGTCCCAGTGCTCCACCAGCACGCTCGCCGCGTGGTCGTACAACTTCACGCGCTCCCGGGGCAGTTCCTGATGCTTGCCGACGATCGCGAGCATAGTGAGCAGCAGCGGGTTGCCGGCCAGCTCGCGAATGGAGGGTGAGGCGTCGACGGCACGTCGCAGCCGCTCCCGGCGCTGCTCGATCTCCTGGGGCCGGTCGTGCAGCGCAAGCGCGTACCAGCGGTCGGCGAACGCGTTGATCTGGTCCCGATCGAGGTCCTGCAGGGTGTGGTGGGCGAACCCGGCCAGGGCGCCACGTTGATAGCCGATGACCCGGCTGGTGACCACCACGCGGGTGTGCGGGTACTGCGTGGAGAATCCGGTGATGTGGCGTGCGACCGCCTCCCGCTCACCCGGGTCGAAGACCTCGTCGAGCCCGTCGAAAACCACCAGTGCTGGGCCCTGCCCGTCCAGGTAGGCGCGCAGCGCGTCGTGCTCCAGCCCGCAGCCCTCCGCATGGCCCAGGTAGTCGAAGAACTCCAGGAAGTTGTCGCAGCGGCGCTCGGCGCGCAGGCCCGCGTACACGCGCAGCTCCACGAGCAGTGGCAGGTGGCCGTCGAAGGCGTCGCGCAGCCGCTCGTCGTCGGATGGCTCCACCGCTGACAGCACCAGGTAACGCGCGAGCGTCGACTTGCCCGAGCCGGGATCGCCGAGCAGCACGATCCGCCGGGCGGACGGGCCGGTGAGCACGTCGATGACGTTGCGCCGTGGTTTGCGCAGGTAGGTCTCCTCCGCTCGACGCGCCTCGCGGATGTCCACCCACCCCTCGGACCGCGCCTCGCCCGCCGCGCGCAGATGCTCCCAGGCGGTCTTGGGCAGCTCGACCGGCGGCGGGTCCGCGCGGGTGTCCTGCTCGACGAAGACCTGTCGCAGCTCGATTTGGAGATGCTCCTCCCGCTGGGGTGGCGTGAGCGCGTCAAGGTCCAGCCGCCGGTAACGATCTACCAGCCAGGTGCGGTACCGCTCCAGCGCGGCCGTAAACCGTCGGGGGTCCCCGGGTCCGGGTGCGGGCGAGCACCAGAGGGCGGCCGCGCCGATTACCTTGGTGGCGAGGTCTTGAGGTCCAGTGAAGAACTCGACCGTGCACTCGCCGCAGACGCGGTCGCGTAACCGCCGCACGAACGCGCCCCCATCGCCCTCCCCGGTCTGGGAATCCATAAAGGTGCCGCGCCACGCCGCTTCATCGTCAAGGACGAATAGCAGGCAGTCGATCCCCTGGCGGCGCGCCTGCTCGTACTCCAGCTCGGTGACGGAACGCCGCTCGGGGTTGTCCTGGTCGGGCCGGAACCCGTACCGGTGCGCCACGATCCCGACGTAGAGATCACAGGAGGCAACGTCGGTCAGGCACTTGTCCAGGGGACGGCGGTCCGTCGCGACGTAGTCCTCCATCGCGACAACGTCGTGGCCCGCCTTCCGCAGCGTCTGGTGCACGATCTCCCGGCACGCATGGAGATCCTCATACGTGGATGAGATGTAGATCCTGGCCACGATGACCTCTATCCATCTGCCGAGAGAGCCCGCAACAGGCCGTTCAGGCGTTTCAAGGATCGCAAGCTGCCTGCCTCGGCTCAAGTGGCAGCGACGGATGAGGTTCAGGCAGTTGCCACAGGACAGCCCCGCAGAACTCCGAGGGCGCCCGACGTGCTCACGCAGGGTTGATCGTGTGTGTGCTGGTCAGGGCTGCGGTCGTCGGGTGTTGGGCTCGTCCTGGGACGGTGCCGCGTCTGCGCGTCGTGCACTCAAGGCAGCGGTCGCGTTGCGGCCGGAGTGCCGTCGGCAGGGTTGGCCTGGGTGTGCGCCGTTGAGGGAGCTGGGGACAGATCCTGCGCTGCAGCTCGGTGACGGCAGTGGGGACACGGCCGAGGCCTCGCCTGCTGTCTGCGGGCGATGACCGTTTAACCGTTTATGTCCAGTTCTTGCGCACGATCGTCCCGGTCGTTCCGCCGAGGCAGGGCCCCGATGACGGTGCTGAGCGGCTGCCTGCACTACAGGGATCAGCCACCCACGGATAGGCGACAAGAGCCGGAAAACTTGACTCACGCGCAACGACTACTCCCGGGCTTCGAGACCTCTGGCCGGGGCGGGTTATGTCGGGGCGCGGGTGATGCCGTCGATGCGGAGGCCGGCGTGGATGCGGTAGCGGCGGTTGATCGAGAGGAGCACAGGGGTCATGTGCTCGATCGGGCCGGAGAGGCGGAGGGCGCCGCAGTCGACGCTGTACATTCCTGGGATCTCCGACACGAGATGCGCGATCTCGCGCTTGGCATCCTCGTCGTCGCCGCAGATCAGCGCATCCACGGTGATCGGCTCGTCGCCGCGCAGCAGCCGGCGGGCGCTGACGTCGTGGAACGCGCTCACGATGCGGGCTCGGGGCAGCAGCCGCGCGCATTCCTCGGCGGCTGACCCGCCCTCCACATGCCCTGGCAGTGGTCCCCGCTCGTCGAAGTCGACAGCGTTGACGCAGTTGACGACGATCTTCTCACCGATCGCCTCGGCGAGGCCCTCCAGCGTCTCCCGTTGGGCCTGGTAGGGCAGGGTGACGAACACGATCCGGGCGTCACGGCACGCCTGCGCGTTGGTGACGCCGTGAATGTCGAGGCCGTCGACGTCCAGCGACGCGACGGCCTCTTTCGCCTTCTCGGGGCTCCTGGATCCGATGAGCACGGGATGTCCCGCTTGGACGAAGCGCAGAGCGAGCCCCCGGCCCTGAGGACCGGTGCCGCCGACGAAGCCCAACGGGTTTGCGGGTGCGCTGGGAAGCACCGAACCTCCAGACATGGACAAGGGTCGCTCCTTCAGGTCGCTGCACCCGCTGCGCGGCCCCCAGCCGCGGCGCCCCAGGCCACACCGACGCGCTTCGGCTCGTCACTGGGCTCGTCCGCTATCGGGGGCGGTACCTCTTTGACCGTCACCGTCGCGCGTCCGACCAGCTGACCGCGCTGGTCGGCGGTCAGGGCGCCGCGGACCGCCTCGAGCGCCTCCTCGCCGGTCAGTGACTCCTTCTCGACGAGCAGCTCGGCCATCGCGTCGAGCCCACCCCGCAGCTGGCGGAACCGCGCGATCGTCTCGTCGAGCGCGGTGGTGAGGATCCGCCGAACCTCGGCGTCGATGATCTCGGCGGTCGCGTCGGAGTACTCGTGGCCGCGGGCGAGCTCCTCGCCGAGGAACACGTGCCGGTCGTCGCCGTACCCGACTGGGCCGAGCGCGTCGCTCATCCCGAATTCGCGAACGATCGCGCGGGCGAGGCGGGTGGCCTGGACGAGGTCATGCTGGCCGCCAGTGGTCGGCTGGCCGAGGACCACCATCTCCGCGGCGCGTCCGCCCAGCATGACCTTCAGCTTCGCGTCGAGCCAGCTGCGCCGGTAGATGTGCCGCTCGTCGATCGGAAGCTGGGTGGTGACGCCGAGCGCCATGCCGACCGGCAGCACGGTGACCTTGTAGACCGGGTCAGCCTCCTCCTCCAAGAACGCGGCCAACGCGTGCCCGCCCTCGTGGTAGGCGACCGCGCGCTTCTCCTCATCGTCGAGGCGCAGGCTGGCCCGCTCGCGCCCGATGGTCTGGCGCTCCCGCGACTGCTCGAGGTCACGCATCCGGATGACGTCCGAGTCGGCCCGGACCGCGATGAGGGCGGCCTCGTTGATCAGGTTCTTGAGGTCGGCGCCACTCATGCCCGGAGTGCCGCGGGCCATGATCGAGAGGTCGACGCTGTCGTCGATCGGCTTGCCCCGAGCGTGGACTTTGAGGATCTGCTCCCGCTCCTCGAGGGTCGGGAGCGGGACGACGATCTGCCGGTCGAAGCGGCCAGGCCGGCGCAGCGCGTCGTCCAGCACGTCCGGCCGGTTGGTCGCCGCCATGATCACGACGCCGGTCGAGGCCTCGAACCCGTCGATCTCACCGAGCAGCTGGTTGAGGGTCTGCTCACGCTCGTCGTGGCCCCCGCCCAGCCCGGCGCCCCGCTTGCGGCCGATCGAGTCCAGCTCGTCGATGAACACGATGCACGGCGCGTTCCCGCGGGCGGTCTTGAACAGATCACGCACCCGGCTCGCGCCGACCCCGACGAACATCTCCATGAAGTCAGAGCCCGTCACCGAGATGAACGGGACCCCGGCCTCCCCGGCCACAGCCCGGGCGAGCAGCGTCTTCCCGGTGCCGGGAGGGCCGACCAGAAGCATCCCTTTGGGCACCTCGGCTCCCGCCTTGCGGAACCGGTCGGGCTCCCGCAGGAACGCGACGACCTCCTGCACCTCCTCCTTCACCTCGCGGTACCCGGCGATGTCGGAGAAGCGGGTCTGCGGCTCGTGCGGCTTGTGCAGGCGCGCGGTCGACTTGCCGATCTGCGTGATGCCGCCGATCTGGCCCCTGGCCTGGCGGTTCATCCAGTAGAAGAAGAGCCCGAACAGCAGCAGCGGGAACAGCAGCGGCGCGATCAGGCCGAGGAACCCGCCGTTGTCCGGCCTCGCCGCGATCGTGACGCCGTTGGCGCTCAAGAAGTCCTCCAGCTCTCCCAGCCCGACGACGCTCTGGTTCGGCAGGTAGGAGGTGAACTGCCCCCCGTCCGTGAGCCGGCCGCTGATCGACTGCCCCGTGAACACCACCTGATCGACCTGGTCCTGATCGACCCTGGCCCGAAACTCCGAGTACGACAGCTGCTCACGCCCGCTCAGGCTGCCAAGCCCGTTGAACAGGAGCAGCGTAAGCGACACAAGCAGCACCAACCCCACAAGTCGGGTTCGTTGGTTGCGGTCCACGGGTCTGTGCCCTTCACTCTCTACAGGTGGCCGGTGCCCGCTCTTCGAGCATCCTCTGCCCCAACCGTACCCTCGCCCGCCTTGCGGCACCGGTCAGGCCATCCACAGACATCACCAGAGCGGGCATTGCGCCCCGTTGGGTTCCCAGCGAGCATGGCGCTGTGACGATGGACATGCTCAGGTTCGACGTGGTCATCGTCGGTGCGGGGATCGCCGGGCTCGTCGCCGCGCTTGACCTGCTCGACCGCTGTGCCGGGATCCGGATCGGCATCATCGACAAAGGGCCGGTCGGCTCTGCCGGCTCGACTCCCCTCGCCCAAGGCGGCCTGGCCGCCGCCGTCGGTCCCGACGACTCGCCCGCGCTCCATGCGCTCGACACGATACGAGCGGGAGACGGCCTGTGCGACCCCCGGGCGGTGATGGTGACCACGCACGAGGGGCCTGCCCGGGTGGCCGACCTCGTCGCCAGAGGCGCGCGGTTCGATCGGACGCCGTTGGGGGCGCTGCATCTGGCACGGGAAGGGGCGATGTCCGTGCCGCGCTCGGTGCATTCGGCCGACGCGACCGGAGCCGAGATCTTCCGCGCGCTGCGAGACGCGGCGTCCGACAGGGTGACGCGCCTCCAGGGCATCGCGTGCAGCCTGGCGCTGGGGCCCCAGCCCGAGCGGCGGGTGGCCGGTGTATGGGCGCTGCTCGACGGGCTGGACGCCTCGGCAGCCAGGCTCGTCCTGGTCACGGGCCGCGCGGTGCTGCTGGCGGCCGGCGGCTGCGGCGGCCTGTACGGCTCCACCACCAACCGCGACGGCGCGACGGCGGACGGCGTCGCGCTGGCCTACGCCGCTGGCGCGACGCTGGTGGACTTGGAGTTCGTCCAGTTCCACCCGACGGGGCTGCGGAGCGACCGGCGTGCGGGTGGACAGTCCGAGGGCTCCGCCAGCCGCTCGCGGCGTCTGCTCATCACCGAGGCGCTGCGCGGGGCGGGCGCGGTCCTCGTCGATCAGAGCGGCCAACGGTTCATGCCCTCCCTGCATCCCGACGCTGAGCTCGCGCCCCGGCACGTCGTCGCGAAGGGGATCCTCGACCAGCCGAACGGGGCATGGATCGACGCCACTCGCCTGGGCGACAGCCGGCTGGCGGAGGAGTTCCCCACCGCGCTGCGGGGCGCCCGCGCGCACGGGTACGACCTGGCCCGCGAGCCGGTGCCCGTCGAGCCATGCGAGCACTACATGATCGGGGGCGTCGCGACCGACCTGCAGGGACGTACGACGGTCCCCGGCCTGTGGGCCGCCGGCGAGGTCGCCTGCACGGGCATCCACGGCGCGAACCGCGTGGCCGGCAACTCGCTGCTCCAGTCCTGCGTGTTCGCCCACCGGGCCGCCCGCTCCATCGTCTCGCTCGTCTCGCTGCTGGACGGCTCCCAACCTCCGAGGGTCGACCCCACCCCCCCGCCGTTCGCGCCCAGGACGGGGCCCGTCGACCTGACGGCACTCCGGGCAGAGCTGCGTGCCGCGATGTCGGCGGGCGCGGGCCCGATCCGCCGCGCGCAGAGCCTGGACGCGACGGAGCACGTCATGAACGCGGCCGCCCAGGCCCTGGGCCCCGCGCCTGCCCCCACCCGCGACGCCGTCGAGCTGGCGAACCTCATCACGGTAGGGCGGCTCATCGTCCGCTCCGCACGCCTGCGGCAGGAGTCCCGCGGGGCGCACTGGCGGGACGACTTCCCGCACCCGTCCCCCAGCTGGGAGGGAGTGCGACTCCGCGTCCAGCGCACCGGCTAGCTAGCCGGGGGTATACGCCCGCAAAGCACGTCTTGGGATGGCGTTGCGTCCAATGGCCCAAGTTCCGTGTTTGCGTAGAGTGGACTAGGCTTCCTCGACTGCTCGAACTGGAGTGGGGGACCCCTGTGCTTCCGACCGAACTCCTGCTTGACCACAGACGAAGCGACGATCCCACCCTGTTGGACGCGCTCCGAGACCGCGATCCCCTCGCATTGGCCGAGGCCTACCATCGCACGGTTCCCGCCGCGCACGCCTGTGCCCGAAGGCTCCTGTCGTCCCCCACCCAGATTGAGACGCTGCTGCGGACCGTGTATCGCGAGCTGTGGGAGGACCCGCCGCGAGACGTGTCACTGGAGGGCTGGGTCCGCTCCCGCTGCTACGCGTTGGGGACGGATGACCTGCGTGAGCGTGGCCTGGCTCCGGCGTCGCCGTCCGTCGCGGCCATGCTGCCGGACCTTCCAGCGCCCCACGTGCGGTATCTGGACGCAGCCGAGCGCGCGCTCAGCGAACTCGATGAGCGCGATCGTACGGTCCTGCTGCTCGCACACGACCGCGGCGTGGCCGCGCAGACGCAGGGAGGTGCCGCCGCCGCGGCCTTGGATCGATCGCTGCGCGCCCTTGCCGGCCCTGAGCCGTCCAGCGCCGACGCGGCGGCGCTGGCGAATGACCCGTGCGCTGACGTGCAGGGCCTCGGCGACTGGGTGCTCGGGCTCACCAGCCATCCGCGGGCAGCCGAGTTGGAGGCGCTTGCGGCCTCCCGGCCGGGCTGCGCCGCCCTCGTGCGTGCCTTGCGACGCGGACGCCGCCGGCTGGAGGGGCTGCCCCCTATGCCGGACATGGGACATCGCATCCTCGTCACGGTGTTGGCCGCCACGGCCGAATCTGGGCCGGCCCCATCGAACGACCATCAGGCCGCCACGGCTGAATCTGGGCCTGCGCCATCGATCGACCATCAGCCCGACACCGCCGAATCTGGGCCAGCCCCATCCGAGGACCACCCTGCCGGCCTCCCACCGACCGAGCCCGCCGATCACGCCCCACCGGTCCGCGATGCCGCGAAGCCGGATCCAGCCGATGTCACCACCGGTGAGCTTGCACTGCGGGAGTTGTATGACGGAGGGGCTGAGCAGCTCCAGGCGCCTTGGCCAGAGCCGGCCACTCACCGGCGGCGGGGTGACGGCACCATCACGAGCACCGAGTGGAGGTCTGGCGAGTCGACGACCGCGGTAGCCACTCGCGATCCCGGCCAGCCTCGTGTCGTGCGGCTGCCGGGGGATGAGGACACCGGTGGTTTCGAGGCTCGCCGACGTCCCAATCCGTATGCGCAGTTGGCTGAACTCGATGAAGATCTGAGGCCGGACATGGATGCCCTCATGGGGACCGACGAGGAAGAGTTGGAGGACTACGAGTCCTTCTATCCGGAAGAGGAGCTGATCACCCGTCCGTCACCCCGCCAGCGAGCGCTCGTGGCGATCGGCTACGCGCTTCCGATCATTCTGGGCGGCGCCCTCGGCCTGTACATCGCGGACATGTTGTTCAGCCTCAACCGGTAGGTCGGCCGCGCACGCCGGCCTTGTCGTGACGGGGTCGCGCCCCGTCGGGACCGCAGGAAACCGTCACATCCGACGGATTTCTGCGGATGGCACAGCCTTGAGCGTCGCTTGAGTGCAGGAAACCGTCAGATCCGACGGTTTCCTGCCTCGTGGAGCGCGGTTGGGCGCTCAGCGGGCGGTTGGGCGCTCAGCCGGTGGCGCGGTGGCGCGGTTCGCCGACGGTGCCGGTGTAGCCGAGGCGGCGGGAGACCTCGAGGGCCATGGCGCGGTCACCGG
>JBOGEA010000189.1:0-11213 GCA_050743205.1 Egibacteraceae bacterium | reverse complement strand
CTCCTCTTGTCGGTTCATCGGTTTCACCTCCTCGGTCATCGCTCTCGTCGGTACTGGTCGGCCAAGTGCTTGGCGACCGCGTAGCAGCCGATCGGGCGGCACCGGGTGACGTCGCCGCTGTCGGATTGGCTAGGGGGACGACGAAGACTGTGCCGGCGACCTCGGCGACCATCAGCCAGTCGGCTGGGCGCTTGGCCGGGTAGAAGACGGGGCGCTGTCCCAGACCTCGTAAATGTCGTCAACGCCCAACCCGGCATGCTTGAACAGGCGCGCCGCCTGGTCGTCGACCTCGAAGGGGTTCTCGGGATCAAGCAGGCCGATGTCAAGCCGGTCAGCATCCACGGCCCCAAAGTGTATGACAATCGGATACGCAAGCGCGGTTGGCCGGGGCAGACAGCCGCCACAGCCGGGGTCATGCGAGTTGACCGTGGGATCGCTTGAGCAGGCCACGTCAGGTCGGCGCGGCCTGCCCCATGAACTGCGGCACAAGCGCCTTTCGGCTCTTCAAAACGCGACGAGCGACGCAGTCGGGGGCGTTCGATGCTGATGGGATGAGCCGATTTGGTGAGGATGGTGGTCAGGGGATGCGCCAGCCTGGGCGGTAGGGGCCGGTGTCGCCCCAGTCGTAGAAGGTCACGGGTCCCGTTTTGATGGACCACCAGCCGATCAGCACGGCGAGGGCCAGCGGGCTGTTGAGGAACAGCGCGATCTCGTCCGCGCCGACTTGGTCCCGGACCTGGGCCATCCGCTCGCGGACCTGGCGTGCCCAGACGTTGGCGTGCAGCGCGTCAGGCAGCGAGCTCCCGCCCGGGCCGCTGGCAGGCTGGAGGCGCAGGTGCGTCCGAAACGGCTGATCCCGCAGTGCGGCGAACGCGCGTACGTCCCGCTTCACTGTGCCGGTGATCGACACTTCGACGGCGACGTCGGCCCCGTCCGGTGGCCCGTACTCGATGTCGTCCTCGACGAGCGGGTCTGCGCCCCTTGCCGAGGCGTCCGCTGCCCAGACCTCGTCACGGGAGTAGGCGATGCGCGGGACCATGCCGGTGGTGCTGCGGAACTCGTGGCCGAAGGCGAACCCGACGCTGAGGCGGACATTCATGTCCAGATGGACAGGCGTTCTGGCAGCGCGCAGGGGCTCCGACGAGCCGCTCAGGGCGGCTTTCAGCATGGCCTGCTCGTCTGGGCTCGGGATGGCGCCGTCGCGGTATGCCTGCGACCAGTCGAAGGCCAGCACGCAGTCGTCTTGGCGGTCAGGGGAGCCGAACGTCACTGCCCGAACCTTTGGGGGCGTTGGGGCTGACCGGTCCCACACCCGGTCCAGGTGCGCCTTCACGACCGCCGCGGCGACCCGCCGGGCCAGCGTCGCCGTGTCCTCGCCGGGCTGTGCCACCATGCCGGTGTAACCGCTGATCGAGCGGCCGTTGGTCAGGTTGAACACGGCCTGTGCCGCCTCCTCGACGGCCATGTCGACGAACACTGGGACGAAGCCGAGGCGCTTCGCCTCGGCTGCATCGAGCATTGCGGGCAGCTCGATACCCATCACGTAGGTGGAGCCGAGCGTCTGGCGCGTCAGCCACAGGACGGCGGTGCTGCATTCCGTGGCCAGGGCGTCGCGGATCTTCTGCTCCGTCGGCGACCCCGCGGGCAGGCTGGTGACGTCGCGCCAGGGCCGCAGGCCCGCCTCTTGCAGTGCCCGTTCCAGGGTGCTCACCGCTTCGGCGTCGGTGCGCCGGTAGCTGAGAAAGACCTGTTTCACAATGCGCCTCCGATCAGATCCCGCCCGATGTCCACGTTGACCGAGTGGTGGTCGAGGTAGCCGTAGCCGCTGGCGGTGGCCGCTCCCAGTCCCTCTTCGGTCATCGCCGTCCGCAGCAGCGAGCACGCCGAGGCGACGAGCGTCCCCGGGACCCTCGGCGACGTTCCCGCCAGCACGAACCGGAAGCCGACCCGGGCAGGCACCACCAGGAAGGGCAACGGGACCGGCGACTCGGTCGGCAGCGGCTCGGGCAGGTCCTGCTCGTAGTAGCGCTTGTGGTGCACGGTTGCCACATCCACCTTCAGCACTGGCGACTGGTTGGCGCTGGGCATCGGGACCGCGTCGAGGAACGCGACCTGCCCTGGCTCGTGGTCGGACTCCACAGGCCCGCCGAAGATCGAGACGAGGTCAGGCTCGTCGACGCGCACTGCCTCGGCCCGGGCGGCGCCCTTCAATGAGCTGCCCGGGATGAAGGGATAGCCGTAGACGGGGTGGACGAGCGTCGCGTTCACCTCCGGCAGCCCGCCGCCCGACCCCGTGATCAACCGGGTCGCGCACCGTGCGGTGAAGGAAACGACCGGCACGCCGCCGCGCTCAAGATCGACGGCCAGGCGGCGCAATCGCGCGGCTGCCTTGCCGACGGACTGGATCGTCGCCTGGTGCCCGGCCGCTCGTTGGAACGCTATGTGGGCGCACTTGCCACGCTTGTCGATGCGCTCGTCATGGGGATCGCGTTTCGGGAGCAGCCGGCCGAGGACGAGGGCGGGATGGGCCACAGGCGTGTCCGGGCCCACCAGGTCGGCCGAGCTCATGCTCCCCACTCCACCCGGTTGGCGGCCAGCTTCGTGAACCGCTTCAGGTAGCTGAGCAGCTCCAACGCGTCGTTGGACAGCAGGCGGTAGACCGGCGTGTCCTGCTCGACAAGGAAGTCCGGCAGGATAGTCGTGATCTCCTGGCGCCTCGGGTTGGCCTCATGACCGAGCCAGTCCGCAACGACCTGGTGCAGCCACTTGCTGACCGTGTCTTGCTCGCTGCGAGAGAGCCAGAACAGGCTGGCCTGCAACAGCCCGAAGCTCGCGACAGCCGAGGCCGCACCGGCGACCGCGCTGGCGAGTTCCTGGCGTTTGTGCATGTCGGGGCCGAACGTGGCGACCTTCTGCCGGGCCGCGTCGCGGGCGAACACTGCGGCCGGGCTGATCACGCCGCCGCCCCCCGCAGGATGGCATGGCGCAGCATGCCCCGCCCGATGGTCTCGTCGCCACCGACGGTCACGACCGCCGGCAGCGCGGTGGCCAACTGGTCGATGGCGCCGTTGAGGCCGGCCCACAGGATCACGTCGGCGGGCAGCACCTCCTCGGTGAGCAACTGGCCTTTCTTCACGGTCTTCTTGCCCTCCTCCAGCTGCACGCGGGTGACGACGACGGCGGGGTTCACGAAGGCCTTGAACTGGTCGTCGCTGACGAGGACCGATTGGGACGTCAGCGCCTTTCCCCAGTAGTCGAGCTCCTCGCCCGGCAGCAGCATTGCCGCCACCCACTGGCCGAACGCGCGCAGCTCCTCGCTTTCGGTCGCGGTCAGCGTGTACTCGCCGAGGGCTATGACCTGAGGGCCGGCGCCAGCGCCGAACCGCAGCTTGTCACCCGAGACGAACGCGGTGCCGTCGTCGGGCACCTCGGTGGGCCACTGCCGCGGCCCGGTCACGCCGGCGACCTTGCAGGCTCGGCGCAGGCGGGCGAGTTCTCCCGGGCTGGTCACGTACGCGAACAGTCCCTGCGCCGAGGGCACCGGGTAGCACAGCACCCGCGCCTCCCCGACGCCGACGGCGCCGCGCTCCAGGGGCTCCTTGCTGGCGTCCACCCGGGGGCCGAACCGCCGGGTCGCGTTGCCCGGGTCGCGGGCGTGGACCGCGTCGCGCCAGCCGCCCTTCAGGCTGGACCCGTAGATGACTGGCGTGCGCGTGACCTTGTCGCGCTGGATCGGCAGGTCGATCGGCCCAACGTCCTGGCCGACCCCGCAGTGGATCGAGGTCTCGGCGATCAGCAGGGCAATGCCCTGCTCACGGGGTGCCATCAGTGCCCTCCCATCGTCCGACGAACGCGAGCCCGTAGCCCGCGTGGGGGCGGTCCTCGCACAGCGGCCGGCCGTGCCAGCCGACGACGTGCTCCGCGGCCTGCCGCGTCGCGGCGTCCAGCCACCACACCGAGCCCGCTGGGCAGACCCAGCGCATCGGCCTTGGCTTCCCGCGGACCAGGTCCCAGCCTTGGCTCGGCTCCTGCGCGGCGACTGCGGCGGCGGCCACGGTGACGCCGTAGGGCAGGCGCGGGTGCCACCCGGCCTCGAACCAGCCGGGCGTCACGATCGCCACCGCGTAGCGGCCGGGAGCGGCGGCCACGGTGACGCCGTAGGGCAGGCGCGGGCGCCACCCGGCCTCGAACCAGCCGGGCGTCACGATCGCCACCGCGTAGCGGCCGGGAGCGGCGGCCGGCCGCTCGATCGGTGGCCAGTCGAGGTCGGCCACCACGACGTCAGCGGTGCGGCCACGGCCGCCGAGATGCACGGTGGGAGACCAGCCGCAGCCGTCGGGCGCCTCGACCACCGCGGCCGGCCCGATGCCGCTCCGGTAGCGACGGAACTCGGCGCGGTAGAGGTAGCCGTCCATCGCCACCCCCTTGTCGGTCCGGGCGAGGCCGACCCTCGGCTCCAACAGTGCGGGCCCGCCGTCGGTGGCCCATCCGGGCAGCGCCAGCTCCGGCATCCGTCCGCCCAGCAACGCCGCGAGATCCTCGACGCGGACCCACTCCGGCAGCCGGCCTTCGCGCATGGCCGGCCCTGGCATCGCCGCCTCCGCGACGCCGGCGTTCCACGCGCCGCCCCATCTGCGCGGCGCCCGGATCGCCAGCCCCTCCTCCACCTCGACGAGCAGCTGCGGGCGGGGGACGAACAGCGTCCCGGCCTCGTCGGCGACGACACCGCCGAGGCAGCGCAGGCTGCCCGGATGGTCCGGCGTGCCTGCCGACCCCGCAGGCCCCGCCAGGCTGACCGCCGGGCAGTCCGGCCGCCCCTCGCAGGCCCGGCACCGCCGGCCTTGGCCGTACGCGCCCAGGTCGGCGCACACTTGCTGCAGCAGCGCGGTGCGCACGGCGCCGAACAGGGTGCCCGGCTCGGGCAGCTGCGACCGCGCCGAGACCTGCAGCCCCGCGTCGAACGGCCGGCTGTCCCTGAACATCAGCGCCTCACGGGGGCGCAGGTGGACGAGCTTGACGGGCATCGCCTCAGACCTCCACGCCGGCGAGGTCCCGGGCGAGCCGCACGAGGCCGGCCGCACGCGGGGGCGGCAGCGCGTCGAGCCAGCGGTCGATCACCTCGACCGCCGGCGTCTGGCCTGACTCCAGCAGTCGCTCCCGCGCCAGGTCGGCGAAGACGGCCGCCGGCACTGGCGGCTCCCACTGCCGGGCGAGGTCTTCCAGCGTCGTGGCGAGTGAGCGGCTGAGGGGGCCAGTGAACGCATCCGCGACCACGCCCAGGTCGCTGATGAGGTCGCTGGCGCCCTCGCCGAACTGCCCGCCGGCGAGCCGCGCGCCCTCGCCCGTCAGCCAGACGACGCAGAGCGCGTCCCTGCCGTACTCGGCCTTGGCGACGTCGCGGCCATAGTGGGCGGCCTCGACGACGAGGTCGAGCGGGTGGCGCACCTCGGCCACCGCGACACCAGCGGACAGCGTCAGCCGGTGGCCGTCACCCATGGCCTGCGTGAACGCCTTGCGCAGCGCGTCGAGGACGCCGAGCGCCCGGTCGAGCGGCACGAAGAACCGGCCGTCATCGCCCCCGGCGTACAGCAGCGCGCCGAGCGACTCGGGGGACTCGACGATCTGGGGCGCGACGTCCACGCCGAAGCCCGCGAGCCGTCTCGACGCATCCTCGCGCTGGCCCGGCCTCAACGACCGGAAGAACGCCCCGATGCCGTCCCCGTCGTAGGCGACCAGGGCGTACCGCTTCGGCGGCGGCGCGACCCTGGCCTCGCTGAGCAGTTCCCCGCGCCAGTCCAGAGCGGATTTGATCTTCTTCTCCCAAGCGTCTTTGCCAGTGCCCGGGGGCGGCTCGGGGGGATCGACCCCGTAGAGGGCGCCCAGCAACCCAACGAGTTCGCGGTGCGCCTTCTGGCCGCGCAGTGGGTTGGGGTGCGGGTCCCGCCAGCGGGCTTTGTCGATCTCCTCGACGAAGATCCCGAACGACTCCGTGGCCCGCAGCGCGCGGTCCGCATCGGGCAGCCACGGGCCCGCCGCCACGGTCGCCACGGACGGCACGCCGAAACCGTCGGTGGTCTTGAAGCATCGTGCGGCGAAGGCGAAGCGTACGACCAGGCACACCGCGCACAGGCCCTCGGCGCGGCGGAAGTCCCGCGGCAGCCTGCCGGCGAGGCGTTTGGCGGCGTCTGGGTCGGTGATGGCGGCCTCCCGCCGCCCGCACATCGTGCACCCGAACACCCCCGCAGCGCCGGGGGCAAACCGAACCCGGTCGCGGAGATGGCGGCGCGCCTCCCACACGCTGGCAGCCCGGGCGGCCAGCGAGTCGGCGTCCTCGCCCGGCTCGGCCTCGACGGCGCACCACAGGACCTCGGGAAAGGTCGCGATCTGTGCCGCCCAGCGGGTCTCGTCCATCCCACCGTCTGCCTCTGGCCGGAGGAGGGCACGCACCCTGCGCCCGCAGTAGGCGAACAGCGCGGTCAGCAGCTCTTCGGTCTTGCGCAGCGCCGTCCGCGCCTCGTCCAGCTCGTCGAAGCGGATGACCGCGGTGTTCGGCAGCGAAGCACGCAGCTCGGGCAGGCGGTCCCGGTCGAAGTGCGGCTGCAGCACCCGCGCGTCGGGCCAGCCGTCGGTGAGGAACGCCAGCGCCTCGTACATGAGCCAGGCATACAGGAAGCTCGCGGTCCAGGCGTCGCGGGCCTTGCGCGCCCGGGCGATGAACGCCTGCGGCGACGGCAGCCCCAGGTAGGCGAGGACCGTCACAGCGGCCAGACCCGCAGCAGCTTGTGCGTCTGGTCACCCGACCACTGCTCGGCCTCGAGCTGGCCCAGCAGCTGCGGAATGGCGCCATGGTCACCCAGCCCGCTCACCTCGACGGTGTACGTGCGGCCACCGGCTCGGGCGTTCATCAGGGGTATGTCCCGGGCGACCACGACGAGCGCGAACCGGTCGCCCTGCAGGCGCTGCACGCGGAAGGTGATCGGCGACGGCCAGCGGTCGTGGCCCTTGGGGAGATCGGGCTTGAGCATTTCCCCAGGCATCTGCAGCGGCAGTCCCCACGCCGGTCGCTCCAACGGTGAATCCTCGCCGCCCAGCACGATCGACGTGTCGGGCTCGCGGTGATGGCGATAGGCAAACAGCGCCTCGCCCAGGTGGCGCTGCGCCTCGGCGACCGAGCCGAAGCTCGGTGTCAGGACCCCGACCGCTGTCGCGTCAAGCGTGCCGTAGCCTGTGCGACGGCCGGGTGTCCCGATGTGGGCGTCGGCGCCGTCGCTTATGGCCCGCAGGCCGTGCCGGAGCGCCGCGCCGCACTCCTCGGGGGTCTCCCCGAACGACCAGGTGACCCCCTCACCCAGGACCGCCCGCCCCTGTTCGGGTGTCTCGGCCACGGCGAGGCTGCCGAACGTCCGCGACGACCTCGACCCGGCGCCGCCGAGATGGATGAGCAGCCAGAGGCTGGCCCACAGCACCCACCGGTGCCGCTCATCGCACCCGAGGCAGCGCAGCCCGAGCTTGGAACAGTGACCCGGTTGGACGAGATACCTCGCCGGCTCCTCCTTGGTCTTCCCGTCCTGCTTGGTCGTGGGCTTCCGGAACGACAGGTCGCCCAGGTACCGCACCCCTTTCACGTACCTGCCGTGGTTGCCCTTGACCTCGTCCTCGCCCAGCTCCCCGTGCGGACCCTCGCCCCCGTCAGGACCGACTCCCCAAGGCTTGCGGAAGACCGCCCCTTCGCTTGTGACCCGGACCTTCACCGGCGACTCGGTCACGCCGCCGTGCACACCGCCGTACAGCTCACGCTCGAGTTCGTAGAGTTCTGGGGGGTCATCCGCGACCCGGCGAGGAACCGTGTCCACGTCCGCAGCAGGCCGCGCACCGACCGGGCGCGCAGGGGCTCCGCCCCATCGGACCCGCGCTGCTGCCCGCCACCCATCGCCAAAGGTGTCACGGTGTCGACAAGCACGTCGTGCCACCGACGATCGACCGGCATCCCATCCCTCCCACGGCACCGCATTCGACCCAGCCTATCCCCCTTCGTCGCCTGGCCGCCGACGCCCGCGCACGCGTGAGGGTCGCCAACGTTCGTTCGTTGTTGAGGATGCTCAGCGGACGTGTTTGGCCTGTCGCAGCCAAGCCCTAGCCTGAAGGCCATGAGCGCATCGACCACCGCACCAGACGTTCATACCAGCGCCGAGGACTACGACCCCCAGCGCCCCTACCGGGACTATGACAGCTCGACCCTGCTAGAGGAGACAGAACGTCAGTACGACCAAGGGGAGCGCTTCAACGAGCTGATCGTCTTCGAGCTGATTCACCGCCTTGGCGCGGCGGAAATGGCGCTGAGGGACGCCCGCCGGACCGCGTGACCGCGGAGCTTGTACAGGCTGTCGCGGATCCGCCGCATAACGGCAGCCGAGGTCGCCTCGGGACATCGGCGAGTTCCTTCGGGTCGAACGCAGCTACGCGGGGCAGAGCCTGGTCAGGTAGAGACCGGCAGAACTGCCGGGGGCCAGGCGGGTGCCGGTCGGGTCGAACGAGGATGACGCCAGGGCGCCGTCGACGCGCAGACGGCAGGATGGCTCCCGTCACGTCGCCATTCCAGACGAATGCGGTGCCGTCAGCGCTGACGGCACCGCGACCCGTCCGGCGTCGCTCGTCACGTCCGCGCACCACATCGCCCCGCCGTTGCCGGGAAGGCGTCGAGCGACAGACCGCCACGAGGGTCCCAGACGAGGACGGCGCCGTCGTAGCCCGCTGTCACCACTACGCGGCCATCGTGGTTCCACCGCACCGTGTTGATCGCGCTCTCGTGCCCGTCCAGTTCGGCGCGCTCACCGGAATCCAGGGCGCACCACTGGAGTCTGCCTGCGGTGGTTGCCATCAGCAGCACCCGGCCGTCGGGGCTGAACGCGACGTCGTTGACCAGGCTGTCGCAGGCGAGCTGGCCTGTCTGGCGCCGGTCTCCGGGCTGACGAGCAGCGGGACGCCTCCCTGGCCGCTGAGGGCCAGGAGACGGCCGTCAGGCATGCTAGGAGCCGCCCCCGGCATGGGGCACGTGCCACGTCCGGACGCTGCGCCCGTCGGGGCCGTCCATGTCGAAGAAGACCGCGTCGCCGTCGCCTCCGATCAGCAGGAGGCGTCGACCGTCCGGAGGCCACGTCGCTGACCGAAGGGCTCCGCCGGTGACCCTCGGAGGGTGTGCGCCGCCGTCGGTGGACACGAGGGCCGGCGCATCGGACGCGAGCACGCGCACAAGCCCGCCCGCGTAGTAGCTGGCCTGTCAGATTGGACCGCGCTGCACAGGCGCTTGCCCGTCGACCGCGACCGGCAGACGGCAGACCCTCGACGCCCTGCGTCCTGACGGGCCAGCCAGGGCGCCGATCGTGGCGTCCAGCGCGTCAGATCATCCCGACAAATGCAACGCGCTCGCGTATCGAGGCAGCGGGCTGTACTTGTATAGCGACGAAAGGAAGGCTGATCATGCTTGCCCTGCGGCTCCCCGAAGAGATCGAGCGGCGGCTCGCCGAGTTAGCCCGGAGGACGGGCCGCACCAAGTCCTACTACGCCCGGGAGGCCATTCTGATCCACCTGGAGGATCTGGAGGACGCCTACCTGGCTGAGCGACGCGCCGAGGAGTTTCGCGTTTCGGGAGCCAGCGGTGTGCCTGTCGACCAGGTGATGGCCCAGTATGGCGTACAGGATTGAGCTGTCGCCGCAGGCCATTGAGGATCTCGAGAGGCTGGACCGGCGGGTCGCGGTCCGCATCCAGCGTTTCTCCGGGACCGGGTGGGGACCGCTGAGGACCCGCGGTCACTGGGCACGCAACTGGTCGGAGTGGCGTACTGGCGATACCGGGTAGGGGACTATCGCATCCTGGCTGAGATCCACGACTCGGCTCTCCTCGTGCTGGTCGTCGAAGCAGGCCATCGTCGATCGCTGCACCGGGGCTAGGGCCAATATTGCCCATTTTGTAAGGTTTGTCTGGTAGGGTGGGTTCGGGAGGTGCCGGATGCCACGTGCTGGGCAGGTCAAGCCACCAAGTGACGAGTGGTTGTCGGACCGGATTGCGATCGGGACGTTGACCCGGCCGTTCCTCCCGGAGTTGGGCGACGAGGTGATCGCCGCCACCGGCCGGGCGGAGCAGCGTCAGCGGCTGCTGCCGGCCCGAGTGACGCTAGATGTCGGCCTCGGCCAACAGGGCGGCCAGTTCAGGCTTTGCACCGCCGGCTGCTCAAGACGCACGATGAACTTCGCCCAGCGTTCGTCATCCAGCGAGAAACAGGGGTCTTCTCACGTTCCATGGGCGGTCGGGTCGGTCCGGGCGCAAGCAGAGTCACGCTCACGGTCCGCCTGGCTCAAGATCTCCGCCGCCGAGCATGGCCGCGCACAGGCCAGCGGACTCGGGACGCGCACGCGGCCAGCCCACATCCGTGAGGGCCACCGCGAACACAGCGTCCAAGCGGCACACACAATCCGCCTATAACGGATATAAAGACAGACCGGATCGCGCCACACCATCACCCATTAATCTGCGAATGTCATTGCACTACCGCTCCCAGCATGCCATAATCAAACACATGTACGAGACAGTGGTGTTGGGAGAGCGCCAGGCGGCGCGCGGCGCCGTCGATGCGCTCGCGCCGCTGCTCGACACCCTCGCCGCCATCGCCTGGGATGACCTCGACGGTGACACGCTGAGCCGCTGCGTGGTGGACCTGACACGCCACCGCGACCGGCTCGACGGACTGTGCACCCTCGCCATCGCCGCCCACGACCGCGCCCAAGCATGGAAGGCCGACGGCTGCCGGTCAGAGAAACAGTGGCTCGCCGCGCGCTGCCGCACCAGCATGGGCGAGGCCGCCGGGCGGGCAGAGACCGCCAGACGGCTGGCCCGGCTGCCGGAGACCGCCCAAGCGCTGGCCGCCGGCACGATCACGCCCGCGCACGCGAAGGTGGCGGCCAAGGCGATGCGCGACCTGCCCGACGAGGCGGTCGAAGGGCTGGACCGGCTCGTCGCCGGGCAGGGCGCCCACACCGACGCCGGGCAGCCGCGCGCCGCGCTCAGCGACTACGCCCACCGCGTGGCGCCGGAGAGTCTGGAATCACGGCAGGAGCGGGCGTGGGCCACCCGCCGGCTCAACGTCACCCGCACGGACGATGACGGCGCGCTGCTGGAGGCCAAGCTCGACAAGGTCGGCGCTGAGACGGTCCTGACC
>JBOGEA010000188.1:0-11217 GCA_050743205.1 Egibacteraceae bacterium | reverse complement strand
CCACCACCCTCACCGTCGAGCCCCTTGCCGCGCGCCTGATCGCCATCATCATCACCCCGGTCGCCTCCATCATCCCCGCCGGGGACGAACAGCGGTTCATGGCCACCGGCACCTTCACCGACGGCACCACCGCCGACCTGACCGCAACCGTCACCTGGGCCTCCTCAGACACCGCCGTCGCCACCATCGAGGGCACCGGACTGGCCACCGCCATCGCCCGCGGCACCACCACCATCACCGCCACCTCATCCAATGGCGCGGTCACCGGGATCGCCGCGCTCATCGTCACGCAATCGCCCTGACGCACACTCACCCCCGGCCAGCCCGACCATTGCCGCCCAGCTCAGGCCTGGCGATGAGCACATCGTGACAGATGTGGCTGGAACTGCTCATTCGCCCGGAAGTGCACGCTATCGCCGGGACTGGCTGACCAGGTCGGTGACGTGGGCGACGGCGGTGTCGACGGGGATGGGCTGGGTCTGCCGGGTGGCGCGCTCGGTCACTTCCACCCTGCCCTCGGCCAGGCCTCGGGCGCCGACCGTGATCCGGTAGGGGATGCCGATCAGCTCGACGTCGCGGAACTTCACGCCGGGGCGCAGCTGGCGGTCGTCGAGGACGACACTGACGCCAGCGGCTATGAGATGGGAGTAGATCCGCTCGGCGACCTCAACCGTCTCGGGGTCGTGGCGGTCGTTGAGCATGACGACCGCAACCTCGAACGGGGCGAGCTGGACTGGCCAGGTGATGCCGGCCTCGTCGTGATGGCACTCCACGACGACGGCCAGCGCGCGCTCGACCCCGATGCCGTAGCTGCCCATGATCGGCGTGACCTGACGCCCGTCGGCGCCGAGGACCGACAGGTCCAGCGCCTCGGCGTACTTGTAGCCCAGCTTGAAGATGTGGCCGACCTCGATCGCGGGCAGGACCTCCAGCGGCTGGCCGCAGGTCACGCAGGGCTGGCCGGCGGTGACCGCGCGCAGGTCGGCCCACATGCCGACCTGGATGTCACGTGCGACGTCGACGCCGCGCAGGTGCACGTCGTCGGTGTTCGCCCCCGTGAACATCTCCCGCCTGCCGCGCAGCGCCTCGTCGGCGATGACCGGCAGCGTCACGCCGACCGCGCCGAGGCTGCCCGGCGAGGCCCCCAGCGCCTCGCGGATCTCGTCGGTGTGGGCTGCCCGCACGGCGGTCGCGCCGGTGGCGTCGACCAGCTTCTGCTCGATCAGGCTGTGGTCGCCGCGCAGCAGCGCCAGCGTGAGCTGGTCGTCGACCATGTAGACCAGGGTCTTGACCTGGCGGTCAGCGGGCGCGCCGAAGTCGCGCGCCAGGTCGTCGATCGTCCGCGCGCCGGGGGTGTCGAAGCGCTCGGGCGCGTCCGGGCCCGGCCTGTCCGTCGCTGGCGGCAGGGCCGAGGTGGCCTTCTCCACGTTGGCCGCGTAGCCACAGGAGAGGCACCGGACCACCAGATCCTCCCCGGCCTGTGACGGGCACATGAACTCGACGGAGGCGCTGCCGCCCATGCTGCCGCTGGAGGCCTGGACCGGAATGGCGGGAATGCCCAGCCGGGCGAATATGCGCACGTACGCCTTGTGATGGAGGTCAAACGACCGGTCCAGCCCCTCGGCGTCGAGGTCGAAGCTGTAGGAGTCCTTCATCGTGAACTCCCGCACCCGGAGCAGCCCGCTCTTCGGCCGGGGCTCGTCGCGGAACTTCGTCTGGAACTGGTACCAGATCTGCGGCAGATCGCGGTAGGAGCGCAGCTCCAGCGCCAGCGTCGTGAAGATCTCCTCGTGCGTCATCCCGAGGGCGAGGTCCGCGCCCTTGCGGTCGCGCAGGCGGAACATCTCCTCGCCCATGACCTCCCAGCGCCCGCTCTTCTGCCAGATCTCAGCCGGGTGCATGGCGGGCAGGATGAACTCCTGCGCGCCGATGCGCTCCATCTCCTCGCGGATGACCTGGATGATCCTCGCTCGCACCCGGACGGCGAGCGGCAGCAGCGAGTAGTGGCCGGACATGAGCTGGCGGATGCAGCCGGCGCGCAGCAGCAGCCTGTGGCTGGCCGCCTCGGCGTCCGCGGGATCCTCGCGCAGCGTGGGGATGTAAAGCTGGGACCAGCGCATCGTCTTCTGACCTTGGTGTGGAGGTTGGACCGTCGCCGCCGCAAGGCCGAGTGAAGGCCCGCCGCGCAGCGCAAGTGTAGTGGGCGCCCGCGCGGGTCAGGGCGCGGCTGTGGGGGACAGCCGTGCTAGTTTTTGCCTTCCTTCCTTACGGGTCCTGTCCATCGTCGTTGGAGACGCCATCATGCACGAGCGCACCCTTGTCATCATCAAGCCCGACGCCTACCAGCGGGGCCTGACCGGTGCCATCCTGGCCCGTCTCGAGCAGCGTGGCTTAGCGCTCGACGCGATCCGGGTGTCGCGGGGCGAGGCCGAGATCGTCGAGGAGCACTATCCCCGCACCGAGGAGTGGCTCGCCGCGGTCGGCGGCAAGACGCTGGCCGACTACGCCCAGCTGGGTGTCTCGGCCAGGGATCGGCTCGGCACGGAGGACCCGGTGGAGATCGGGGGCATGGTGCGCCGGTGGCTGACCGAGTTCATGCGCGGCGGCCCGGTCGTGCCGATGGTCGTCTCGGGCAACCGCGCGATCGAGACCGTGCGCAAGATCGTCGGCCACACCCTGCCGGTGATGGCGGCGCCCGGCACGATCCGCGGCGACTACAGCTCGGATTCGGCCGACCTGGCGAACGATGAGCTGCGACCCGTGCGCAATCTCGTCCACGCTTCGGGCGACCCCGAAGAGGCGGCCCGGGAGATCAAGCTCTGGTTCCCTGAGTCCGGCTGAGCGCATGGGCGAACACCGCTGAATGAGTAAGTGAGGCGCAAAGCCCTATTGGCCAGGATTCGGCACGGATA
This sequence comes from Egibacteraceae bacterium, assembly GCA_050743205.1. Lineage (GTDB taxonomy): Bacteria > Actinomycetota > Nitriliruptoria > Euzebyales > Egibacteraceae > JBOGED01. The sequence continues at coordinate 8,305 of JBOGEA010000188.1, read as the reverse complement.
CGTGCCGAATCCTGGCCATATGCCGTTTGAACCGCAACGTTATTGCCGCCCAGGTCCTGACTAAGCTCGGGCCGTTGCGATCCTCTCGCCCAGCAGATCGAGTTCAGCGGGTTCGAGCAGGTGGCGCAGCAGCGGGAACAGGCCGCGCTCCTCGATCTCCATGCGCGCTCGCACGAGACGGATCAGCTGGTGGACGGTGTCGCCGTCGGCGCTGAGGTCGTGCAGGAGCCCCTCCAGCTCATGCTGGTGGCGAAGCTCCTCGGCGACGATCTCCTCGCCCTCCGGCATCGCCTCAGCGATCACCGGGTGAAGGAACCGCCGCTCGGCGATGTAGTGACCGGTCAAGCGCCGTTGGATCTCTTTGACCGCCTCCCGCCGGTCGGCGCACGCGTCGACCGGGAGATCCTCGTACTGTAAAAATGCGCGGTTAACCGCGCGATGATCTTCGACGAGCACCGCGATTGCATCCATCCAACCAGGGGATACCCGGTCGGGTGGGCCGCGAAACCGCTGAGCCGCCCCTGAATTGGGATCTCGCGGGCTTCGCTGCGAGACTAGATCGGTCAGGCTAGTCCTCAGGCGAACGCAAGGGAGGCCCGCGATGGAGAGCAGCGAACGGTGCGAGGCTGGCGTCCAGCCGGCTCGAGATCGGTTCCGCTCCACGCCGGCAGTCGGAGTGGCCGATCTGAAGGCCCTTTGGCCATCTCTCATTCGCCTCTGCGCCCTGGACGTCGCCATGACCGAGCCGGTCGAGGGCTGGATTCACCGCGCGGGCGCGTCCTGCGTGCGGGTCGGCTGCGCCGACCTGCGCATGGCGCTGCACCGCGGTGTCCTCACTGAGTGCGTCGAGCGCGGCGGCGCGGCGCTTGTGGCGGTGGGATGAGCGCCGCCCCATCACTGACCGCGCTGGCCTGGGATGTCTGTCCCCCGCCAGCGCCGGGCTGCCGGCCCGTCTGGTTGGACGAGGTGGAGGCGTTCCGCGGGCGGGTGCTCTACGACAGCGGGCGGCGTCCAGGCTTCCTGGCGGGCGACGGCCGCTGCGTCGACCCTGACCCGGGCGACCGAGACGCCTACCACGTCATCGCGTCCAGCGACGACGGCATCGTCGGCTGTTTCCGGGTGATAGCGCTGGCCACGGCGCACTCCGGAGTGTGCGAGGGGCTCCTGGGCACGCAGCGGCTGGAGGACGTGCTCCGCGCCCTCGGCACGGACCGCGGTCGGGTCAGCGAGGGCGGCGGGTGGGCGGTCGACCCGGGCTACCGAGGTCAAGGCCTGGGCCTGCGCCTGCTCGCCACCGGCGTCGCGGTCGCGGAGCGGCTCGGGCTCACGACGATGCTCGGCGCGTCCGGGGTCAGCGATGGACAGTGCCGGACGCTCGCGAAGGTCGGCGGTCGCCCGGTACCGGGCATCGATCTGGTCGGAGTCCCCCGGCTCGCCGATGACATCCGCATCATGTACACCTCGGCCGCGGCGGCGACCCCCCGCTTCCGCGCCCTGGTGAACGAGGCCGGCATCGAGATGGGCCTGCGCCTGGGCTGATGGCGTGCGCGGCTACCAGCGGATGACGAGGTTGCCGGCGGCGTCGACCTCCGCCTGCTCGCCTGAGGCCAGCAGGGTCGTCGAGTCCGGCTGCTCGACCAGCGCGGGCCCTGCCACGCGATCGCCGGGCGACAGGGACGCGCGGTCCAGCGCTCGCGCGGTCACCGGCCCGCGGCGAGCGTCGATGCGCCGCTCGCGGTCGGGGCGAGCCGGGCCCTGGTCCCACTCGAGGCCATGCACACCGGAGGGCAGGACCGGGCGGCCCTCGGCTGTGACGCGGATCGTCACGACCTGGACGGGCTCGCCGGGCAGCGCGTAGCCGTACGCGGTCCGGTGCGCCTCGGCGAGGGTCGCGGCCAGATCGGTGCCCGGTCCGGCCGGCAGCCGCAGCTCATAGGACTGGCCGGCGTACCGGCAGTCCGCCAGGCGTGCGCACGTGATCGGCCCCCCCGCGCCCTGGCGCGCCAACTCTGCCCGCGCGGCCTCCTCCAGCTGGGACCACACCGCCGACAGGTCGTCTGAGGGCGACGCCATCACCGTCCGCGAGGCCTCGTGCCGGGGCGGGGCCAGCAGCAGCCCGAGCGCGCTGAGCACCCCCGGCGCCGGCGGCACAACGACCGCGGCGCAGCCCAACTCTCGGGCCAGCGCGGTCGCGTGCAGCGGCCCCGCGCCGCCGTAGGCGACCAGCGCAAGTCCGGCGGGGTCGACGCCCCGCTCGGTGCTCACGCGGCGCAGAGCCCTGGCCATCGTGGCGCGCACGACCGCCAGGATGCCCGAGGGCCCCTCGGGCAGCGCCGTCAACGCGCGCTCGGCCGCCTCGGGATCCAGCCGCAGCGCCCCGCCGCCCAGCGGGCGGTCGAGGTCGAAGTGACCGAGCGCGCAGTGGGCGTCGGTGACCGTGGGCTGGCGGCCTCCCAGCCCGTAACACGCCGGCCCCGGCCGCGCGCCGGCGGAGCGGGGACCCACCCGCAGCGCCCCGCCCGAATCGATCCATGCGATCGACCCACCGCCCGCGCCGACCGTGTGAACGCCGACCGCGGGTGTGCGCACCGGGAACCCCCCGATCTCGGCCTCAACCGCGATCGTGGGTCGGCCGCCGGTGATCAGGCACACGTCCGTCGAGGTCCCGCCCATGTCGAACGCGAGCGCGTCGGCGAAGCCCGCCGATCCGGCCACGGCGGCGGCCGCCACCACCCCCGCCGCCGGGCCGGACAGCAGCGTGTGGACCGGCGCCTCGGCGAGGAACTCCAGCCCCGCCGTGCCGCCCCCGGACGTCATCACGCTGATCGCGCTGTTCGCCAGACGCGCGGCCAACCGGGACAGGTAGCGCCGCATCACCGGCGCGACCGCGGCGTTGAGCACGCAGGTCGAGGTCCGCTCGTACTCGCGGAACTCCGGCAGCAGCACGCTCGATCGCGTGATCGGCACCTCGGGCAGCCGGGCGGCCAGCGCGTCGCACAGCGCGCGCTCATGCCCCGAGCCTGCCCAGGAGAACAGCAGGCTGATCGCGACGGCCTGCGGATCGCAGGCCACGACCGCTGCCACGACCCGGTCGATCTCGGCCTTGTCCAGCTCGAGCACCGCCGAGCCGTCGGCCGCGGTGCGCTCGGCGACGGGCACCACGCGGCTGCGAGCGACCAGCGGCTCTGGCCTCGTCACCCGCAGGTCGTACAGCGACGGGCGGTCCTGGCGGCCGATCACCAGCACGTCGGCGAACCCCCGCGTGACCACGAGCACCACGCGCGCGACCTGGCGCTCCAGGATCGCGTTGGTCGCCGTCGTGGTCCCATGGCCGACGAGCGCCGCGTCACCGTGACCGCCGAGGGCCGTGCGCAGCCCCTCCTGCAGACCCTCGCCCTGGTCGTCCGGGGTGGTCGGCACCTTGACCGCCCTGAGCCGGGCTCCCGGCGCGATGACCACGACGTCCGTGAACGTCCCGCCGACATCGACCCCCGCCGCCACCCTGAGATCCCCGCCCCCCAGCGGAGGCTGCCCTCTCACCTGAGATCGCCGGACCGCACTCACAGCGCCGAGTCTAAACGGCTCTTGGTGCGCACCCGTGGGTGGTGCCGCCACCAGTCCTCCTGACGCTCCAGGGCGAACGTCCTGGTGGAGGGTTAAAGGTGCAGGGATCCCACCCGTTCGTGCGGTGCCCGGTTGCAGTGGTGAGTGAACGTGTTGCGGCGGCTGCCGACAACAGGCGGCAGAACAGCTAGCGGTCGCGCATCTGCTGCGTCGCCATGCCGCCCAAGCGGACCTGGCGATGAGCGTGCGTGAGCTGCTCGACCCCCTGAGGGCATCCAGGAGACCGTCATGGTCTACCGCTCAACCGGTGGGCGGCCCAAAGCCCGACGCATGCTCACCGACATGACTCCCACCCAACAGCGCTTGTACGACCTGTTCGGCCTCGATGTCTACGCTCCACATAGTTAGGTCGTACACTAGCTGACCCTCAAACCGTCCACTGACCAGCGACTCTTCCACCTACCGCACCTCTAAAGGGGAAAGTCGGGCTAGCGGCCCACCCGAGCAGGTCGCTCCGGCTCCATACGTCGACGGCGATCATTCCCAGGTCTGACCCGACCAGGACGAGCGTGAGCGGCAACCGGCTCAAGCGCCGGTCCCGCTGCTTCCGCAGGGCGGCCTCGACGCTGGGATCCCGGCGCCCAGATACAGGAACTCGTCGAGGACCACGATCGAGGAGGCGCCGAGGTCGTGGGTGGCCGCCAGCAGCGCGAGGGCGTCGTGGCAGTCGGCTGGCCGCCCCGCCCGGAACGACGGCGCAGACGGCAACTCACGCTCAAGCCACTCCGTCAACATGGTGGACTTACCGACCTGCAGCCTCCCGCGCATGAGGACGAGCCCGGCCGCCCCTGCTCTCGGATGACGTCCAGCTCACGGTCGAGCGCGCGAACTCTCGTTGCCGACCGACGAAACCCGAAGCCGCTACGCCTTCCACGAGAGGCCAGCATGCCAAGAAGCTTTCATCGGGGAAAGTTTGGCTCTTCGCACCACCCACGGGTGCATGCCAAGAGCCGAAAGTTTCTCGCTGGCGAGCTTCCCGCGGGCTATGGTCCCGCGCGTACCGACCGCCCGGCTACCTTGTGCTGTCGATGAAGTCTGCCAGCTGCTGCAGGTCGTGAGCCCAGAAGAGCGTTAAGCCGGCGTCCTGTGCCTGCAAGAGGTTGTGGAGCTTGTAAACGCCTGAGAGTACGGCGGTAGGAATAACTCCCATTGTTCCAAACTCTCGGATCCACTGCTCGGCCTTTGCTGCCGCATCATTGTTCAGACGCTTGACGGAGTTCGTCGAGGAATTGCTGACCTTACACTCGCATGGCATGACGCGGTTATCCCATAGGCAGATAATGAGATCGGCTTTGCGTGAACCACACAGCGCTTCCCGACAGAACTCTCCCCGATTCGGCGCCTCCGCCAGCGTGTTCACCGTACGAACTGGGACCTCTGTGAAGCCCTGGCTGAGGAGCGTTTCTGCAACTTGCGCCTCCTGCTTACCACTCGACTCATTGGCCCGGGCGGTGCGCATTCGCTGAGAAGCCATCAGGGCCGCAGACGCCACCACAGCCGCTTGGCGCTCTGCCTCTGTAGGCCCTCGATTCTCTCCCACCCATGGAAAACGGTTTCGATCCAAACCATCCAGTATGGTGTCGATGATCCGACGAGCCATGTCGGGATCGCTCTGGAGCCGGGTTTTTGCAAGTGAGACTTCGGTGAGGATCTTGAGGTCGTCCGTAGAAATCGGAGGACCGGTGAGATAGCGCGCGGTCTCTTGAAGGGCCGGATCTGTCAAGACCTCCACGGCCGCAGTTCTGATAGTGGAGAGATCGGTGGTCAACTCCAACAGGTTTTCCACAGCAGAGCGATAACGCTCAAAGACCCAGAGATAGGCCTCCAGAGGCTCACGCATCCGCTCTTCGCGGAAGTACTCGACGGCCAACTGGCGCTGCGATTCGAGGTGATCAGGGGTCCACCTGGGAGCGGGCACGGCCATGGTCAGAGCAAGAAGGAGAGGTCGGGTACGGGAAGGCGTTCCATCTCCCGTGGCTCGAATTTGGTTAGACCTCCCGCGTAAGTACGACCCTGGTCCTGTGTTACGGTGTTGCGGAGGGCTGCAGCCAGCCGATCAAGAGCCGTGGCGGGCAGGTGCTGGCGTGGATACAGACCGTGGGCTATGTTGATGTGCCTCGCGTCCACCAGGTTCCTGACGAACGTGGGGGGCCGGCGAGCCATGTAGGTGGCAAGGATCGGAGCAGGCTCCCGCAGTCTGACCTTCCACCACGGCTTCCGATTCCTTGCTATATAACCGTCGGCCGCTCCGTTGCGCTGCGCTGCGCGCAGAAATTTCTCGACGAGCTGCTTGTCGTCGCAGTCGAGGACATCAAGATCACTGGGGATGTCAATGACGGCTCGCAGCCCATGCGCTGACTCAAGCCAAGCGCCGGCGGCGAACAGCTCGCGAGCGCGCGTCACCGAAGCGAAGAGCACGGAGAGAGGCAAGGACCGATCATCCGGAGACGTCACCCACGTAGCATTGGCCCCTGTTACGGCGCCCCGATGCACCCGACACAATTCTCCCAACTCAACGAAGCCCTCGGGAGTGCGATCAGGCGCGCGAGTGAGAATGGTCCAGCGATCAGCTTCAGCGAGCCGGGATCTTCGAACGGGCTTGCCTCCTTCAAGCGCACCAAGTTCATCAATTGACTTCACACGACGCAGGCGGACGGTCGGGGGCTTCTCGCCGACATGAAAACAAGTGATAGCAGCAGTTGTGGCTGTACCTTCGAAGGGCGCAGCCTCAGGCTCCACCAGGTGGATCGCCGTGCCGCCCAGCCCTCCAAGCAGCAGCTCTCGAACAAGACGGCCATAATTGACGTCCAACCACTCTGCGGAGGTGACGAACGCTCCATAATCTGACCGTGACGCATGCTGGAGAGTGGCGAGAAAAAAGTGAACATGCAAACCGGCCAGCTTGCTTGCAGCATAACCATAGTCGTGAGCGGTCATGGCAAGCCATCGCTTCGACGATTCGCCGAGTTGATGATGGCGCACGTAAGGGGGGTTGCCGATGAATAGGGTGGGTCCCGCCTGCCGCGGCAGCGGCTGCCGATAATCCTGGTTCAAGACACGCGAACGCTCAGCCATCCCCGAGACTGCCAGGGCCGCCCTGGTCAGAATACAGGCGAGGGGGTCGAAGTCGACAGCGACCAACTGGGCGTTTGGAAATATTTGTCCCGCTGCAACAATGAACCGGCCGGATCCACAGCCCGCATCCACCACCCTGGTTGGGTTGCCAGCAGTGCTGGCCCATCTCACCATAGAGTCGATGATCGGCTGCGGCGTGTACGTTACGCCGAGGGGTCGTCGGACCTGGGGGGACAGACTCATGACCACAGCGCCCAATGGGTCCTGCCCGAGCCGCATCTGTCCCTCGACGGCCACGAGTTCCGCAAGCTCGGCGGGGTGCTCATCTGCACTTTGCGCGAGCCGAAGCTCGGCGTCAGACCAACCCTCTACCTGATCTGCCCCAAGCTGAAGGGCCAGCGCAACGACGCGTTCCGCTGGAGCGCCGATAAGCACAGAAGGAGTGCGAGCATCCGCCCGAAGCGAGTGTTCTTGCAGTCGCTGTGTGGAGCAATCTCGCGTCATGTATCGAGATGATAAACGAGACCTGCGACAGGGCGCGTGAGGCACTGCTCGGCCATCAGCAGGGGATGACCCAAGTATCAGCGGGCGTGGGGGCGGGGTCCTCGACTTGGAGTCACACGGCTGCCCAAGGCCCCTCCGAAACGGCCTGGGCGTAAGGCGGGCGAGAACTACGGGCGCAAAGCGCACCGCGCGGTGCCCGACCATTATCGACGACATTGTGGCCGTGCCCGCCCCGGCGGTCTGCCCAGACTGCGGCGGCTCGGTCACCGTCGAGGCCATGACCTGCCAGTATGTGGAGGACATCCCCCGGTCATCGTCACGTATGTGACCCGTTACGACATCCAGGTCGGCCGCTGTGGCGGCTGCCACCACCGGGTGGTGGGCCGCGATCCTGGACAGGTGTCGGACGCCACCGGCGCAGCGGATATGGGCTAACGGGGCTTCGCCCCAGCCCGACGAGTCATGGACGGGAGGGGCGGCAGCGCGCGGAGTTAGCCGCAGTTTTGTGCTGGATCCGCGCAGCATGCTGCGCGGATCCAGCACAAAACTTTGCCCGACGTGACCCGCGACGCGTGCAGCCCGACCCGCCAGACTTGACTCAACACGCAACAGGTCTCGCCCCTCCACGGCCTCCAGCGCCAGCTCAGCGCTGGGCTGGCCGCGATCGATCACGCCAGGTCGGTGGGTGCTGGCGAGGGCGTCGAGCTGTCAGCCCACGAGCGGGACGGCGCCGCGGCCAGGCTGCGAGAAGCCCCATGCGGCGGCGGCGCGCGTAAGACGGTTCGGCGAGGGCCGTATGCCTGGGCTGCCGCGTCGGCTGCAGGTTTCCGTCAGTTGCGACGGAAAGCTGTGGTCGAGCCGCTGCCTCGCCGAGTTGACCCCGCCGGTTTCCGTCAGATTCGACGGAAACCTGTGGTCGAGCCGCCGGCCGGCGACACCGCACCGATTATCGCACCGTGTCGGGAGATCTGGAATCTGACCGACAACGGCTGGAACGATCGGGTCAGCTCGCTTGGCGCCTGCCCCTGATCCGCGCCAGTTCCAACACCAGGGCTGATACGGCCCAGTCGTGACGCGGTGCCCCGGCCATACAGGCCGGGGC
>JBOGEA010000187.1:0-11307 GCA_050743205.1 Egibacteraceae bacterium | reverse complement strand
GTGCAGCAGCGCTTCTCGCTGCGCGAAGGCGCCGTCGACCGGCAGTGAGAACAGCCAGAGCTTGAACGCCCATGGGCTGCTCAGGGCTGCCTTGCGGTCCAGGTCGGGAAGCTGCCACCACTGGAAGGCGGCGGTGATCAAAAGGCCGAGCTGGGACATTCGACGGAGCTTGAACGCGACTCCCGTGCCTGCCAAGCCCCGGTCGAGCGCGGCGTCGAGTGCAGGGGGCAGGTGTGGCGAATCAGAGGAGCGCCCCAGCGTCGCCGTGATGAGACGACGTTTGCTCTCATGCTTCAGGTCGGCGGCGAACAGAACGTGGACGAAGGCGAGCTCGGCCGCGAGGCGTACGGTGGCCGCCGGTGCGCCCGCCAGCCGGCGTGCCCACCGCTCGGCGAACCCACCGCTCGTGTCGTTGGCTGTCACATGCCGCTGGTGGAGATCCGCAAGCGTGTCGGGCGTCCACACAGGGAGGTCTGGGGTGAACAGGCTGCCTGGATTCACGAGCCCCTGCTCGACGAAGTGGGCGGCTGCGGCGTACGTCTGTTGTGTTTGAGTTCCTGGTATGTGTGCCATGAGGTGATAGTGCGTGTCTTTGCGCGTGGCCGCACTGCGCGTTGGGTCTTCGGTGGATGACGGCGGAACGCATGTGCAATCGCGGGCGACTACGCCCACAATCGCACATGCGCCCGAAAACGCACATCAGCGCGCGCAGGCCTCCATGGCGTCACTGACTGGCGACTCACCGTCGAATCCAGATCTCCTGACACGGTGCGAAATGGGCGGCGTCGCCGGCCGCCGCCACACACTGCGGTTTTCCTCCGCATTCGGAGGAAAACCGCGGGTCAGGCGCGCGCTGTCGGGCTTGATGTGCAGCTTTCCTTCACATTCGCCAGGATTACTGCATCTTTGACTCGAGCGCCTCGGCTAGCGGGCCCGTGAGATTTTCAACAGACTCCATCCGACGGAAAGCTGCCGGTCCGTCCCCGGCCGGAGCGCTGTCGCCACCACCCGCTGAGGCCAGCTACCCATGGATGGATGGCAAAAGCCGCTTACAGCTCCTCGTGGCGTTCCAGCTGGGCGCGGAGGCGGCGCTCGCGCTCCGCGGGGTGGACGCCGGGGCAGCTCGTGCACATCTCGTAATCGGGCAGGCGGTAGGCGAGACAGCAGGTGAGGCGCTGGCGGCCCGCCGCCATCCCGCCAGCGTGCATGACCGGGCACAGCGGTGGCCCGACGAGGAGCGGTGGCCCGGTCGCCAAGAAGGCGCGGGACTCGGCGTCCAGCTCCTCCGCCGCCTTCACGCTGCCCTCCGCCTCCGCGAGGATCGCGAAGACGCCGGAGCACATGTCAGAGGCGGTGCCCCACAGGGCCCTCGGCCCCCGGCGCGTACGCGCCCGCAGCAGCGGCACGAGGTCGGCGAGGTGCCCGCAGAGCAGCCGTTCCCGCAGCCACCCACGCAGCGCGGTGACGTCGGCGAGGATCGTAGCGTCAGGATGGTCGGCGTCTGGATCTTCGGGCAGCGCGGCGAAGCGAGGCGCCGCCAGCGCCAGCTCTTGGACGATCCCGTCAGGCCCGAACCGGAACGCGACGTTGTCAGGCGCCACATCCGGGACCCGCCGCTCGGTGGCGAGGCTGGCGAGCGCTGGCCCGACGATGGCCCGGACGTAGGTGTTGAGCAGGAACGTACCGGTCACAGCTTGGTCGGTGGTGCGGTAGCGCACGCCGATGGCAGCCATCAGCCCGTCCAGTCGCTCGCGGATCGTCGCCGCCTCAAGCCAGTATGGCTCCGCAGGCCATCCGATCCTCACCGCCCAGCGCGCCGATCTCGCCGAGACGCGGGCGAGCGTGGCCTCCAGAGGTGGCGCGGCGACCCGCGCGACGTGGTCGGTCTCGACGGGGCGAACGCTGGGGGCAGGGGCGCTAAAGTTCACCTTAGTTCACCTTACTCGCCCTCCTGCCGTCCGCGCAAGATGTGAAGTACCGGGCTCGGCCGCCGCACCGGCCGCGGTCCGAGGGCGGTGGAGCGGCTCCGGGCGTTTGGGGCGCGCTCGCACCGGCGTCGGGGTCATGACGTGCGATGCGCTTCCCAGCGTCGGCGGTCTGGCCAGCGCCGCGTGTTTCGCGGTGGCCGCATCAGCATGGAGGCCTGGCCGCTCCTTCTCACTGACAGCAGCGACCAAGTTGCCCACAATCGATGAAGGAGTCACCTCAATGTCAGCGAATATCCCAATGGCCCTGCGATGAGCGTTCCGCGGCTCCCCGTCCGGCCCGTCACCGGCGAGATGCGCGCGCTGCTCGCCGTCTTCGGGCTTCTCACCCTCCTCGCGGTCGGCGTGCTCTACGGCCTCGCCGAGCTCACCGACCGCTACTTCGCCTGGACGATCTCACCGCCGATCACTGCCGCCTTCCTCGGCGGCGGGTTCGGCGCGGGCTGTGTGCTGGTGACGCTCGCCAGGCGCGAGCGCGCCTGGGCCAACGCGCGCTTGGGCGTGCTGACGATCCTGGTGTTCGTGGTGCTGACGCTGCTGGCGACGCTGCTGCACCTCGACCGGTTCCATTTCGGCGCCCCAGACGCCTTCCCGCGCTTTGTGGCCTGGTTCTGGCTGGTCGTCTATGTGGCCGTGCCGCTGGCCATGCTCGCATTCCTGGCTGTGCAGGCGCGAATGCCAGGCTCGGACCCGCCTCAGCGGCTAACGCTGTCGCGTTGGCTTGCCTGGCTGCTGGGCGTGCAGGGCGCCGTGATGGCGGTGACGGGCGCCGGGCTGTTCCTAGCCCCCGCGACGGTCGGCCCGGTGTGGCCATGGACGCTGACGCCGCTCACCGGGCGCGCGGTCGGGGCCTGGCTGATCGCGCTGGGCGTCGCGGCGGCGCTTGCCATCTGGGAGCGCGACCTCGCCCGCCTGCGGACTGGCGCGGTCACCTACGCCGTGTTCGGCGCGCTCCAGCTCGGCGCGCTGGCCAGGTTCTCTGAGCAGGTGCGATGGGGTGTCGCGGCGTGGATCTACGTGCTGGTGGTGACGAGCGTCCTCGCGGCCGGCCTCTACGGATGGGCCGCCGCGCGCGCTCTGACACGCAGCGGCGGGGAACCAGCGCTTGCGGGCTGATCGCGCCCCCAGCGACGGCTACGCGTAGAGGGCGGCTTCGAGTACCTCAGGGTCGCTCGTGCCGAGGATCAGCGTGGTGACGCGGGAGGCCTTCCAGGCGTCGAGGCGGTCGATGATCCGCTCCAGCGGCCCGGCCAGCGTCAGCTCGTCGACCAGGGCGTCAGGCACCGCCTGGATGGCCTCGCGCGTGCGCCCGTCGAGGTAGGCGTCCTGGATGCGGTGGGCGGCCTCCTCGAACCCGTAGCGGCACATCAGGTCGAAGTAGAAGTTGCAGCCCCGGGCGCCCATCGCGCCGATGTACAGGGCCAGGTTGGGGCGCAGCTCGTCCCGGCACGCGTCGAGGTCGTCGCCCCGCGCCACTGACACGATCGCGGCGACGTCGATGTCCGCGGGGTCGCGGCCGGCGCGGGCGCGGCCCTCGTCGAGGGGCTCGACCAGGATCGACTCCCTCTCTGGCGAGTAGAAGACCGGCAGCCAGCCGTCGGCGATCTCGCCGGTCAGCGCGACGTTGCGCGGGCCGAGCGCAGCGAGGTAGATCGGGATCCGGGTCCGCACTGGGTGCAGCATCGACTTGAGCGGGATGCCCAGGCCGGTCGCATCGGGGCCTTTGTACGGGATCTGATAGTGCTGTCCCTCGTGCTCCAGCGGCGCTTCCCGGGCGACCGCCATGCGCACGATCTCGACGAACTCCCGCGTGCGCCCGATCGGCTTGCCGTACGGCACCCCGTGCCAGCCCTCGATGACCTGCGGTCCCGACATGCCCAGGCCCAGCAGCACCCGCCCGCCGGACAGCGCGTCCAGGGTCATCGCGGTCATCGCCGTGTTCGCCGGGGTCCGCGCTGGGATCTGCAGGATGCTGGCGCCCAGCTTGATCCGCTGGGTCCGGGCCGCGAGGTAGGCGAGCACCGTGACGGCGTCCGACCCGTACGCCTCCGCCGCCCACACCGAGTCGACGCCGATGCGGTCCGCGTGCTCGACCAGCGGCAGCACGCTGTCCATCACCCCGCCCGCGAAGCCGATCCCCAGCCCGATCCGCATCGTCGCACTCCAGTCTTCGTCGTAGGCCGAGCCTGCAGAGCCGTACCATCTCACGAATGACCGGTCTCGTCGCGCTGCTGGCAGCCGCCGCGCTGCTCGGGGCGCTCGCGCTGGCCACCGCCCGCCGGCCCGAGGGGCCGATCCCCGACCGCGAGGGGTACTTCGAGCGCTGGCGGGCGCTGCACGGCGGCTACGACCCGCGCGGCAACCCGTGGGTGCGGGGCTGGCTCGCGCTGTCGTACTGGATCGCGCGCCCACTCGCCGCGCGCGGGGTGCTGCCCGACGTCGTGACGCTGTGGAGCGTGTGGCTGGCGTTCGCGGTCTTCGTGCCGGCCGCCGCGGGGGGGCGCTGGCCGATCCTGGCCGGGTGGATCCTGGTGGCGAGCGGCCTGGGCGACGGCATCGACGGCTGCGTCGCCGTGCTCACCGACCGCGCCACCCGCTGGGGTTACGTGCTCGACAGCGCCGTCGACCGGGTCAACGACGTGATCTACCTGTTCGCGGTCGTCTCCGTCGGCGGCCCGCCCGCCCTGGCCATCGCGGCCGGCATCGCGTTCGGGCTGCTGGAGTACATCCGGGCACGCGCGGCGAACGCCGGCATGGGTGATGTCGGCGTCGTCACCGTCGGCGAGCGGGCGATGCGCGTGATCCTCTGCTCAGCCGGCATCCACTTCGGCGGCGTCTTCGCCGGCCACGCCGACCTCGTCGCCACCCTCGGCCTCGCCGCCCTCACCACCTTCAGCGTCATCGGCCTGGCCCAGCTCATCCTCGCCGTCCGCCGCCAACTCATCCACGTCCCGAGCTAGATGCCTTGAGGCCACGATCCAGATCCTCCGAGCGACCGCGGACGGAATCCGTCAACGTCGGGGGAGGTTGTGTGCTGGGAGCAGGCCTGGAGATGAGCACATCGTGACAGATATGGCTGGAACTGCTCATTCGCCCGGAAGTGCACACCGCCCTGGAGCGTCAGGAGGACTGGCGGCACCACCTACGGGTGCATACCAAGAGCCGGGGTTTTCGTGCGGGTAGGCGGGCCGGCGCTGGCCGCAGTCGCGGGCCCAGCCTTCTCCCCGCTTGGCTCGAGGCTCCCCATCGGCGGGTTTCCAGCGCCAAGGCGGCCCGGATCGGAGTCGTTGGGCACATCCGATTACACTGTCGTCATGAGCGATGTGATTTCGGTTCGGTTTCCGTCCCGAGTGGCGGCCAGACTCCGGGCGCTGTCCAAGGACCTGGGCGAACCCGTCTCCGCGATGGCCGCCCGGCTGGTCGAGGAAGGTTTACGGTTGGAAGGCCACCCAGGCATCATCTTCCGACCAGGACCCACTGGGCGCCGCGCGGCGCTCCTGCGAGGCCCTGACGTCTGGGAGGTCATCGACGTGCTGCGGTCGATCGATGCTCGCGGCGACGAGGCGGTGGCCCAAACGGCGCGGTGGCTCAACCTGACCGAAGCCGAGGTCCGCGTGGCGGTCCGCTACTGCGCAGAGTTCCCGGACGAGATCGACGAGCGGATCGAGGCGAACTACCTCGCCACCGAACACGCCCGGGCGGCCTGGGAAGCCGAGCAGCGGCTGCTGGCGTGAGGCTGCTTCTTGACGAGATGTTCCCTGCCACGATCGCGGAGGCGCTCTGCCAGCGGCGATATGACGTCATTGCTGTTCAAGAGTATGCAGATCTTCGCCAACTTCCAGACGCGCAGCTGTTCGCAGAAGCGCAAACACGTGAGCGTGCCGTCGTCACTGAGAACGTTCGAGACTTCCTCAAATTCGATGTCGAGACGAGAGGCCCGGGGATGGTTCATTACGGACTCGTGCTCACGACAAACCGCGCGTTCCCGCGGCATGGCGAGCGCTTCATCGGCCCACTGGTGGATGCGCTGACGCGGTTCTTGACGGATCATCCTCAGGACGAGCCGAAGTCGATCCTCCACTGGCTCACCCGCTGACACTCGTGGGTCAGCCAACGTCAACACGAGGTCTCCGCCCCGCTGCGACTATGGCAGGCTGCCCGACGATGTGAGGGTCAGGGGTGGGCGACTTGGACGCGGCCGTCGATGACGCGGACGTCGTAGGTGGGGATGGTGACGGTGGGGTCGTCGAGGCAGTGGCCGGTGCGCAGGTCGAAGCTCTGTTTGTAGATGGGTGAGGCGACTTTGAGGCGGTCGCCTCTGGAGCCGACGATGCCGCGGGACAGCACGAAGGCTTTGCTGAACGGGTCGTAGTTGGACAGCGCGAACAGCTCGTCGTCGGGGGCGACGCGGAAGACTGCGACCTGGTAGCGGCCGACCAGGGCGGCGACGCCCCGGTCACAGACGATGTCGTCCAGGGCGCAGACGTCGACCCATACGCGCACGTCGGTGTCGGCCACCGCCGTCACCGCCCCGGGGCCTGGCCGGCGGCGAGCAGGGCGGGGTCAGGTTTCTCATGCAGGTAGGCGGGCCGGTGCTGGCCGCGGTCGGGGATGAAGACGAGGTTGGGGTCGGTCTCGTCGGAGTTGACGAAGGTGCGGAACCGGCGCATCCGCTCGGGGCTTTCGATGGTGGCTTTCCACTCGCACTCGTAGGTGGCGACGTGGCGGGCCATGTCGGCCTCCAGGTCGGCGCAGATGCCCAGACTGTCGTCGATGATCACCTTGCGCAGGTGGTCGATGCCGCCCTCGAGCTTGTTGAACCACACGGCGGTGCGCTCCAGACGGTCGGCGGTGCGGATGTAGAACATAAAGAACCGGTCGATGTAGCGGATGATGGTCTGTTTGTCGAGGTCGGCGGCCAGCAGCACCGCGTGCTGGGGCTTCATGCCGCCGTTGCCGCAGACGTAGAGGTTCCAGCCTTTCTCGGTGGCGATGACGCCGAAGTCTTTGCCCTGCGCCTCGGCGCACTCGCGGGTGCAGCCGGACACGGCGGCTTTGACTTTGTGGGGGGCGCGCAGGCCGCGGTAGCGCAGCTCCAGCTCGACGGCCAGGCCGACGGAGTCCTGGACCCCGTAGCGGCACCAGGTCGTGCCCACGCACGACTTCACCGTGCGCAGGGCTTTGCCGTAGGCGTGGCCGGACTCCATGCCGGCGTCGACCAGCCGCCGCCAGACGTGGGGCAGTTGGTCGACGCGGGCGCCGAACAGGTCGATGCGCTGGGCGCCGGTGATCTTGGTGTACAGGCCGAACTCTTTGGCGACCTCGCCGATGGTGATGAGCTGGTCGGGGGTGATCTCCCCGCCGGGCACGCGGGGGATGACCGAGTAGGTGCCGTCGCGTTGGAGGTTGGCCAGGAAGTGGTCGTTGGTGTCCTGCAGGGTGGCCTGCTCGCCGTCGAGGATGTAGCCGTTGCACATCGAGGCGAGCATCGAGGCCACGGCCGGCTTGCAGATCTCGCAGCCGCGGCCGGTGCCGTAGCCGCCCACGACCTCGGAGAAGGTGGACAGGCGGTGGACCCGGACGATGTCGAACAGCTCTTGGCGGGTGTAGGCGAAGTGCTCGCACAGGTGGTTGAGGACCTCGACGCCGGCTCTGCGCAGCTCGTGTTTGAGCAGCTCGGTGGCCAGCGGCACGCAGCCGCCGCAGCCGGTGCCGGCTTTGGTGCAGGCTTTGAGGGCGCCCATGTCGGCGCAGCCGCCCGCGACGGCGGCGCAGATCGCGCCTTTGCTGACGCTGTTGCACGAGCAGATCATCGCGGTGTCGGCCAGGGCGTCGATGCCGACCTTGGGGGGGCCGCCATTGGCGCGGGCGGGGAAGATCAGCTCCTCAGGATGCTCCGGGGTGGGCATGTCGCCCCGAGCCATCTGCACCAACGTGTCATACATCGACGCGTCGCCCACCAGAACCCCGCCGATCACCGGCCGGATCGGCGCTTTCGGTCTGCGCCGCGACGAAGACGGGGACGCCACAGGCGGGCCTACGACCAGGCGTTTGTACACGTTGTTGACCGGGTCGGCGAACGTGACGGCCTCGGCCCCGGGCGTCGCGCCGAACGCGTCGCCGAAGCTGGCCACGTCGATGCCCATCAGCTTGAGCTTGGTGGACATGTCGGCGCCGGTGAACGTCGCCTCGCCGCCGAGGATGCGGTCGGCGACCACCCGGGCCATCTGGTAGCCGGGCGACACCAGACCCCAGATGCGTCCGCCGGACAGCGCGCACTCGCCGATCGCGTAGACGCGCGGGTCGGACGTGCGGCAGGCGTCGTCGACCACGATGGCGCCCCGCTCGCCCATCTCCAGGCCAGCCGCTCTGGCCAGCGCGTCCTGCGGGCGGATGCCGGCCGAGAACACCACCATGTCGACGGGCAGCTCGTCGCCGGAGTTGAAGCGCATGCCGGTGACCCGGCCGCCGTCGTCCAGCAGGACCTCGCTGGTGGCCATCGAGGTGTGGACGATCACGCCCAGCGCCTCGATGCGCCGGCGCAGGACCTCGCCGCCGCCGTCGTCGACCTGCATGGGCATCAGCCGGGGGCAGAACTCCACGACGTGGGTCTCCAAGCCCAGGTTGCGCAGCGCGTTGGCGGCCTCAAGGCCGAGCAGCCCACCGCCCACCACGGCGCCCACCCGGCAGCCGGCGGCGTAGTCGCGGATGGCCTCCAGGTCGTCGATGGTGCGGTAGACGAAGCAGCCCGTCGCGTCCTTGCCGGGCACCGGCGGAACGAAGGGGTACGAGCCGGTGGCCAGCACCAGGGCGTCGTAGGCGACCTGCACGCCCTTGGCCGAGGTGACCGTCGTCGCCCCCAGGTCGATGGCCGTCACCGCGTCGCCGACGTGGACCTCCAGCCCGACCTGGTGGAAGAACCCGGGCGAGACCAGCGACAGCTCCTCGGCGGTGACGCCGGTGAAGAACGAGCTGAGGCCCACGCGGTCATAGGCGAGCCGAGGCTCCTCACAGAAAGTGATGATGTCCCACTCGGCGGTGGCCCCCCGCTCGACGAGCACCTCGAGCAGCTTGTGTCCCACCATGCCGTTGCCGACCACCACAAGCGTCCGCCTGTGATCGCCACCCAGCTCGAACTCCATCATGGCACCGCTACCTCCCAACTTGGACGCGGCCCTGACGACAGCACAGCAAACAGACGTTTCCTCCCACAGCACGCCATGTTTTCAATGTGTTACGGCTCCGTCATGCCGGACCTGTGCGCCCTGGCCATGGCGACCGCCGCGCCCCCGCGCGCCGCACCGACCCTTTGAAGCAACTCTCGTTGACGGTCTGCGCTGAGATGGATACGGTATTTGCTGGCGGGTGCCACCCTGAGTTATTCGTTTCGGGGATCTGTGCGGGTAAGGGGGATATGTTGGCGGAAATCACTCTTCGTCAGAACTTCGCTGCACCGTGAAATGCGTCAGCGAAGATGCAGGCCTTTCTGCGACCCGACAAACGAAGCGAGATCGTTTCACATCTTCGGCCACGGCGGGCGTTGCGGCCTTGCTCGACACCCGCGATGTTCTCAGGTTCGACAGGGTCTCGATCCTGACCTACCGCTGAGGATCGCGGAACGGCAACGTCCGGGCTGCCGCCGCTTTGGGAGAGCTCAAATGATCAGCACGATTCGCCGGTTGCTCGTCCCCGCGGTGGCGGTGGCGCTGGCGGCGGCCTGCGCGTCGCCCGCGTCCCAGAGCGCGGGCGAGCCCTTCGCGAGCGCCCAGCTGCGGGCGGCCGACGGCGCCGAGATCGGCGACGTCCAGTTCTTCGAAGAGGCCGGCGCCACGATGGTCCGCGTGAATGTCACCGTCCCCGACGGCGTGACCGCCGCCGACGCGTTCCACGGCTTCCACATCCACGCGAACGACGATCCAGCGAACGGGGAGGGCTGCGTCGCCGACCCCAACGCTGACCCGATGACGTGGTTCGTCTCGGCTGACGGGCACTGGCGGGCCGACCCTCAAGCGCATGCCGACCACCTCGGCGACATGCCGCCGCTGCTCGTCACGCGCGACGGCACCGCCTCCATGACGTTCCGCACCAGCCGTATCCTTGCGCCGGCGGACATCGTGGGCCGTGCGGTGATCCTCCACGACGGGCCGGACAACCTGGGGAACATCCCGATCGGCGGCGGACCGGAGCAGTACACGCCCAACTCGCCGGACGCTGTGGATCTGACGGGCCGGACGGGCAACGCGGGCGTCCGCATCGCCTGCGGCCTCATCGGCTAACCCACGTTGCCGGCGCGGAACCATGCTTGCGCTGGGGCGGACCAGGCGGTGTGGCGGGCGGTGAACAGGGCGCGGGCGTCGGTGCCGGGCCAGGGTGAGGGCAGGAAGGCGGCGGGGAGGCCGGGGTCGAGGAAGGGGAACCTCCGCCACTCGTGCACAAGGTGGGTCTGGGCGACGAACGTCTCGGCCGAGCCGCTCGGCTCCCGCGCGGCGAACTCGTCGATGAAGTCCGTGTAGTGGCGCGCCAAGGCGTCGTGGCCGCCCCACGCCTCCGCCACCAGCTCGGCCTCGTCGCCGATCTGGCCGTGGCGAGCCACAAACGACGTGGCGCGCGCCGATGAGTCGATGGCGGCGAGCGCCTCGCGCGCCTCGCGCTCGCGGGCGACATGCGGCGTGATCCACACGCCCTGACCCAGCGACCCGAAGCCCGCCCAGGCCAGGCGTGTCCGCAGGCGGTGCCGGTCGTCGCGCCGCTCCTCAGGCACCGTCGCCATGACCAGCAGCCAGCAGCCGTCCCAGCCGCCATTGACCGGCTCGAACCCGTAGATGCGCTCAGCGCTGCGGGACAGCAGCTCGCGCGTGAAGGAGGACAGCCGCCAGCGCACCTGCCGGCCGACCCGGTCACGCTCGAGCCAGCCGGCGCCGGCGCTGCGGGCGATGGCCTGGCGGGCGGCCTTCTCGCGGATGCCGAGCGCGACGAGGGCGCGGACCAGCGCCGCGGTCCACACGGGCTCGCCCAGCCCCAGGACGTACTCGCCGAGCACGGTGAGCAGCAGCGACCGCGCCGGTGGCGGCCCACCGCCGCCCGGCAGCCTGCGCTGGCGGAGAAGATCGGCACTCATAGGAGCGGGGCAAGCCATAGTAACGCTCCCATCGCGCCGTGCCGCAGCGCAGAAGCCGGCGGGCACACATCTGAGCACGTGTTTGAGAACCCGCAGCCTTGACTTGCGGGCGAAGCGAAGCGGAGCGCGGTTCAGGCGGCCAGGGGGTCCGGGGGAGTCCCCGGATACAAGTCCGCCTGAACCGCTCAGCTTTTCATAAAACAC